>CAIOUK010000155.1 GCA_903861445.1 uncultured Verrucomicrobia subdivision 3 bacterium
ATGAACGAACCGGATGAAAATGCTCCAAAACCGAAATACCGCTGGCCGGGGTTCGTGCTGGCGTTTGTGCTGCTCGGATTCGCGCTGGCAATTTTATTTGTGGCATTGGCTGCCAAAAAAATTGAGCAACAACGCGACTTCACTCCTCTGCCCGCCAATGCGCCAATGCGTTAACGCTTCCCGGGTTTACGGCTTATTTCCGGCAGAATGGATGTGGCAAAAATTCGTCGTCACCGCCGCCATCTTCAGCGCAGCCGGCGCGAGATTTTCCGCGTTCCAAGCAATTCTTTTCTACGGATTGGCGAGTTTCACCACGTTGGCCAGCGGCGTAAGCCGGTCGGTCGCCGCGTCATAGCTCCACGCTCGGACGGTCAGCGCGCCTTTCGGCAAATCGGCGAACGGACAAATTTTTTGCCAGCCGGCGAGAAAATATTTTTTATCGTGAAACTTTTCCACCAGATCCGTCCGCACCAAACGCTCGTCCATCAGCGCAAAAATTTGCGGTTCATTGCCCGCGCCTTCGCAGGTGAACACCACGCAATCCGCCGGCGCGCGGCGCGCGGAGGCCAGCGCCCAGCCGGACAGGAAAAAATTCGTGCCGAGCACACGGCAGTTCTCGATGTCGCCCAGCGGCACGACCGGTTGCGGAGCGGTCTTTAAATCCGCCAGCCGGCGCGTTGGCAGCAGCGAGTAATTCCAAACGTGCGCGCGGTCGAGCGCGTCGGCCATCGTTTTCACCTTGGCGAAACTCGGACAGAGATATGCCCGCGTGGCGGGCTGCGGCGGGAGCACATCAAGAAATTTCAAACACGCTTTGGCGTGGCGCAAATTCAGACTGAAGACTTCCATATTCACCAACGCCGCCGGCAACGCCAGCGCGTGCAAGCCAATCACCGCCACGGCCAGCGCCGCCACCATCATCCGCATTTTCCCGCTGACCGACGGTGCCGAATAAAACGCCACGAGCGGCACCAGATACACCAGCGCCACCGTGAGACACACACCAAAAATTCCGTAGCGCGGCGACAACGCCTGCGCCGCTCCGAACGCCGCGCGGCCGGATGTGGCGAGCAGTGCGCTCAAAACGCCGTAGCCACCGAGCGTGAGCCACGGCCAGACCCGCCGCATCCATTCAGAATTTTTTCGGCGGCGGAAAATCACCACGCCCAGCGCGAGGAACAACGTGAATTGAAATCCGCCGATGATGACGCCAGCGGTCACCGCGTAATCGCTGTTTTGGTCCACCAACGGGCCGCCGAGAAAGGCAAACAGATACGCCACCACTTGCCACGGATGATTGCACAGCACGCTCCAAAGTCCCGGCGAGGTTGGAAATTGATAGTCCTGAAAATAAAGCGCGACATTGGCGACAAAGGCCAGCAGCCACAGGAGCGCGGCGCGGCGCAATTTTTTCAAACCGGCCAGACCATCGGCGAGAAACAGCACCGGAAACAGCGCGAGCCACGCAAGCATTCCATTGCTGAAGGAATAAGTGCTGGCCACCGCCATGACGCCGCCGAAAAATATTTTTGTCCGCTTGGAGAAATTGGTCTGCAAAAAACACAGGCTGGCGAGAATGCAAACTAACGGCAGATACAAAATCAGTTCCATCCCCCACAGCCACGCCTGATATTGCGCCGGTGCAAAAATCAGCAGGCTCGCGATGAAAGCCGCCACGCCAGCCACCAGCGGCCGAGCCGCCAGCGTTTTGTGGCCCAGCCAAAAAACGCCGCCAGCGGCGAACGCCGCCAGCAAAAACGTGGTTGCAACCTCCCAGCCAAGGTTCCAGTGCGAAAAAATTCCGAGCAGCAGAAATATGGCGCGCGGCAGGACGAGACGGCTCTCGTTGTGCTGCGCCCAGTAGTCGCCGAAGCTCAAAGTGCCGTTGTGCCACTTGAGAAAAATACTGGCAAGGTCGTCATCCCATTCATCCCAGTAAGGCACATTCACCGTGTTCTGACGCAATAAAATTGCCAGCCCGACGGCGGGCAGCAGGCACAGGCCAAAGACCAGCCACTGTCTCCAGCTGGACGAAGATTTTTGTGTTTCCGTGGTTGGCGTCATTGATAATGCTCACGGTGGAAAACCAATCGCCAATTTCACCGCCGAGTATTCAGGATGAATTTTTCCATCGCGCGTGCGAATGATGAGTTCTGGCTCGGTCCACGTCTGACCGCGAAACCGTTCCGGCAAATCTTCCGCGCGCATCATGCCGAACAAACCCACGAGCGCGGGATCACCTTCACGGAAAACCACCGGGCGTTTGCGGACGATGACAAGTCCAACGGCGCGTGCGCCGGCTTCCACGCGGGCGAGCTGTGCCGGTTCGTGCGGAAATACGCACGCAAAAAATCCGCCGGGTGCAAGATGCTTCACGGCGGTGGCGCAATAATCAGCAATGGTGCCGCGCAATTCAAAGCGGCAGGCGAGCTTTTGCGGATGTTCGCTCTCGACGCCGTCGCCGACCGCAAAATACGGCGGGCTGCCGGTGATGAGGTCGAATTTTTCGTCAGCGCGCAAAATTCCGGGGTCGCGAAAATCACCTTCACGGATTTCGTAACGGTCTTCGAGGCCGTTGTAGCGCACAGATTTTTGGGCGAGCGCCACGCTTTCGCTTTGCGCCTCGACGGTGACAAATTTTGCGCCGGGCAAACGCCACGCGCAAATCATCCCGACGGTGCCAATACCGCTGCCGAGATCGAGCGCGGTGCGTGCCGTTGGACACCAGCCTGTGCCATACCATGCTGTCAAAATATCGTCGGTGGAAAAACGATGACCGTTGCGCAATTGAAAGAGGCGGAAATGGCCGCTGATGGCGTCGAGCGTTTCGGTGGCAGGAACGGCCTCGTCGCCAAGTCCGGGTGGAATTGGTCCCGGCTTGGCCCAGCCTTTGAAATGGGTTTCGGCGTTCACGGCAATTCACTTCACGGATTTGAGCGGCTCGATATGCACGAGCACGTCGCGGACGGCAGGAATTTCCGCGCGCAATTTATCTTTCACGTCGTGACCGATGCGGTGCGAATGTTCCACCGTCATCTGCGGATTCACGACGACGTGGATATCAACGAAAAATTGGTAGCCCATCTTGCGGACGTGGCATTTATCAATGTCATCCACGCCAGCAATGCTTTTGGCGATGACGCGGATTTGCTCGATCAACTCACGATCCGGCGCGCGATCCATCAACTCGTTGACCGTCGGCAGGAGCAGTCGCCAGCCGTTGAACGCGATGACGGCGGCAGCGGCGACGGCGGCCCAGTTATCCGCCGCCTCATAACCCTTGCCGCCGATGAGCGAAATGCTGATGCCAAGAAACGCCGCCGCCGAGGTGATGGCGTCGCTCCGATGATGCCAGGCGTCGGTTTCCACGGCGGAGCTGGCAACGGTTTCCGACTCGCGCAACACGAAGCGGAACAACATTTCCTTCACCGCAATCACGACGACGAGAATGATCAACGTCCACGGCGACGGCGCGACGCGCGGCGCGTTGAGTGCGTGCAAAGCGTTGAAAGCAATCCACGCGGCGGCTAGTAACAACATCACGGAAACTATCGCGGCAGCGAGCGGTTCGGCTTTGCCGTGGCCGTAGGGATGGTCGTCGTCCGGCGGCGTCTCCGCGACGACGAGTCCGCGCCAGACGATGATGGAACTAAAGATGTCCGCCAGCGATTCCACCGCGTCCGCGATGAGCGCCTGCGAATGGCCGAGGATGCCCGCGAGAAATTTCGCCACGGTCAGCGCGACGTTCGCGGCAAGGCCGAGGAACGTGGCGCGGAGACTGCGTTGCAGGCGGGCGGTGGACACGCCGCCCAGTGTCGAATTTCAAATTTCGCGTGTCGAATTCAAAATGATTCGGCCACGGGAAAAATTATTTGGTCATGGCTGGACGCAGACGCGGGCGGGGTTTATGCAAAGCGAAAGTGTCGGTTTGATGCCGCCGGCCGGATTTTCCGACGGAGGTGGTTTGCTTGGTGAAAGCCGGGCTGTTCCGCCGGTCGCTGACTTTGCCGGTTTTAATTTCATCGGTCAAATCGGCAACGCTTTGCAAAATCCGGGTCGGTTGATAGACGTAGTCGGCGACATCCTGAATCTGGGTGGATCCGGTCAACACGAGATAAGAGTGCATTCCGACTTCGAAGGCACCGCGGATATCAGTTTCCATCGTGTCGCCGATCATCACGAAGTTGGTAATTTCGTTCAGCGTCCAATCGGCCAGCTTGCGACGCGCGCGTTGGAACATATAGCTGTTCGGCTTGCCGAGATAGTAGGGACGGCGACCGGTGCTGGCTTCGAGATAAGCAGTGGTGGCGCCGGCACCGGGGCGCGTTTTTTCGCTCGAAACCGGACACCAGTTGTCGGGATTGGTCACGAGCAGCCGGGCGCCGCGTTCGATACATTCATGCGCCTTGGTCAGGCGTTCCATGGTGGTGGCACCTTCGCCGACCACGACGTAGCGCGGATCGATCGAATCGCTGGCAATTTTCCGTTCGTGCAGCGCGGCGAGCAAACCGCCTTCGCCGATGACGAATACGGTGGAGTTCGGATCCGTCTCATTGAGAAAATCCGCCGTGTTCAACGCCGAGGTGTAGAAATGCTGGGCGGACAAATCCTCCACACCCATGTGTTTGAGCCGGACGGCAAGATCCGCCGGGGTGGGCGCGGAATTGTTGGTCAGGAACAGAAACGGCGTGCCGGTGGACTGAAGCGCCTGAATGAATTCTGCCGCGCCGGGAATCAAATGATTCTCGCGATAGATCACGCCGTCCATATCAATCAAATAGCCTGTTTTCATAATGGGTAAAAATAATCCACCTGCCTCATCCGCGTGGGGAAAATTTCCAAGGCACGTCAGGAAAATTTAGGGGGAAAGTGTGGCCGGGTTTTGGCCACGGAATGAATACAGCATTATTGCTGCCAACTTAAAACCCCTCTAAAACCAAGCGGAAATGCTGAACGCAGAAAAAAACACTGTCGCGGAATAATCGTCCCGCGCAAAAAACGACAGTGCGAACAAGACCAAACTACTCCAACCGTCAGCCGTTAAATCATGTGGCAGAACATCGCGTCGCGCAACTTCGGCTCGAACCAAGTGCTCTTGGGCGGCATGATACCGCCGGCGTCGGCGATCTCCATCAAGTCCTCAATGCTCGTCGGGAACATGCTGAACGCACAGGCGTATTCGCCGCTATTCACCAACTTCTCGAGCTCCGCCGTGCCGCGGATGCCACCAACAAAGTTGATGCGTTTGCTGGTGCGCGGATCGTCAATGCCGAATACCGGCGCGAGAACCTGCTTCTGCAAAATCGTCACGTCCAGCCGCTCGATGGGATCGCTCGTCGCGGTGAATTGCGGCTTGAACGTAAGCGTGCTCCACTGGCCGTTGAAATAAAACGCGAGTTCATGCTTGCGCGCCGGCTTGGGCGAGCCGCCGGGATTGATGTCGAAAACGGCGGCGAGCTTTTGCTGGAGTTGTTCGGGCGTCAGGCCGTTCAAATCTTTCAACACGCGGTTGTAGGGCAGAATTTGCATCTGGTTGTGCGGAAAAATCACGGCCAGAAATTGCCCGCTGTGCCCCGCGCCGTGGCGCGACTTGAAAACGCGGCCCGCCGCCGCGCTGCGATGATGGCCGTCCGCGATGTAGAGAAACGGAATCTGCGCGAACTGCGATTCCACGAACACGATGTCGCTCCCGCTGGTAATGGCCCACGCCGTGTGGCGCACGCCATCTTTGCCGGTGAAATCCACGGCGGGCGGCTCGGAAATCTTCTTGGCGACAAATGCGTCGAACGCCGCCACGGCGCGATACGTCAGGAAGACCGGCCCAGTTTGCGCGTTGAGTGCCTCGATGTGGCGCACGCGGTCGTCTTCCTTGTCCACGCGAGTCAGCTCGTGTTTCTTGATGATGTTCGCCAGATATTCCTCGCAGCTTACGGCGGCGACGAGGCCGACCTGCGCGTGCGCGCCCATGATTTGTCGGTAGAGATAAAAATTCGGCTTCGCATCCTGCTTCAGCGCGCCCTGCAAAATAAGTTTCTGAAAATTCTCCGCGCCCTTGGCGTAAACTAACGGCGAATACAAATCGGTGTCAGCCGGCAAATCAATTTCCGGCTTGCTGACGTGCAGAAAACTCAACGGCTTGCCGGCGGCCATTTCGCGCGCCTCGGCGGACGACATCACGTCGTAAGGCAGTTCGCAAATTTGGGCGGCGAGTTCGGGCTTGGGACGGAGAGCGGCAAAAGGTGTTAATTTGGCCATAAAATTCAGGTGGTAAGATATGTTTTACCGGTGGCGATGGCACGCAGAATTTGTCGCGCGAAGGACGCGAAGTGAGCGAAGGCCAGACCATGAAGGAAATTTTTTCCTTCGCCACCTTCGCGGCCTTCGCGCGAAATCCTCCTTCCCTGAATTTCCCCGAAAAAGAACTTGTCACCGGACGATTCCCTGATAGGCTCTGCGGCTCGAAACAAAGAAATTCGAAAAAAAATTTATGGCACGCATTTGTGAATTGACCGGCAAACGCCCGATGAAGGGCAGCATCATCTGGCGCTCGGGTAAATCCAAGAAGTCCGGCGGTATCGGCACGCACATCACCGCGATCACCAAGCGCAAATTCCATGTGA
>CAIOUK010000156.1 GCA_903861445.1 uncultured Verrucomicrobia subdivision 3 bacterium
CGCATAGCAGGACTTGAACCTGCACGCCTTGCGGCACTACCACCTCAAAGTAGCGTGTCTGCCAATTCCACCATATGCGCAACCGGGCTGGAAATACTGCCTGACTAGCTTGCGGATGCAAGTTTTTTCACCGTCCGACCAGCCAGTTCCAGCCACGCCAGCGGTCGGGCTGGGACGGATTGAAGCGCCGGCCATGAGGCTTTTCCAAGTCAATTTGCAGCAGGAAGGTGATGCTGCTTGCCCCGCGTTCGCCGTCACGGATGGCATTGAAGCCATATTCATAGCTGACCATCCAGCGGAATTGGTCGGACGGAGCGCGATACAAAATGCCCGCACCCGCACCGCTGTCGGAACTGCCGGCCTGACCGGTTCCGGGCAGATAATCAATCACGGCGGTGGCGGCGTTAAAATTCAAATTCCAGCGCTGGTTGGGGGCGATGGGCAAAAGATAGCTGGTGTCCAGCAGCACACATTGCCGCGCGCTGAATTCGTGAAAATAATAGCCGGGCAGCGTAAGCGGATATTCGGCGACGAGCGGGAGAAATCCGCCGATACGGTAGGCGCTCAAGCGGTCGGCATTTACCGTAGTGCCGCCGACGAGTTGCGCGAAAAAATTCTGCTGGCTGTCCGGCAGTGTGTAGGAGAGCGCCGCCGCGCTCCAAAATTGATGTGCGGACGGCTCCACGGCGCGATCGTGGTCGAAGCCGTAGGTGCAAGGGTTGGCGCGGAAGTAGCCTTCATACCAGATGGAGACTTCCATCGCGAGCGCAGGAAAGAGCGTCGGTTCGATGCCGCCCCAGCGCAGGCCGGTGCGCACGCTGTAGCTGGTGTCGTTGTTAGGAACCTGAAAATTTTTGGCGGTGGTGTCGTTGCGTTCGTAGGCGGAATAATGGGCCGTGCCGCGTAGCAAAAAATTCAGCGGGATCAAATCGCCAGGATTAATCAGGTGATAAATGCTCGTGGAAATTTCGCCACCGTCGCCGTTGAAGGACTCGGCCTTGATGAAATTGCCTGCGTCCACTTCGTTGTAGCTGTCGGCAAAACCGCCGCCCGCGAGGCCGACGGCAAAATCCGTGTTGGCGCCGAGCGCGTGGTTGAAACCGAGTTCGGAATCGAGATAGACCGGCGCGAGCGCAAGGCGCAGCGTCTGGTTCGTCCGCAGAAATTCCGGGTCGTTGTGGTAATAAAACGCGTAAGCCGCCAGCGGTGACTGGCCTTCGAGCGGCTGGTTGTAGCCGAACTGGATGAGGTCGCGCTTCACGGGATCGATTTGCGCGGCAGCGGCAAGCGGGAGCAAAAGCACCAGCCAGCACCAACCTTTTCCGAGTCGCCGCATGAAGATTTCATAAAGCAACTGCGCGGCGGCGGCAAGTGTCTTTGCGTCATACTTTCTGGACACGCGGAAATAATTCCGGCTTACTACTGCGAATTTAATTTTGCCGAATGTCATCACTCAATGCAGAAAAATTAGCCCAAGCCAAGTCGCTCGGATTCTCCGACCGGCAAATCGCGCATCTCACCGGCACGACCGAAGATGAAATCCGCGCGTGGCGCAAAAAAATAAATCTCGTCCCAAGCTACCGCCTGGTGGACACCTGCGCCGCCGAGTTCGAGGCTTACACGCCGTATTATTATTCCACCTACGATCGCGGTGACGACGAAGTGAAAGGCAACACGGCGAAGAAAGTGATGATTCTCGGCGGCGGCCCGAACCGCATCGGTCAGGGGATTGAATTTGATTATTGCTGCGTCCATGCCGCGTTTGCGCTCAAGGAAGATGGTTATGAAACCATCATGGTCAACTCGAATCCGGAAACGGTTTCGACGGATTACGACACGAGCGACAAATTGTTTTTCGAGCCACTTACGCTTGAAGATGTATTGCACATTTACGAACGCGAAAAATGTTGGGGCGCGATCGCGCAGTTCGGCGGCCAGACGCCGTTGAATCTCGCGCTCGGTTTGCAAAAGAACGGCGTCAACATCATCGGCACTTCGCCGCAGAGCATTGAGATCGCCGAGGACCGCAAGCTGTTCGCAGCGATGTTAAACAAGCTGAACATTCCGCAGCCGCCAAATGGTCTCGCCACGAATGCCGAGGAAGCGCTCGTCATTTCCAAGCGCTTGACCTATCCCGTGCTGGTGCGGCCGAGTTTCGTGCTCGGTGGCCGCGCGATGCAAATCGTTTATTCTGACAGCGAGCTTTCGCATTACATGAAGTTCGCCGTCGAGGCTTCCCCGGAACGCCCGGTGCTCGTGGACAAATTTCTCGAAGACGCGACGGAAGTGGACGTGGACTGCATTACCGACGTCGGCCATTTCAAAAATCCGAGCGAAGGCACGATCGTCATCGGCGGGATGTTGGAGCACATTGAATTTGCCGGCGTCCATTCCGGCGACGCCGCGATGGTGCTGCCGCCGCACACGCTTTCCGAAAAAGTCATCGGCATCATCCGCGATTACACCCACGCCATGGCGCGCGAACTGAAAGTCATCGGCCTGATGAACGTGCAATACGCCGTCAAAGGCGACACCGTTTATGTTCTCGAAGTGAACCCGCGCGCCTCGCGCACCGTGCCGTTTGTTTCCAAGGCCATCGGCAAACCGCTGGCCAAAATCGCGGCCAAAGTCATGGCCGGAAAAACCCTGAAAGAATTAAATTTCACCGAAGAAATCTGGACGAAGTATTGGGCCGTGAAGGAATCCGTTTTTCCGTTCAACAAATTCGTCGGCCAGGACATTTTGCTCTCGCCGGAAATGCGTTCCACCGGCGAAGTCATGGGCCTCGACGCCGATCTCGGCGTGGCCTA
>CAIOUK010000157.1 GCA_903861445.1 uncultured Verrucomicrobia subdivision 3 bacterium
ATCTGCGGCGGCGGCCTGATGGTCTGCCTCGTGCCGATGATGACGTTACTGCCGGTGCTGTTGCTGCGCGGACGGCAAAATGTCATTGACCACCAAATTCAGGAAGACGACCGGCGGGCGCGGATCGAAAATTTTTGGCTGCAACGCCCGGTGCTGATCACGCTGATCGTGATCGCAACGAGCGCGCTGGCGGCAGGCCAGTTGAAAAAAGTTTTCTTCGATTACAATTTGCTGAACATGCAAAGCGCCGGGTTGCCGGCGGTGGTGTATGAGCAGAAGTTGATTGATTCAGCGGAAAAATCGGTTCTGTTTGGCGCGGTTATCGCAGACAATTTGGACGAGGCCGTGCGGCTGGAAAAACAAATTCGCGCGTTGACGAATGTCGTGGCGGATGTGGAATCCATGGCCGGCTATCTGCATCAGGAACAGAACGCGAAACTGCATCTGGTCACGGAAATCAAAAGCCTGGTGACGCCGTTGACTTTCAGTCTGCCGGACGCGCATCCGGCAGATGTGTATGCGTTGAGCCGGACACTGTATTCGTTTTACGGCTATCTCGGCGCGGCGCGCGAGGAGGTTGGCAACAGCGATCCGGCCTTGACGCGACAAATGACCGCGTTGCAAAACGCCATCCAAAATTTTCGGCGCGAGATGCTCGCCGGTGAGGGTTCAACTCTTACGGAACACGCGGAAACATTGGGCCGTTTTCAGCAGGCGTTGTTTGATGATCTGCGCGTGACGTTCCAGACCTTGCAGCGGCAGGATGACCGCGCGCCGCTGCGGGCGGAGGATTTGCCGGAGGCGCTGCGCGACCGCTTCATTGGTGTGACGGGAAAATTTTTGTTGCAAGTTTATCCGAAAAAAGATGTCTGGCAGCGTGACCATCAAAAGGAATTTGTCGAGACGCTCCGCCATGCACTTGACCCGCAGGATCAAAATCAGCCAATTATCACCGGCACGCCCGTGCAACTGTTTGAATACACCGATCTCTTGGTAAAAAGTTATATCACCGCCGCGTGGTATTCGCTCGTCGCGATTGCGGTGATGGTATTTTTCCATTTCCGCAGTCTGGTGGCGGTATTGCTGGCGCTAATCCCGGTCGGCATCGGGACGTTATGGCTGGTTGGATTAATGGGCTGGCAAGGCGTGCCGTTCAACCCAGCGAACATCATGACGCTGCCGCTGGTCATCGGCATCGGCGTGACAAATGGCATCCACATCCTGAACCGCTACGCCGAGGAGCGCACGCCGAACATCCTTGCACGCAGCACGGGCAAGGCCTTGCTGGTGTCGGGATTGACGGCCATCGCGGGATTCGGCAGTCTGGTTCTGGCGCAGCATCGGGGTATCCATAGTTTGGGCATCATCATGTCGGTGGGAATTGGGACGTGCATGGTGGCGGGACTGACGTTTGTGCCGGCGCTGTTGAATTTACTCGGTCGCTGGCGTCCGCTCGTAGAAAATAAAAAACCTGATGCCGACAAAATATCGCCGACATCAGGTTAGGAGGAACCGAGGTAAAAAACCTCAATGTGGAGAAAGTGTAAAATTAAAGCGGTCAAAAGTCAATCTGAATGTTAAAACTAAAGATTTTTGCGGCAAATTGGAAATGAATCAACCAGCAATAACGATAATGAAAAAACGGCGACTTAAGCCGGTTAGTGGGTTATGCCTTTGGTTGACAATTAGTTTGGTGGTGGTGGTGTTTTCACCCGAAAAAACTTTTGGCCAAACCAATTCCAACTTTGGATTTATTTTTGATCGCTTCAATTTGACGCTGGAAGAGGGTTCACGCACCGAAGCCGCCGGCCCATTTTATTATTCGCAGCAGAAAGATTCCGAGACGACTTGGGCATTGCCGCCGTTTTTTTCCTGTGACCGCGATGCGGGCGTTCCGTCGCACGAGGACGATTTTTTATATCCGGTTCTCACCAGCACCCATTACGGCACGGAACATCGCTGGCAACTGGGCCAGCTCATCAGCTTCTCTGGCGGCGAAGAGCAGGGCGGCCTCCCCAAAAAACGCACCACATTTTTCCCGCTCTACTTCGAGCAGCGTTCGCCGGACACGAATCTGAATTACACTGCGTTCGTCCCGTTTTATGGTCGCCTCAAAGACCGGCTGTTCCACGATGAAATTTATTTTGTGATGTTTCCGATTTTTGGTGAAACACGAAAACGCGATGTGGTGACCGATAATTATCTTTATCCCTTTGTCCACCTCCGGCACGGCGATGGACTGAACGGCTGGCAGGTCTGGCCGTTTCTCGGTGCCGAACACAAAGCCGTGACCACGCACACCAACGGTTTTGGTGATGTTTCCGTCGTGGCGGGTCATGAAAAATCTTTTTACCTCTGGCCGCTGCATCTCAAGCAGGACAACGGCATCGGCACGGACAACCCGGAAAAATTCCGCGCCTCGATTCCGCTTTACGCTTACAGTCGTTCACCGCAACGCGACTCGACCACGGTGCTCTGGCCGCTTTTCACCTGGATTGACGACCGTGCCAAAAAATATCACGAATGGCAGGGGCCGTGGCCGTTTGTGATTTTTACGCGCGGTGAAGGCAAGACCACGTCGCGGGTTTTTCCGCTGTTCAGCCGGTCGCACAATCAGGAGCTGGAAAGCGATTCGTATCTCTGGCCGCTTTATCAGCACCACCGCTTGCTGGCCGCGCCGCTGGAGCGGAACCGCACACAGGTTTTATTTTATCTTTACGCGAAGGTGGAGGAGAAAAACACCGCGACTGGCGCGGCGAAAAAACGTCTCGATATGTGGCCGTTCTTCACCTGGCACCACGATTTTAACGGCAATGAACGTCTGCAAATCCTCGCGCCCATTGAACCGGCCGTGCCGAACAATCGTGGCATCGAACGCAACTGGTCGCCGCTCTGGTCGCTCTGGCGTGCGGAGGACAATCCGAAAACCGGCGCTACCTGCCGCTCGCTGTTGTGGAATTTATATCGCGCTGAAACGGCGCCCGGACACAAAAAAGTCTCGCTCCTGTTCGGGCTTTTTCAGTATCAATGTGACGGAGAAACAAGGCGGACGAAGCTGTTTTACATTCCGGTTTCACAAACCGCAACCGCCGTCCGTTAATCCGATTTATGTTCGATAGCATTGGCGAAGTCATTCTTTTGTTCTGGCGCACGCTGCTGGCGCTGCCGCACGCGTGGCGGCAGCGGCAGAAGGTGTTCGAGCAGTTTTTTGAGATTGGCAACGCCAGCCTGCTGATGGTTTGCGTGCTGTCGTTTTTCATCGGCGCGGTCATCGCCTTGCAGACCGGCCCGGTGCTGGTCGAACGCAGCCTGGCCAGCGCCGTCGGCGGCGTGGTCGGCATCGCCATCGCCAAGGAACTTGCGCCGGTGATGATGGCGATTCTGATCGCCGGCCGCATCGGCTCCGCGATGGCGGCGGAAATCGGCTCCATGCGCATCTATCAGGAAATTGACGCGCTACGCACCATGAATATCAATCCGATTCACTATCTGGTTTTGCCGCGCGTGCTCGCCATTGCGCTGGCGCTGCCGCTGCTGGTGGTGTTTGCGATTTTGGTTGGCTGGTTCGGTGGCGCGGTAGTGGCAAATTACAATCACCTCATGGAAATTCCGTTCCGCGCGTTCTTCTCCGACCTGAAAGACATCGTTGATTTGAAGGACGTCGGCAATGGCGTGTTCAAGAGCTTTTGCTTCGCACTCATCATCGGCTCGGTGTCGTGCCATCAGGGATTGACAACCATTGGCGGGCCGCGCGGCATCGGTCGCTCGGTCACAAAGGCCGTGGTCAACTCCATCGTGCTCATCGTGATTTTTGATTATCTCCTCACCCGCTTCCTCGTCGAATGAGCAATCCTCAATCCAACTCCAACGGCGGTGTCGGTCTGGTCGTGCGCGGTCTGCGCAAAAGTTTTGGCGGACAGGAAGTGCTCCAGGGCATTGATTTCACCGTCCAGCCCGGCGAAATTTTTGTCATTATGGGGCCAAGCGGTTCCGGCAAAAGCGTTTTGCTCAAGCACCTCATCGGTCTGGAAGACGCAGACGCTGGCGAAATCCTCATCAACGGCGAACCCATCACGACGCCGGAAATTGCCGCAAAATATCGCATGGCTCTCGTCTTCCAGTCCGGTGCGCTACTCAATTCGCTCACCGTCGGCGAAAACGTCGGCCTGTATCTTACCGAACACCGCCTGAAACCGGTGGCGGAAATTGAAGCCATCGTAGCCGAAAAATTAAACGATGTCGGGCTCAAGGACGCGCTGCACAAGATGCCATCTGAACTTTCCGGCGGCATGAAAAAACGCGCCGCCATCGCCCGGGCTTTGGTCATTGAGCCGCAGTTGATTCTTTACGATGAGCCGACGAGCGAGCTGGATCCGGTTTCGTCCGTGGTCATCGGCAATGAGATTCTCGAACTCAAACGCAACACCGGTGTGACGTCGCTGGTAGTTTCGCACGATCGCGATCTCGCGTTTGGCGTGGCCGACCGTATCGCCGTGATTGCCGAAGGCAAAATTCTCGTCATCGGCACGCCGGACGAGGTCAAAAATTTCAACCATCCGCTCGTGCAGGGATTTCTGCGCGCTGAATTCAAACGCGAAAAATAAATTGTTTCCTCTATGAAAAATTCACTTGAAACCAAGCTTGGTATTTTTGTCATCTGCGCCGTGCTGGCGGCGTGGGCCATCATCGAAACGCTCGGCAGCGCCGACGTGTTCAGCCGCGGCTACCATGTCAGCGCGCTGTTTGACACCGCGCAGGATCTCAAGGTCGGCGATCGCGTGAAGATGGCCGGCGTCGAAATCGGCCGCGTCGAAAAGATTGGCCTCACCGACTCCAAGGTCAGTGTCACGATGAAGCTTAAATCCACCGCTGTCGTGAAAACCGACAGCACGGCCACCATCAAATTCACCGGTCTGATGGGACAGAATTACGTCAATATCACCTTTGGCTCCGCCGTCGCGAAACCGGCCGAGGATGGCTTGGTGCTGACCACCGCCGAGCAGGCCGACTTGAGCGCTATCATGGCCAAGCTCGACAACGCTGCCGCTGGCATCCAGAACATCACCAAGGTTTTCTCCGGCGACAAGATTGACAACCTCATGGGACCGCTCACCGATTTTTTCAAGCAGAACAGCGCGCCCATCACCGCGACGATTGCCAACGTCAAAAATATTTCCAGCCAGATCGCTGCCGGTCAGGGCACGATTGGTAAATTGATTTACGAAGATGCGCTCTACGCTACCGCGCTGACGACCGTGAGCAATTTACAGGACACCGCCAAGGACGCCAAGGACGCCATCGCCTCCGCCAAGTTGGTGATGAACGATGTCGCTGCCGGTAAAGGAACCATTGGGAAATTGCTCACCGACGAATCGCTCTACAACAACACCGCCGCCGCGATGACGAACGTGAACCAGATTTTGCTCAAGGTGAATTCTGGCCAGGGCACCATCGGCAAGCTCGTCAACGACCAGGAATTTTACAAGAACGCCAAGCTCTCGCTTCAAAAACTCGACAAAGCCGCCGACGGTCTTGAGGATCAAGGGCCATTGAGCGTGCTTGGCATCATGGCGAACAACCTGTTTTGATTGGTTTAGCCACCACCGTGCCGCCTCTGTGCGCTCTGTGTTTTTGTGGCAAAATCCAACCGCATGAACAAGCGCGCCATCATCCAGAAAATCATCGCCAAGCTGGTTGACGAATTGGAAGTATATTTCCGTGCCGCGCAATTCTCCCGCGCCGAAGCCACGCACGAATCCAACAAGGCCGAAAATAAATACGACACGCGCGGCCTCGAAGCTTCCTATCTCGCGCGCGGCCAGTCCAAGCAGGCGGCGGAACTCGAAGCCGCCATCGCGGAATATGAGAAAATGGCCGTGAAAAAATTTACGGCGGACGACGCCATCGTCATCGGCGCGCTGGTGGAACTGGAATGCGGCGGCGAAAAATTATTTTACTTTTTCGGCCCGCGCGCCGGCGGCACGGAAGTGCTGCACGACAAAAAAGAAGTTCTCGTCATCACGCCGCAATCCCCGCTGGGTGAACAGCTCATGGGCAAGAAACAGGGCGACGAGCCGCAACTCATCTTTGCCGGCACGAAACAGCCGGCAAAGATTTTGCGCGTGGAATAACCCGGCTGGATTGCCAGCCGCTTATTTCAACAGCTCTTCCGCGATTTGCACCGCGTTCAGCGCCGCGCCCTTGAGCAACTGGTCGCCGCTGACCCAGAAACAGAGGCCGTTATCCAACGCGCAGTCAAGGCGCAGGCGGCCGACTTCGCAATTGTATTTCTCGGAAGTGAACAGCGGCATCGGATACTTTTTGTTTTCCGGATCATCCACAACATCGAGGCCGGGCGCCTTTTTCAAAACCGCGCGAGCCGCCTCGAGGGAAACCGGCTTTTCAAATTCCGCGCTGACGGCGATGGAGTGCGAGCGATACACCGGCACGCGCACGCACGTCACGCTCGCGCGGAACGCGGCATGGTGCATGATCTTGCGGCCTTCGTTTTCCATCTTCATTTCCTCCTTCGTGTAGCCGGTCGGCAAAAAGGAATCCACATGCGGAATCACGTTGAACGCGATCTGGTGAGGATACACTTCCTTGGTCACCGGCTGCTGGTGGACAATCTGGTCAACTTGCTTTTCGAGTTCTTCCAAAGCCTTCGCGCCGGTGCCGGAAACGGCCTGATAGCTGGAAGCAAAAATGCGTTTCACGCCGAACGCCTGATGCAGCGGATACAGCGCCATGAGTGTGATAGCCGTCGTGCAATTTGGATTGGCGATGATGCCTTTGTGCGACTTCACGTCGTCGGCGTTGATTTCCGGCACGACGAGCGGCACGTTCGGGTCCTGACGGAAAGCGCTGGAATTATCCACCACCACGCAGCCGGACTTGGCGGCGATGGGCGCAAATTCCTTCGAAATGCTGCCGCCAGCGCTGAAGAGCGCGATGTCAATGCCCGCGAACGAATCCTTTGTCAGCTCCGTCACAGCGATATCCTGACCGCGAAATTTCAACTTCTTGCCGACCGAGCGGGCGGACGCGAGCAAGGTCAGCTTGCCCACGGGGAAATTCCGTTTTTCGAGGGTCTTGATCATTTCAATGCCGACCGCGCCGGTGGCACCGACAATTGCGACGTGAGGATTACGGTTCATAAATGGCCGGACAATTTATCAGAAAGCGTGCTATCGTCAATTTTGCTTTGTTGACCAGCTGGCGAGGGTATTCCATTTTGAGCGAATGTTAGCACGCTTTGCACCAGCCTTGGTTCTCGTTGCCGGATTACTGTGCGCAGCAGCCAATGTTTCGTTCCCGAGCGTGGACGCCGAACCGCTCTCAAAACTTCCGGCCGGAGCCATTCTGCTCCACGACGGTTGGGAAATACGCGAGTCGGCCATCATTGGCATGGACGGTGCCCGCATCTCCAGTCCTGAATTCAAGACCGCCGGTTGGTATTCGACCACCGTGCCGACCACAGCGCTCGCCACTCTGGTTCGCCACGGAGTTTACCCCGACCCTTATATCGGTTTGAACAACATGAAAATTCCGGACGCCTGCGATGCGTTCAACCGGCGTTACGATCTGGAAAAATTCAGCCACCTGCCGAACAAGGTGAACCCATGGAGTAAGCCCTATTGGTTTCGGAAAACATTTACCATCCCGGCGGATTACGCGGGCAAAATCATTTGGCTCAAACTCGACGGCATCAACTATCGCGCCGATGTCTGGCTCAACGGCAAACAAATCGCCCAAGCCACCAACACCGTCGGTATGTTCAAGCGTTTCCTGTTTGACATCACCGGCGCAGCGAAGTCGGGCACGGCCAACGTGCTGGCCATTGCCATCCATCCGCTCGATCATCCGGGCGACCCGGTGGAAGAACAGCTCAAATGTCTCAAGGGCGATTTTGGTCCAAATAGTGGCGACGGCGAAATTCTGCACGACGTGACGCAATATTCCGCTGCGGGTTGGGATTGGATTGCCGCCGTGCGCGACCGCAATATCGGCATCTGGCAATCTGTTTCCATCCATGCCACCGGCCCGGTGATGGTGGCCGACCCTGCGGCTTTCACCCGCGTCTTTATTAAGCCAAATGAAACCAACGCCAACATCAAAATACGGCTCTTCGCCATCAACGCCTCGGATAAATCACAGCGCACCGAGTTGCTCGTCACCATCCGCAATCCCGACCGGACGGCAACTGTTGCCGCACTGAAGTATGCGGTTGAGCTCGAACCTCACGCTCGCAAGGAAATCATTCTGACGCCGGATAATTTCCCCGCGCTCAAACTCAAAACCCCATCGCTCTGGTGGCCGGCGCATTACGGTGACCAGCCGCTCTATCATCTGGAAGTCACCGCGAATATTGATGGTCGCGAGAGCAGCACGGCGTCGAGCCGCTTCGGTGTGCGCGAGGTTGGTAGTTATATTTTGCCCAGTGGTGGACGCGCCTTCACCGTCAATGGCCGGCCGATTCGCATCACCGGTGGCGCGTGGGTCTCGGACTTTCTCCTCAGTTGGAGCGCGCAGCGCTATCGCGACGAGGTGCGGTTGATGGCCGAAGGCAATGCCACACTTGTGCGCATGAATGGTTGCAGCATCATGCCGCCCGATGTTTTCCTCGATGCCTGCGACGAATATGGTTTGCTGATCTGGCAGGACTTGAGCCGGACTTCTGCCACGGGCGACACTTCCAAACGGCGTTGGAATCCGCGGCCCAAGGACTGTGATCCCAAGATTTACTTCGACAACATCACCGACTTTATTTCTCGGGCGCGTGGTCACAGTTGCATCCTGCTCTGGTGCGGGTCGAACGAAGCCCCGGCTCAGGACGACCTTGGCGTAGAACTTCAGGATAAGGTGATGCCCGCGATGGATGATTCGCGGATTTTCATCGCCACCTCGTCCACCCAGCCCGGCTGGGCCAAAACGCCGATCCGGACCTATTCCGGCGGCCCGTGGAGCATGCAACGGCTGCCGAAATACTACGGGCTATACGACACCAACCGGGAATTCACGAGCAAGAACGAAATCGGTCTGCCCTCGTTGCCGCCGCTCAACAGCCTCGCCAAAGCCATCCCGGATTTCAACCAACCGTGGGATGAATTTTTTCCGCTCAACCTCGCCATGAGCTTCCACGACGCCGTCGGCGGCGGCAATGCTGGGTTCCGAAACTATGTTCAAATCATGCATGAAGACATCGGCCAGCCATCGTCTATCGCCGAAATGTTACGCTGGGGCGACCTCTACAACAATCAGGCCTACCGCACAATTTTCGAGGCCGGCAACCGCGCCCGGCCCCGCAACAATCTCAATACGTTGTGGAAATCGAACGCCGCTTGGCTGAGTTTCATGTGGCAAATCTACGACTGGTATTTGCGACCTAATGCCGGTTACTACACGATGAAGTCTGCGCTGAAACCGCTGCACGTCCAATTCAGCCATGACAACAAGGGCGTGCAGGTCATCAGCACCCTCGCCGAGGATAAACCAGTGAAAGTCACCGCCACCGTGTTGACCGCTGATGGAAAATCCGTTGGCAGCCGGTCGTGGAACGCCACCATCAAGGCTGACCAGTCCGTGGCCGTCGGCAACCTGACGAATATTTTGAAGGACGGCCCGCTCTACTTCATTGCGCTCGACTTGCTGGATGCGTCAGGAAATAAACTCGACCGCACGGTGACTTGGACGCAGGCCAATACCAAATGGCCGGAGCTGCTGCAAATGCCGTCGGTGGATCTTAATCTCCGTGTTGTCAGCTCCCGCGAATCCGGCGACGAACAAATTTACGAACTGGCCATCACCAACTCAGGCACGGTCCCCGCCGTCAACGTGATGCTGGAACTCACCGACGGCGTGTTTGGTCAGGAAATCTTGCCGTCATTTTGGACGGACAATGCTCTTACCCTCATGCCCGGCGAAACCGCATCCGTCCAAGTGCGGGTGCGTCGGGCTGCGCTGCCGAAGTCGCCTCATTTTGTCGCCGAAGGTTTGAATGTGAACCCAGCCAGTTGGAATGCGAACTCCAGCCAAGTTATCAAAATGCAGTTGCCCGTCACCAAACTCACCGTCAGCAACGACAAAGACGGAGCCGTGCTCCATTTCACTGCCCAACGGCTCAAACAATCCGGCCCGCGGTTCACCACGGCACCGGTGCCGCTCAAGCTCGACGGGAAATTACTGCGCTATTTTTCCATTGCTGCCAGCCCGAATCAGGAAATCTCCGGTCGCGTCAAACTGCCGCCACTTTCACCTAGCCAGCACCAAATTGAATTGGGGGATTGCGTCATTATGGTTCCACCCGCAAAGTGACCAGGCCAAATCCGGGAACCGTCACCAGACCTGATACTTTTTTCCCGGGCCGCTCGCTGGTGTCACTCAAATAAACCGCCTTGGGCGCACGTTCGCCCCAGTTTAAGCTCGCGGAGCGCGTCTGGCCGGACGCACCAAACAATCGCACGATCAGCGCCTTGCCGTCATCGCTCGGTTTGAGCGCCGAAACCAATACATCTGCCGGTGAGATTTTAAGCAACGACGTGATGGGTTGATGTCCGCCCGCGCGCGTCAGCAACGGTTCACTAAAACCGGTGGCAAAGCGTGTGTTTTCCGCTGGGTCTGACTGGCGATGTGGCCGCAGCACAAAACGGAACCGCACCGCACCTTCCTGATAAGCGCGATAGTTCGTGCCCCAATGATTATTCATCGCCCAGGAGTAAATTGTTTGTGTGCGACCGATGTGCGTGCGCCAGACATCCGGATTGGTTTGCGAATTCAGCAATGTGGCCGTGATGCCACCAACTTCAATTAGCGGCGCGTCGAGCGTGACCCATGTGACGCCACGTTCGCGGTTCGACACGTCGGCCCAACGCCCGACGGTCAGCCAGTTTTTGCACGCGCTGGGCAACTGGTCGCGTTCCGGCTGCATCGCTCCCAGTGGAATATCCAGTTGCAGTTCGCCCTCCGGCACGTTGAATGGAAATGCAAAGTTCACACTCTCTTTACCGTCCGGCTTTTTGTAGTTCGCCGCCTGAAGCCGCGTTTTGTCCACCAGATTAATCACCTCGACAAAATCCATCCCGGCGACGACGCGCAGTTCGCGCTGGAGTTTGGCGCAGCCCGGCGCGTCTGACTCGATGACGAGCGAGGCCACCAGCGGGCCGGTCTCGCCGACGGATATTTTGACCAGTCCGTTGCGCTGTAAATTTTTTACATCATCACCAATCAAATAACGGTAGTCGTTGAGCGACTCGCCGCCTCGCGTGTCAGCGAAATTTCCGTCAATGCCTTTTGCCGTTAATTCCACAATGCCGCCGGTCTTTTCATCCACCACCGCGCGCACCATGCCGTTATCCAGCGTCGCGCCCTCGGCGTGCGCGCGAGATTCAACCAGCGCTGCGCCGGCGGAAACGGTGTAGCGCCGGGCACCGAAGGCGGGCACATCTTTGGCGAGGAAAACGAGTTCGCCGGAGCGCAATCGCTGGGACGGAACTGGCCGACCTTGCTCATCCGTCACACGGTCACCGGTAGCGGAAAGTTCCGCCGGAACGGTCGCTAATTCAGTTCGCGGCCAGGAAAGCGTATTCACCACTTCCAGCGCGCCGTTGGTGGCCGGCGGCGGAACGTCTGCTTTCAGGGCGGCAGCAAGCAATTGGCGCGATTGCTCGTCCGCCTGATCGGCATAGGATTTTTTAATCTCCCATTGTTCTTTGGTCGTCTTGTTTTCCGGCTTGCTAACGCTGCACCAAGCGCCCCAAGTGTGTTCCGAATAAAGCAGCACGTTGCGCCAGGCATCCGCGAATTCGGTTTTTGGAAAAGTCGCCGGCACTGTCATCGCGAAAAGCGTTTCCGCCTGCACCAGACGATCCGAACTCTGGCGGTTCATGGCCGTTTCGCGGGCAGACGAACCCGCACCGTCTTCCCAATACGGCGTCCAATCGCCGCGAACCAACGGCAACTGTTTGCCAAATTTATTTTCAAAAGCCTGAAACGCCTCGGTGGTGCCGGCGATAATCAGCTTCGGCCAGGTATATTTTGCGTTCCAGTTTTTGATGGACTCGCAGATTTCCGGGTCGGGCACCGCGTTGTCGCCGTGGCCAGCCCAGCGGATGTAGGCGATGTCATAGGGGTAATTTGCTTTTGCCAATGCGTCCTCGATTTCACCAACGCTCTCTGGCGAAAGTTGCTTTAAGATGTGCGACATCGCGTAACCTTGGAAGGGAATCCAGGCCAGCACTTTGGATTGGCCATCCGGGCCGACCCAATAAAACGGCTTGTTTTCCCACTCGCGCAAAATCGTGCCGATGCGATCGAAATAATTCGGCGCCACGGAAAAATATTTGATGCCCGCCTGCTTCAGCGCCGTGACCGTTCCCCACGTATAGCCGGGCACATCGGAAATCATCGCCGATTGGATCGGCACGCCGGTCAACGCAGACATCTGCGTGGCGCAACGGAATAGCTGAATTAGCTCCTCAGGTCGGCAGAGCCCGGTGAGTTCGTTCAAATAGGTTCCATTCAGCACCACCTGTCCCTTTTTCACCGCCGCGAAAAAATCTGCGCGCTGCTCTTCATTGAGCCGGCGCAAATAAAGATCCGCCGCCCATAGCACTTCCACGTTCCAGACAAACCGTGCTCCGGCAGGATAATCGGCCGTCCGTTTTGCCAGAGCCATGCCTTCGAGCAGATTGTTGACCTGTTTCTGTTCCACCGCCGGCTGAATTGCGGTGTAACCGATGTCGGTGTGCGAATGCGGTAGCACATAGATTGTGAGCTTGCGGATTGGCTTGAGCAGAACACTGGTAGAGGCAAGCGTGTGATTTTCGGCTTCGATCGAAATTTGTCGCGACACCGGTTCGCTCACGGCGGGCAAATCCAATTCGACCTCCTGCAAACCAGATTTCAGCGAGAACTTTTTCGCGAACACACCATCCACCAGAATGTTGGCCTCGCGTGATTTCCCGGAAGCTGACTCAATGAGATTTGACAGTGTCAGCGTAACTGGCTGGGTTATTTGGTCGCCCTGTTCACGCAGCGCCGATACCGGCTTGACCTGCAAAACACATTCTCCGCCGCCGGCCTGCACACTGAAATCAGCGCCCCGCCAGACGAGGACGGCGCAAACGGCCCACTTCACAAGAGATTTATTCATCCGGTAATTCTTCACAATTAGCTTTTGTTGTCCATTCACATTTGTAGGGCGGACAGTGGGTCGGATCATCTCAATCAAAAAACTTTCGCTTTGCGATTGACCATGAACGCGGGTTCTGTCGAAATGATAGAACATAGTAATTTTGTCCAGATGCCGAGAACACCAATGAGAAACGGGAACGGGACGCCGCGCACCGGCGCGAGCAAATACGACGCGCACAACAAAGTGCTGTCGCAGACTTACGGCGCGTTCGCCGATCTGCGCCGCGAATTGTCCGACTCCACGACCACCGTCAACGGGCGCGAAGACATCCTCAAGAGCTTCGCCACTTGTCCCGATTCCCAGCGTTCCTGGCTCCTGCTGGAGGATTATTTTGAAAAACTTTCGCTCTCGCGCCGCGATTTTCCCGCGACCGATTGGTGGCCGAAAATGCTCGCCACCACCGGCAAAGCGCGGCTGGAGGAACTCGCGTTTCTGTTCCTGCGCGCCAAGCGTTCGGTGCCGCCGGAACTGCAGCCGCACGCCAACCCGGAGCGTTTCGCCCGCGCCGAGGAGGCTGAGCAGGAATTACGGTTGGTAAAAGAATTGGAGCACTGGCTTTCGCCGCCCACGCCGCTGCATCTCGACACACCGCGCGCCACCTTGCGCGTCGTCTGCAAGCCGCAGCCGGATGAACAAGAACCGTCGCGTTACCGGCTCGCCGTGCAGTTTCTGCTGTTGCGCCCGCGCACCGGTGAAAAGGCGCGTTCGTTGCACGACATTGTTGATTTGGTTGTCCGCGCCGCGCATGAGCAGGAACTGTTCACTCCGTGGGACTGGGAATTCATCCAGTGGATTTACGACACCCACCGCGAGCGCGCCGGCCACGCGACCACGCTGTTGCTCTCGGACGCCGAACTGCTGCAATGGCTCGCGCGCTGGGGGCATACGAATCGGCTCGAATCCGCCGCGAATTGCCAGCCGATTTTTTTTCACGGCCACATCATCGCGCTGACGCCGCATCTGGAAAATGGCGATAAGGAACTTTCCTTCACGCACCGCATCCTGCTGCCGGATGGCGTCAATCATTCCGTCGCGGACGCGAAGTTTTTCAATCGCCAGTCGCCGGTCGCACTCGTCGGCAACGAGTTTTTCCTGCTGCGCAACGCGCCGCCGACCGGCGTGCTGAAATATCTCGCGCAAAAACCGTCCGTGCCCGTGCGCAAGCTGAGCCACCGACTGTTGCTGCATCTGCGTAAGTCGCAGGCGAATCACGGCGTGGATTGGGAACAGCTATGCGTCGCACATCCGGCGTCGCCGCAGTTTGTCTTTGAACTGCTCGACGACACGGTTCGCCTGCGATTGCTGGCGAAAAGTGCCCGCGACAAAAGCACCTGGTTCTGGAACGGCCACGAATGGACGCCGCACAGCCGCGTCATCAAGCCCGGTGAGAAGCCGGAGATTCTCGACGACCCGCGCCTCGATCCGGCGATTCACTGGTTGCGCAAGCTCGACTGGTTCATGCAAGAGCCAGGCTTGTGGATTGGCGACGCGAATGAAAATTTTCTCGGCTCGCTCGCCGAAGCGTGGGGTGCGAAGCCGGCCGACGCGGAATTCTTGGGCAACCCGGCGTTTCACCGGCTGTTCCTCACGCCGCGCTCGCTCAAGCCGCGTCTGGTCGTGAAGGGCAGCGGCATTGACTGGCTCGCCGTCTCCGCCGAATGGGAAGCCGAGGGCATGAAACTTTCCAAGGCCGATCTGGATCGTCTTGCCGCCGCGACGAGCCGCTTCGTCAAACTGCCGAATGCCGGCTGGGTGGAACTCGATACCGCCGCCGTGCAGGGCGCGCATGAGGCGATGGCGGACATGGGCGTGGACGGCCTCATCGCCGTGCCGCAAAAAGTCGGGCTCGAACACGTCGCACACTTAGACGATGAAGGGCTGGGGCGCTTCGTGGATTCGCCGGAGGCGCTTGCGCTGCGCGACCGGGTCAAGGATTTCAAGGGCGTTCCCGCCGCCGAATTGCCGAAGACGCTCAACGCCGAATTGCGCCCGTATCAGAAAGACGGTTTTGATTTCCTCGCGCATCTGGTGCGGGTGAAACTCGGCGGCATTCTGGCCGACGATATGGGTCTCGGCAAAACACTCCAGACGCTGACTTGGCTCGCGTGGCTCAAGGAACAGAACAAGAAAAACCCCAAGCCGTCGCTGGTGATTTGTCCCGCATCCGTGCTGCATAACTGGCGGCGCGAGGCGGAGAAATTTACGCCGGACATGAAGGTGCTCGTGCTGGAAAGCGGCGCGGCGCGGCACAACTTGCGCAAGCAAATTCCCGAGCACGACCTCATCGTCACTAACTACGCGCTGCTCCGGCGCGATCTGGAGGAGTTCCATAAATTTGCTTTCCGCGCCGTCATTCTTGACGAAGCGCAGTTCATCAAAAATCCCGGCGCACAGGTCACGCAGTCGGTGAAGCAGTTGAAATGCGAAAATAAAATCGCGCTCACCGGCACGCCGCTGGAAAATCGGTTGCTCGATTTGTGGAGCATCGTGGATTTCATCCAGCCCGGCTACCTTGGCAATCAGGAACATTTTCTGGAAACCTACGAGCCGAAGGATGGCGCGAACACCGAATCCGTCCAGCGCATCGCGCGCAAGCGGCTTTCCGCCAAGCTGCGACCATTGCTGTTGCGCCGGTTGAAGAAGCACGTTGCGAAGGATTTGCCCGAGCGCATCGAGGAACGCCGCGATTGTCCGCTCGGCGAGGAACAGCGGAAATTATATCTCGCCGAACTGCGCCGTAGCCGCGAAACCATCGAGCAGGCGGTCGCCACGCAGGGCCTCAACAAAAGCAAGATGCACGTCCTCGCCGCGCTCACGCGGTTGCGGCAGGTGTGCTGTCATCCGTCGCTCGTTGGCAGCGACACCGCTTCCGGCAAGACGGACACGCTGTTCGAGTTACTGGATGCGCTGGTGGCGGAAGGTCAGAAAGTTTTGGTCTTCTCGCAGTTCGTGCAGATGCTGCACATTCTCGAAAAGGAATGCCATGCCCGCAACATCCGCACGCATATCCTCACCGGCCAGACCAAAGACCGGCAGGCCGTCGTCAATGATTTCCAGAAGGACACCGGCGCGAGCGTTTTCCTGCTCAGCTTGCGCGCCGCCGGCACCGGTTTGAACCTGACCAACGCCAGTTACGTTGTCCTTTACGATCCGTGGTGGAATCC
>CAIOUK010000158.1 GCA_903861445.1 uncultured Verrucomicrobia subdivision 3 bacterium
GCGATTCTCGTGGTGAGCGCCGCCGACGGCCCGATGCCGCAGACGCGCGAACACATTTTGCTCGCCCGCCAGGTCGGTGTGCCGAGCATCATCGTCTGTCTGAACAAGGTTGATTTGGCTGACGCCGATTTGCTTGAACTCATCGAAATGGAAATCCGTGAGTTGCTCACGAAGTATGGTTTCCCCGGCGACACGACGCCGATCATCCGCGCCTCCGCCACGGCGGCTCTCGCGGGCAAGCCGGAAGGCGAAGCGCAAATCGCCGCTTTGCTCGACGCTCTTGACTCTTTCATTCCTGACCCGACGCGCGAAATTGACAAGCCGTTTTTGATGTGCGTCGAAGACGTATTCACCATTGAAGGCCGTGGCACGGTTGTCACGGGTCGCGTGGAACGCGGCATCCTCAAGAAGATGGAAGAAGTCGAAATCGTCGGTTTGAAAGACACGCGTAAGACCGTGGCGACCGACATCGAAATGTTCCGCAAGCTGCTGGATTCGGCGAGCGCCGGCGACAACGTCGGTGTGCTGCTGCGCGGCACAACCAAGGACGAAGTGGAACGCGGCATGGTTTTGGCCAAGCCGGGCACCATCAAGCCGCACACGAAGTTCAAGGCGGAAGTCTATGTTTTGACCAAGGATGAAGGTGGCCGTCACACGCCGTTCTTCACCAATTACCGTCCGCAATTTTACTTCCGCACCTCGGATGTCACCGGCACGCTCACGCTGCCGACGGGCGTCGAAATGGTGATGCCGGGCGACAACGTCTCGGTGGAAATCGAATTGCAGAAGTCGGTCGCGATGGAAAAAGGCCTCAAGTTCGCGATTCGCGAAGGCGGTCGCACCATCGGTTCCGGCATCGTGGTGGAAGTCATCGCTTAATCGCGAAACAGTTTCGGGAGCGCGGAGTTTGAACCTCCGTGCTCCCTTTTTGTCCGAAGATACGGCGGTGTTTTGGACTGTTTTGGACGGTTACGGCAGTAGCTCAATTGGTAGAGTAGTGGTCTCCAAAACCATTGGTTGCAGGTTCAAGTCCTGCCTGCCGTGCCAGTCTGCTAGATGGAGAGGTGGCAGAGTGGTCTATCGCGGCGGTCTTGAAAACCGCTTTAGGCGAAAGCCTAACGGGGGTTCGAATCCCTCCCTCTCCGCCAGAAATATATTTTTGTGAATAATTGGACACACATTGCAATTTGGGCGGCGGTCATCGGCGGCGCCTTTGGCCTGCTTTGGTGGCAGGGACAGATTCAGCGTCTCGCTGTCTATGTGCAGGAAACCCGCGAAGAACTCAAAAAATGCGCCTGGCCAAGCTGGGACGAGTTGAAAGGTTCCACTGCGCTCATCAGCATTATGATCGCCTTGCTCGGCGCATTCGTCGTGGCGGTGGACACCATTCTGTTCAAAATTTTCATCCGCTAAAATAAAATTTCATGCGCAACCAGTGGTTCATCATCCAGACGCTTTCCGGCCAGGAAAACAAGGTCAAAGACAGCATTGAAAAACGCGTCAAGACCGAGGAAATGCAGGACTTCGTGAAAGAAGTCATGGTGCCGATTGAAAAGGTTGTCGAAGTTCGCAACCAGAAAAAGACCGTGTCCAACCGCAAGCTGTGGCCGGGCTACGTTTTCGTGGACATGATTTTGCTCGACGATGAAAACCGCATCATCGAGAAGCCGTGGTATTTCATCAAGGAAACGCAGGGTGTGATCGGCTTTTTGAGCGATCCGCCGCAGCCGACGCCGACGGAAGAAGTGGACGCCATTAAGGTGCAGATTTCCGCATCGGAAGAGACGGAAAAACCGAAGGTGAATTTTGCGGTTGGCGAAACGGTCAAGATCAACAACGGTCCGTTCCTGAATTTCAGTGGCGTCATCGAGGAAATTGATCCGGAGCGCGGCAAGCTGAAAGTCACGGTGAATATTTTTGGGCGTAATACCCCGGTGGAATTGGAATACTGGCAGGTGGAGAAAGCTTAATCCGGAAATCCGGCCGCC
>CAIOUK010000159.1 GCA_903861445.1 uncultured Verrucomicrobia subdivision 3 bacterium
GAGAAATTTTTCGATGCTCGTCTTGCTGCCGACGGAGTTGGAAACGCGCACGGCGTCTGGCTTGCCGAGTTTGTAATGGACGAGCAGCTTGCCGATTTGTGTGACCTGCAGCACCGCATCCGCCATGTGCCAGCGCTGACCGTCCGCGAGAGGTTCCAAGCGGGCGCGGGGCGCGGATTTGGTTTTGATCACGCGGCAGTCTGTGGTGTTCCGACGGGCTTAACCAGTTAAATCGGCAGCGTCCCAGTTTGGCCAAAATGGTAGCGGCGACGCCCCGTCGCCAAACCCGCCCCAGCGACGAGGGCGTCGCCGCCACGCCAACTTGGGACACTGCCAAATCGCGAAAAAACCAAAGTCCCGTCAATCGGCCAGCTGTCGGCGGAGATTTTTCAATTCCTGCAACCGTTTCGCGTCGGCCTGGGGAAATTCGAGTTGCAAATCCTTTAACGCGTCGCAAACGATCTGCGAAATGATGAGCCGGGCATTGAGCTTGTCATCGGCAGGCACGACGAACCACGGCGCGTGTTCGGTGCTGGTCGCGGCGAGACATTCTTCGTAGGCGGCTTGATATTCCGACCAGAAACCGCGTTCCACCAAATCAAACTTGCTGAACTTCCAGTTGCGCGCCGGATCGTCGAGACGCTTGAGAAAGCGGCGGCGCTGTTCGGCTTTCGAGAGATGCAGGAAAAATTTGAGGACGCGCGTGCCGTTGCGGTGCAGGTGCTTTTCCAGATCGGTGATGGAACGGTAGCGCTTGTCCCAGAATTTTTTGTCGGTCAGTGATTCTTCCGGCAGAGCCTGGCCACGCAAAATTTCCGGATGCACTTTCACCACGAGCACTTCCTCGTAATACGAGCGGTTGAAGATGCCGATGCGCCCGCGTTCCGGCAGGCAGCGCGTGGTGCGCCAGAGAAAATCGTGTTCCAACTCTTCCGCGCTCGGATGTTTGAAACTGAAGACCTGGCAGCCCTGCGGATTCACACCGGACATGACGTGCTTGATCGCGCCGTCCTTGCCCGCCGCGTCCATCGCCTGAAAAATCAGCAGCAGCGAATAGCGGTTATTCGCGTAAAGCAGTTCTTGGCGTTTGCTTAATTCCTGAATGTGCGTGGCCAACAGCTTTTGGTAATGCTCGGCGGAATTGTAGAACGGCTTGACCTTCGTCGGCCATTGTTTCAGGCGCACCTTCGCACCCGCGCGCACCCGGAACGGCTTGGTGGAGATTTTCATGAGCCGACTTTACGCCAACCTCGCTTAAACGCCAAGTGAATCCATTGTTCCCCGAATGGCAGCCACGTGGAGACACCAAATTTAATTTAAAAAAGATATTGCACCGGAAAGTGTAGTTGTTATTATTCGCGCCCGCTTTCCAATGGTGGACGGCGGAATGTTCGTTAAACCAAAACCAGACAATCGCTCTTTATATGGCTCAACGTATTCGAATCCGCCTCAAGGCTTATGACTATCGCGTCATCGACCAGTCGGCCCGCGAAATTGCCGACACCGTGAAACGCACGGGTGCCCGCGTCGCCGGCCCCATCCCGCTGCCAACCCGCGTCGAACGCTACACCGTCCAACGTTCCCCGCACTCCGACAAGAAGTCGCAGGAAACTTTTGAACAACGCACCCACAAGCGCCTGATCGACATTCTCGAGCCGACGGCGAAAACCGTGGACGAATTGAAGAAGCTCAATTTGCCCGCCGGCGTGGATATCACCATCAAAATCTGATTTAAGGACACACCATGCCACTCGGACTTTTAGGAAAAAAACTTGGTCACACCCGCGTCTATAACGCGAGCGGTGTGTTAATCCCCGTCACCGTCGTGCTCGCCGGCCCCAACCGCGTTCTCCAAGTGAAGACGCAGGCGGGCAAGGATGGATATAATTCCGTCCAGCTCGGCTTCGACGACCAGAAGGAACAGCGCCTGACAAAGGCGTTGGCCGGCCACATCAAGAAACACAATGGTGCCGCTGTGAAGCGCATCAAAGAGTTTCGTAATTTCTCCAAAGACGTGAAACCCGGCGACATCGTCGGCCCGACGCTTTTTGCGCCCGGTGATTTCATTGACGCCATTGGCACCACCAAAGGTCGCGGCTTTGAAGGCGTGATGAAGCGCCATCATTTCGGTGGCGGTCCCTCGACGCACGGTCACAAAGGCTGGCATCGTCGCGGCGGTGCCATCGGTCAACGCCTGTTCCCCGGCACGGTGCTGCGCGGCTTCAAGATGCCCGGTCACATGGGTCAGGTCAGCCGCACCACACAGAACCTTGAAGTGATTCAGGTGCTCGAAGCGGATAATTTGATCCTCATCAAAGGTGCGCTGCCCGGCGCGGAAGGCGATTACGTCGTCATTCGCGAATCCAAGAAACGCCCGAAGGGCTGGAAAGCGCCAGTGGCCACCGCTGGCAAGAAAAAAGCCGGCGCTGACAAAGCTGCCGCCAAGAAATAATTAACGAGCCATGAAAATTTCCATTAAAAATACTGCCGGCAAAGCTGCGGGTGAACTTGAAGTCAAGTTCGCCGTGGTCGAAAACGGCAAAGGCACTCAGGCTGTCCACGATGCCGTGACCGCGTATCGCGCGGCGCAGCGCAGCGGCACCGCCAAGGCCAAGAACGCCGGCGAAGTCGCGGGCACCAACAAGAAACCGTGGAAGCAAAAAGGCACGGGCCGCGCCCGCGCCGGTTCCTTCCAGTCACCGATCTGGGTCGGCGGCGGTGTCACGTTCGGCCCCCGGCCGCGTGATTTCACAAAGACGATTTCCAAGAAAACCAAAGCGCTCGCGTTGCGCAAGGCTTTGAGCGAACGGCTCAAGCTGAACGACGTGATTGTGGTGGACGATTTGAAATTAACTTCAGCCAAGACGAAAGATTTCGTCAAGGTCATCGACGCGCTGGAATTGACGGGCACCACGCTCTTTATTTCCTGCGGCGAAGAAAACACCAATCTCACCCGCGCGGCCCGCAACATTTGCGGCGTCACATTGACCACGAGCGATTCCCTCAACACCTACGACGTGTTGCGCCCGGACAAACTCGTGTTCACCAAGAGCGCGTTTGAAAAAGTCGAAGCCCGTCTGACCAAGGAATAACATGAACCCTTTCGAAATCATCAAGACTGTCCGCCTGACCGAAAAAGGCACGCGCCAGGCCGAGAAGTATAACCAATACACCATCGTGGCCGACCGCCTCGCGACCAAGCCGCAAATCCGGCAGGCCGTGCAGGAACTGTTCAAGGTCAA
>CAIOUK010000160.1 GCA_903861445.1 uncultured Verrucomicrobia subdivision 3 bacterium
TGCGGCGGCCCTCCGCCGCTTTTCCCCCGCCGCTGTGCGTCCGCCTTCGTTCGCGTGGTTGGCGTATTTCGCGGTTTCCCTTCACCGCGAACCACGCGAAATACGCGAACAAAAATCCCCAGTGCCTTGGTTCGTGCCGAAGACACAACCGGAAATTAGCCAGACACGGAGTGTCTGGTTCGTCGCCCCGAATAAAATCCGTCCTGAAAGGACGGCGGAATCCATCGTCCCTTTAGGACGAACAAACATCATAAACATATTACCAGCCACTTCGTAGCTGGCTAATTTCCGCCGCGTCGCTCCGCGACAAAAATCCTATCCATCGCATTTTCACCGCGACTAACCTTTTTCCGGATTGCCCTTTGCCACCCGCCGATTTTGGATTAAATTCCGTGCGTGGCATTGGCGATGGGTTTGGCGATTCTGATTTTCGCGGGCGCGAGTTTCTTCTTTGCGCTGGCGGAAACGGCGCTGTTTTCCTTGAGTCAATGGCAGGTGGCGCAACTGGCCGGCAAAAATTCTCGCGCGGGCAAAATTGTCGCCGAACTTCTCGAATGTCCGCCCGATCTCTTCGCCACGCTGGCGCTGGGCAACACGTTCGCCAACGCCGCCATTCTCGCCGCCGCGCTGCGCATGGTCTTCAACGCGCAATGGGGTTTTGGCCTGACGATGCTGGCGCTGGTCGTCGTGGTGCTGGTCGTCGGCGAAGTGTTGCCGAAGACGCTCGCGGTGCGCCAACCGGAACGCTGGGCGTTGCGTGTCGCGTGGCCGTTACTCGCCTTTCGCAAAATCACCAAGCCGTTTTACCGTGCGGCGCAGTGGACGAATGCCGCCATTCTCAAACAAGCCGCCGCCCAAGCCACGCCGCCCGCCGCCCTGACCGAGGCGGAATATCAAGAACTGCTTGAACTCGCCTGGCAACAGGGCACGTTGGAAGAATCGGAGCGCGAAATCATTTTGCAGATCATCAGCCTCGACCGTCGCACGGCGCGCGATGTCATGCGCCCGCGCGCTGGCATGGTGTGCGTTTCCGACGACGCGACGGTGGACGAAATGCTCGCGGCCGCGCGCAAACACAAGCATCGTCGTCTGCCGATTTACGATGAAACGCCGGACACCATTGTCGGTATTTTGAACGCCCGCGCCCTGCTGCTGAATCCGTCGGCGGATCTGGCGGAGGTCATCGAATTTCCGTCGTTCGTGCCGGAGTCCATGAATTTGCTGCTGCTGTTCCGCGCGTTGCAGAAGCAGCAGCGCGGCCTCGCCATCGTGCTGGATGAATTCGGCAGCGCCGCCGGCCTCGTGACGATGGAGGACATTCTCGGCGGCATCGTCGGGCGAATTCATGCCGCCGCGCCGTCGCAGGGTTTCGTATTAGAAAAAATTGCCGCCGGCCAGTGGCGCGTGAACGGCACGATGCGGCTGGAAGATTTTCGCCGAGAATTTCCCGCGCTGCCCAACGTGTCCGAGGTCGAAACGATGGGCGGTCTGCTCTCGCACCTGCTCGGCGTGGTGCCGGCGGCGGGCGAAACGGCGACGTTTGCTGGTTTGAAACTGACGGCGCAGGTCGTGGACGAACGGCGCGTGCGCGAACTGTTGGTGCAACGAATCAAATGACCACCGGCTTTATTACATTTTTCGGACTGGGATTGTGCCTGCTGCTGTCGTTTTTTCTGTCGGGCATGGAGGCGGGCGTGTTCGCGCTGAACCGCCTGCGCGTGCGGCGGCTGGCGCGCACGGGCAATGTGCAGGCGCAGGTGCTGCAGGGTTTCCTCGAACAGCCGGAGAAATTTCTCTGGACGATTCTTGTCGGCAACACGCTGGTGAATTTTCTCCTCCTCGGCTGGGTGATCGCGAAATTGCACGATTGGTTTTTCGGCCGCACGCTGTTAATCATCGCGCTGTTCGCGGTCATCGTGTTCGGGTTTTATGCCTTTGCAGATTTGCTGCCGAAAATGCTGTTCCGCGCGTATCCGAACCGTCTGTGCCTCGCGTCCGCCAACGTCGTCCGTTTGGTGCATCTGGCGCTCGCGCCGCTGGTATTTCTGGTCGAAAGCATTTCACAAACCGTCCTGCGCTGGCGCGGATCGCGGGCTTTCACCGGCCGGCTGTTCGGCAACCGCGAGGAAATGCGCGCCGTGATGGCCGAGGCCGCGCAGGCGCTCACCGGCGAGGAACATGCGATGGTCAACCGCGTGCTCGACTTGCAACATTTCACCGTCGCGCAGATCACGATTCCCATGGCAAAAACTTTTTCGCTCGAAGTTTCGTCGCCGATCCGTGAGGCCTTGCAGGTAGCTCGGGAAAAAAACTTGTCGCGCCTGCCGGTCTGGGAAACGCGCGACGGCAAAAAACGCATCGCCGGCATGCTGGACGTGAGCGCGCTGCTGTTTATCGAAAATCTAGAGGTGGAAAAAACCGCCGGTGAATTCATGTCGCCCGCGCTGTTTCTGGACGATGACACGCGGTTGGAAGTGGCCTTGCGCCGGATGCAGCGCGCGGGTCAGCGGCTCGCGATTGTCCTCGCGCGGGACGGACACGAGACGGGCGTGGTGGCGCTGGAAGATATTTTGAAACTGATGTTCGGCGAGGTGAAATTGTGACCTGGAACGACGCCATTCAGGATGGATTCAAGCTGCTGGCCGTGGCGGCGCTGGTGCTGGCGAACGCTTTTTTCGTCGCGGCGGAACTGGCGCTGGTGCGCATCCGCGACACGCAGCTCGCGCCGCTCGCGGCAAAGGGTAACCGCCGCGCCCGCACCGCGCGGCACATCGTCGCGCACATTGATTCCTACATCGGCGCGACGCAGTTCGGCATCACGCTGGCGAGCATGGCGCTCGGGGTTTTGGTGGAACCGGTTGTTCGCGCGTTGCTCGACCCGCTGTTTCCGCTGCTGAAAATCACGAGCGAACACACCCAAAGCAGCATCGCCATCGGCGTCGGCTTTTTCGTGAACTGCTATTTGCTCATCATCGCCGGCGAACTCGTGCCGAAAGCGATTGCCATTCGCCGCACGCTGCAAACATCGCTGTGGGTCGCGTCGCCGCTGAACTGGTTTTATCGCATTTCCTATCCGTTCATCTGGGTGCTGCACCGCTCGTCGCAAATCGTTTTGCGCTGGCTCGGTTTCGCGGGCGGCGCGCTGCACGACCGCCATTCGGAGGAGGAATTGCGCGTGTTGCTGGCGGCGGCGCAGGGAGCCGGCGACCAGCGCGATTTAATTTTGAATGCGCTCGATTTACGCCATCGCGCGGCGCGCGAGGTGATGCGTCCGCGCAATGAAATCACGGTGTTTGACACGTCGGCGTCGCTGGCCCAGTGCGTGGCGCTCGCGGAAAAGACGCGCTATTCACGATTCCCAATTTGCGAAAACGGCGACCTCGACAGGATACTCGGCGTGGTTCACATCAAGGATTTGTATGCGTTGCGCGAACGCGCGAAGACGGCGGCGGAGTTGCTGCCGGTGGCGCGCCCGCTGTTTTATATTCCCGAAACCGCGTCGCTGGAAAAATTGTTGCGGCGATTTCTCGACCGCAAGGCGCATTTCGCCGTCGTCGTGGATGAATTCGGCGGCACCGTTGGTATCGTGACGCTGGAGAATGTCATCGAGGCGCTTGTTGGGCAGATTCAGGACGAATTTGATACCGAGAAATCCGAGTTGGTGCGCCTTGGCGAAAACCTTTGGGAAGCCGCTGGCACGCTGGCATTGCACGATTTGGAGAAAATCATCGGCACCGTGCCGCACGATGAAAATACGACCACTGCGAGCGGCTGGGTCACGGAAAAACTCGGCGGTTTTCCCAAGCCGGGCGATGTGGTGAAGGTCGGCGAATTTGAATTGCGCGTGGAAGAAATGGACGGAACGCGCGTCGGCAAATTGAGAGTTTTACGGAAAAGTTGATTCACCACCGCGCGCCGCGCCAGCAAAACACGGCGACGCTGCCGGCGAGAATTGCATCCACTACTACCGCCAACCACAAGCCTGACTGCGCCGCGCCGACCGCGAACAACGTCACGGCTCCAAACCACAGCGCGACCGGAATGTAATCCGGCGGCGGCTGTTCGCCGGGTTGCTTGCGGATGAGCGAGGGCGTGATGAAGGCCATGATCAGCAGCGCCACAAACGTCCAGCCGAGAAATGCCACCGGCGAGGCACCGTGCCAGGTGATGGCGACTCTCGTCGGCTGCCACAGCCAGAAATGTTTGACGTGGGCGGCGAACGGTTCCAGCGCCAAATCAAATCCCAACGCCAGCGCCGCCGTCAGCGCGATGAGGAGGTAGCCGTAATTTTTCACGCGCCGCCACGGCCGTAAAATCAGCCGCGCCGCGCCGCGTGAATTGAAAATGGCGATGATCCACAGCAGGGGCACCGTCCACGGAACGGAGTTGAAATATTTCGGCCCGGCGGTGTCGCCGAACGTGAGTGGGCCAAAGGGAATGCCGGTGCGCGCGCTCAAGCCGTGCGCCGCGCCGCCGATGAGCGCAGTGATGGCGGCGGCGAAAAGGACGTTTTGCAACGGCAGTTGTTGGTTGACTGCGGCGATGCTGGCAATGGTGGCGAGCACGATGATGACGGCATCGAGTGTGGCGGCCTGGTCGTGCAAAATAAATTCACCGACGGCAGCCAGCGCCAGCAATGCCGTGAGAATCCAAGTCAGCACATTCAGGGGTTTGGCGGCGGCGGGTGGCATTGGATTTCGGATAGTGTAGGCGAAGGCGCGGCGGAGAAAATCTGAAAATGGTAAAATTCTCGTGACGCAATTGATGCCCGCGCCGCCGCCGGTTTTGCCAGCGGTCGCGCTTCTCGTCGTGACAGCGCGCGCCGTCTCGTCTAATTTTTGCGGATGGAAAAAACGAACCTGACTCTCGGCCATTCGCCCGATCCGGATGATGCCTTCATGTTTTACGCGCTCGCGAAGGATTTGATTCCCACGCACGGTTTTCGTTTTACCCATATTTTACAGGATATTCAGACGCTCAACGAGCGCGCCACGCGCGGCGAACTCGACATCTCCGCCGTGAGCATTCACGCTTACGCCTACGTTTCCGACAAATACGCTTTGCTGCCCAGCGGCGCCAGCATGGGCGACGGCTACGGTCCGATGCTCGTGGCGAAACAGAAATTTTCCCGCGAGGAAATTGCGAAGAAAAAAATCGCCGTGCCGGGGACGATGACCAGCGCGTTTCTGGCGTTGCAACTCTGGCTCGGCAAACCAGCGAAGGAATTTAATTATGTCGTCGTGCCGTTCGACCAGATTTTTGCGGCGGTAAAAAATGGCGTCGCAGAAGTTGGCCTCATCATTCATGAAGGCCAGCTCACGTTTCAAAACGAGAAACTCGTTTTATGTGAAGACCTCGGTGTCTGGTGGGGCAAGCAAAATGATGGCCTGCCGCTGCCACTCGGTGGCAACGTCATCAATAAAAAATTTGATCTCGCGACGCGCAAGCAGATTTCCGACACGCTGACGGCGAGTATTCAGTTCAGTTTGGATCATCGCCCGGAAGCCGTGCAGCACGCGCTGCAATACGCCCGCGACATGGGACGCGACCTGGCGGATAAATTCGTCGGCATGTATGTCAACCACTGGACGCTTGACTACGGCGACAAGGGCAGGGAATCCATCCGCCGCTTTCTCGGTCAGGCCTTCGAGCGCGGCTTGATTCCGCACCGGCAGGAATTGGAATTTGTGGTTTGAACCGTCGTTTTCGGCTCAAAAATACAGTTGTCACAAAGCGTTTCCCTGCTATTCTGACCGCTCCTCGTTTTCGGACGGGGAGTTTTAACGGCCTAAAATCTGTCTTCGTGTGAAGGCGGGCGGCCATAATAACACCAAACAAAAATCCTGTGTTCCGCAGGATGCTTCGGATAAATCCGGGGTAAAACCAAAGGAAAATTAGAAACATGAGCACGATTGGAGTTAAAGAACTGTTGGAAGCCGGCGTCCATTTTGGACATCAGACGAAGCGTTGGAACCCGAAGATGAAACCGTTCATCTTTGATGCGCGCAACGGCATTCACATCATCAATTTGAGCAAAACCGAGGAGCAGCTTCAGGCCGCCCTCAACTTCCTGACCAACACCGTCCGCAAAGGTGGGAAAATTTTATTCGTCGGCACCAAGAAACAAGCGCAGCAATGCGTCAAGGAAACCGCCAAGGAAACCGGCCAGATGTTCGTGACCGAACGCTGGCTCGGCGGCACGCTGACGAACTACGCCACGGTCAAAACTTCCATCAAGCGCCTCAAGGACATTGAGAAGATGGAAACCGACGGCGGCATCAACGATTACGTCAAGCAGGAGCAGGCGGTCATTCGCCGTGAAGGGGCGCGGCTTCATAAATATTTTGATGGTCTCCGCGACCTCGACAAGATGCCCGCCGCGTTGTTCGTGGTGGACACCAAGCGCGAACACAACGCCGTCGCCGAAGCCAAGACGCTCGGCATCCCGGTCGTGGCCTTTGCGGACACGAACAGCGATCCCGAAGACGCGCAGTATCCGATTGCCGCGAATGACGACGCGATTCGCTCGGTTCGTCTGATTCTCGGTGCGGTGTCGGCGGCCATCACGCAGGCGCGCGCGGAATTTGAATCCAAAAAATCTCGCAAGGTGAACGAGGAAGCTGCACCCGCCGCTCCGGCGGAAGCCGCTGCGTCCGTTGCTGCCTGATTCATTCAATCTGGCGGACGGAAATAAATTTTCCGTCCGCCGCAACTTTTAACTTTTAATTCTATGGCTGAAATTACTGCTGCAAATGTAGGCAAGCTCCGGGAAATGACCGGCGTGGGCATGATGGAATGCAAAAAGGCGCTCGTGGAAGCGCAGGGCAACCTCGAGGCCGCCGTGGATCTGCTCCGCAAATCCGGCGCCGCGAGTGCCGCGAAAAAAGCGACGCGCGAAGCCCGCGAAGGCGTCATCGCCCAATTCATCGCGCCCGGCGGCAAATCCGGCGTGCTGGTGGAAGTGAATTGCGAAACCGATTTCGTGGCGCGTAATGAGGCGTTCCGCGCGTTTGCGGACGACATCGCGAAAAAAGTTGCTGCCAATGCCAACGCCAATCTCGAAGCCGACCGCGAAGCCGCCGTGGGCAAGATGGGCGAGAACATCAAGATCACTCGCAACGCGCGTCTGGAAGTTTCCGGCAACGGTGCCGTGGCCGCTTACATCCACACCGGCGCGAAAGTCGGCGTGCTGGTGGAAGTCGGTTGCACCAAGGCCGACACCAGCGGGAAGGAAGAATTCAAGCAGCTCGTGAAAGACATCACGTTGCAAATCGCCGCCGGTTTTCCGCAGGTGGTTTCCCGCGAGAACGTCGCGCCGGAAGTCATCGCCAAGGAACGCGAAATTGCCGCGAACTCCGATCGTTTGAAGGGCAAGCCCGCTGCCGCGATGGAAAAAATTCTGGCCGGTGTGCTGGACAAGTTTTTCCAGACCTACTGCCTCGTGGATCAGGGCTTCGTGAAGCGCAATTCCGAAGTCAGCGTGAAGGAACACGTCGCGCAGATCAGCAAGCAGTTGGGTGACGAAATCACCATTCGCCATTTTGTGCGCTTCCAAGTGGGCGAAGCCACGGCGTAAAAGTCTTTAAGTAAAATCCCCAAGGCGTCCAGCGATGGACGCCTATTTTATTACGGTGATTCGTAACGATATTTTGAAACAACATTGCTGCTGGCATCGAAGCCGATTGTAAATTCTTCGCCGGCGATTGAAATTGGTGGAACATACCAAAACTCTCTAACGCATTCGCCCTTGTTTGGGTGAACAGTGGCATCGTTGTCCCAAGAAATATTTTCTGGAGAACCTGATATTTTTGAAGGTGTTCCGAGTGATTTCAAGATTTGCATTTCAGAATCACCCTTATTTATTTTTTTGTAAGAGTTTTCTAATCTTTCTGTGGCGACCCATTTCAAAGCAAGCCAAACAATTCCGCAAATGACTAAAATATTGAAAACAATAACCAAAGGTTTCAAAATATTTTTCATTTAGTAGGACGCTAATCATTCACGTTTTATTTGTCGAGACGCTTTGAATTGACGATTCGGCGCGCGGCTGTTAAACATTTTGCCGTGCTTCTTGTGCTTCAACTTTTATGACGACCTCCAAAAAACCAAAATTTTTCCGGATCCTGCTCAAATTGAGCGGCGAGGCGTTGGGCGGTCCCGCCGGTGTTGGCATTTCCGCCGAGGCGGTGCAAAGCATGGCCGAACAAATTTGCGAAGTCCGCGAACTGGGCGTGCAGGTCGTCGTGGTCGTTGGCGGCGGCAATATTTTTCGCGGGTTGAGCGGCAGCAAACGCGGCATCGAGCGCGCCACCGGCGATTACATGGGCATGCTGGCGACCATCATCAATTCGCTCGCGCTTCAGGACGCGCTGGAAAAACTTGGCGCGCCCACGCGCGTGCAGAGTGCCATTGCCATGTCGCAGATTGCCGAGTCGTTCATTCGTCGTCGTGCGGTTCGCCATTTGGAAAAGGGTCGGGTGGTCATTTTCGGCGGCGGCACGGGCAATCCCTATTTTTCCACGGACACCGCCGCCGCGTTGCGCGCCAATGAAATCGGTGCGGAGGTGATTTTGAAGGCGACGAAGGTGGACGGCATTTACGACTGCGACCCGAAGAAAAATCCCAAGGCCAAACGCTTCGCGCAAATCACCTACATTGACGCACTGCAACGGCGGTTGCAGGTGATGGACTCCACGGCGTTCTCGCTCTGCATGGACAACAAAATGCCCATCATCGTTTTTGACTTCTTCCGTCCGCACAATCTCAAGCGCGTCGTGCTTGGTGAAAAAGTTGGCACGCTCGTTACCGGTTAAATGCCTGAACTGCCTGAAGTCGACGTCCTCGCGCGTCATTTGCGTCCGTTGCTGAAAGGCAAAGTCATCTGCGCTGTCGAAGTCCGGCGTGAAAAAGTTTTGCGACCGACCAGTCCGGCGCTTTTCAAAAAAACTCTGCGCGGGGCAAAATTTCTCGGCCTGCAACGGCGTGGAAAATATCTGCTGTTTGAACTGCGCTTAGCTGATTCTCGTGAAAAGTTTTTTCTACTCGGTCATCTCGGCATGACAGGACGGATGTATCTCGCGCCCAAAACTGATCCGTTTCCAAAGCACGCCGCAGTGATTTTGAACCTGGGCGCGAAGAATTTTATTTACGAAGACACGCGCTATTTTGGCCGGCTGACGCTCGACGTTTCGGCGGCAGAAAAACTGGGGCCGGAGCCGTGGGATAAAAAATTTACGCCGGAGCGGTTCCGCAAAAAACTCAAAACCTCCCGCCAGCCGGTAAAAGTGAAGCTGCTCGACCAATCGCTGATTGCCGGTGTCGGCAACATTTACGCGAGCGAAGCGTTGTTCCGCGCTGGCATTTCCCCGCGCCGGGCGGCGAACAAAATTTCACCCCGCGCCGCCAAAAAATTATTATCCGCCGTTTGCGCCGTGATGCAGGAGGCGATTGATTGTGGTAGCACGATTCCGTTGAATTTTTCCGGGCGCAAATCGGATGGGCTGTTTTATTTTGGCCGGGCTGTTGATGCGTCTGAATATTATGTAGAACGATTGCTGGTTTACGACCGCGCCGGACAGCCATGTGCGAAGTGCCAGTTGCCGATTAAGCGGATAATTCAGGCGGCGCGCAGCACATTTTATTGCCCGCATTGCCAAAAGGATGAGGAATGAAATTGACGAACGCGCGGCGGTCTGTAAATTACTCGTCCCTTTGCGTTCCAGAGTAGCTCAATGGTAGAGCACGCGGCTGTTAACCGTGTGGTTGAAGGTTCGAGTCCTTCCTCTGGAGCCATTCTTAAAGTCTTTTTTTGATGGCTTGTTTCCCCAAGGCAGTTGGTTGAGGCAACCCGTCTCGCGTTTGTGGGATTGCCAACTTACTCCGAAGTGGCTACCAATGAAGGCTATGATATTTCCCCTTCGTGTCTTGTTGGCGTCGGCCTTATGGCTGTGCGTGGCGGAATTGCAGGCCGGTGACTTTAATCCGGTTGCCCTCCGTTGCGAGTATCGCGTTAATCCGCTGGGTATTGATGAGCTACAGCCGCGCCTGGCCTGGCGGTTGGCGTCTGAAAGCCGTGGTCAGCAGCAAAGTGCTTATCAAATTTTGGTCGCCAGCAGTTTGGAATTGCTTCAGTCCGGGAAGGGTGACTTGTGGGACAGCGGCAAAGTGAAAGGTAATCAGACCATCAACCTTGCCTATGCCGGCAAACCGCTGGCTTCGCGTCAACAATGCTATTGGAAAGTTTGCGTCTGGGATGTATCCGGTCAGGCCGCTTGGAGCGACCCGGCGCAGTGGACGATGGGACTAATCCAGCCGGGCGACTGGCAGGCGGACTACATCAGCTATCGTGACCAAACGCCGATTCCGAAGGACAAGGAAAATTTATTTCTGCCGCCCGCCCGGCAGTATCGCAAAGAGTTTGCGGCGGTGAAAGCGATCAAGCGCGCTACGGTTTATGCGACGGCGCTGGGCATCTACGAACTTTATCTCAACGGCCAGCGCGTCGGGGATGCCCGCTTTGCGCCGGGCTGGACGGATTATCATCAGCGCGCCTATTACAATACCTACGACGTGACGCCGCTGATGCAGACTGGCCGCAACGCCATTGGCGCGTGGGTGGCGGACGGCTGGTATGCCGGCTATCTCGGCTTTGGTTTGCTGACTGGCATGGGCACGGAAAAAATTGGTCGCGACACCTACGGCAAAACGCCCGCGCTGATGGCGCAACTGGAAATCGAATACACCGACGGCTCGCGCGAAATTGTGCCGACGGATAAATCCTGGAAAGTCACCGGCGACGGGCCGATTCGCGAGGGCGATTTTCAGATGGGAGAATTTTTTGACGCCCGCAAGGAAATGCCGGGCTGGGCCACCGCCGGCTTCAATGATTCCACTTGGGAAAATGCCATTTTCGCCGCCGAGAATGTGTGTCCGCCCGCGATGTTTTATGAAGCGCAAAATCCGACCGGCTCTGAAAAACAGGTTGAGATCAAGGGCCACCCGGTGGATTTGAGTTTCAAGCGTCCAGCCAAACTGGAAGCTTTTCCTGGGTTGCCGGTGCGGATCATCGAAGAAATCAAGCCTATCGCCATCACTTCGCCAGCGAACGGCGTTTATATTTTCAACCTTGGTCAGAATTTTGCCGGTGTCGTGCGCCTGAAAGTCAAAGGCCCAGCCGGCACGACGGTGCAACTGCGCTACGGCGAGATGCTGCATCCCGACGGCCGGCTGATGAATGACAATTATCGCAAGGCGCGCGCCATTGACCATTATGTGTTGCGCGGCGACGCGGCGGGCGAGGTCTGGACACCGCGTTTTACTTTCCACGGTTTTCAATACGTCGAGGTGAGCGGCTATCCTGGCGTGCCGGATCTGGACGCCATCACCGGCCTGGTGTTGCACAGCGACACACCGATGACCAGCGGTTTTGAATGTTCCGATCCCGTGGCCAACCGGCTGTTCAAAAATATTGTCTGGACGCAGCGGGCGAATTTCATTGATCTGCCCACGGATTGCCCGCAACGCGACGAACGCTTCGGCTGGACGGGCGACGCGCAGATTTATGTCCATTGCGCCACGCTCAATGCAGACGTGTCGGCCTTTTACACCAAGTGGCTGCGCGAGCTGATGGAATCACAGGAACCGAGCGGCGTGTTTCCGGGCTACGCGCCGTATCCGTTCCAGCACGGCTGGAATTTTGGCACCGCGTGGTGCGACGCCGGCGTGATTTGCCCGTGGACTGTTTGGCAGGCCTATGGCGATACGCGCATCATCGAACGCTGCTGGCCATATATGGTGCGGTTTATGGATTGGCGCAAAGCCACGAGTAAAAAATTTCTCGGCGTCAACCACGGCAATGACTGGGGCGATTGGCTTTCCTTCGGCAAAAAAACGCCGCTGGATTACATTGACACGGTGTATTTCGCCTATTCCGCAAATCTGATGGCCGACATGGCTGCTGCTATCGGAAAAAATGCCGAGGCGAAGGAATATCGCGCGTTGCATGACCGGATCAAAACCGCGTTCGCCAAAAAATATGTGCAGCCCAACGGCGCACTCACCGTGGACACGGAAACTGCCTACGCGCTGGCATTGTTCGTGGATTTGATTCCCGCCGACCGCCGGCTCGCGTCTGGCAAAATTCTGGCGGACAAGTTGCGCGCCGGCGAGACCGCCGAAAATTCCGGCATGACGACGGGTTTTCTCGGCACGCGCCCGCTGCTGCCGGTCCTGACGAGCGTGGGCGAAAACGATCTGGCGGTGAAACATTTTCAGAGCCGCAAATTTCCGTCCTGGGGCTACGAAGTGGAGCAGGGGGCGACGACGATTTGGGAACATTGGGATAGCTACACGAAAGCCCACGGCTTCGGCGGCGTGGATGGCAAACAGAACGCCTCGATGAATTCCTTTGCGCATTATTCCTTCGGTGCGGTCGGCGAATGGATGATCAACGAACTCGCCGGCATCCAGTCCGACGGCCCGGGCTACGATAAAATTATCATCCAGCCGCACCCACCGACTCCCGGCAGCAATCTGGAACAAACGCCGATCAACTGGGTCAAAGCACATTACGATTCGTTCCACGGTCGGATTACTAGCAACTGGCGCTTGCAGGACGGCCGGTTTGAACTGGAAACCACCATTCCGCCAAACACCACCGCCACCGTTTATCTCCCGACCCTTGATGCCGACAAAGTCACTGAATCCGGCAGGCCCATCGCGAACGTCAAAGACGTAAAACTATTGCGCGTCGAAAAAAATTGCACGGTGCTGGCGGTGGGTTCGGGCACATATCATTTTGCCGCCTCCTGGATTTCGGGCGGTAAAATCACCCGCGCCATAATCGCCAGGCCGGCAGCGGACAAAGATTCGTTTCCGATCTCAAATCAACAATGACGTTTTTTCGCCAAATTTTTGCCGTTCCTACGCTCTGGTTAGTAGGTTTGATGGTGACTTGGCTGGTTTCCGTTCCGTCGCCCGCCGGGGCGGCTCCCGAGGAGTCGGTCGCGAGTTCGGCGGCGGGCGGTTATTTGATTGATGTTTGGAATTCGGAACGGGGCTTGCCGGAGAACAGTGTCGTGAGTCTGGCGCAGACGCCAGACGGATACTTGTGGCTGGGCACGTTGCAGGCCGGGGTGGTGCGCTTTGACGGCGTGCGCTTTGTCACCTTTGATCCGGCCAATTCGCCGGGCTTGCCGCGCTTCGACATCCGGCGGTTGATGATGGATTCCCAAGGTGTGATGTGGGTGGCGATGGTAGGTGGATTTCTGACGCGTTTTGAAGCGGGCCAATTCACGGTCGAATCCGGCCTGCCCGTCACCTGGCGGGATGCGGTCAACGCGGTGGTTTTTTCCCGCAGTAATGCGGTGGTTTTTGCCACGTTCCGGGAAGGGTTGATCTGCGGTTTGCGGCGGCCGGGCACCAATTCAGTCTGGAAAAAAATTAGTCTGCCGGACGCCGATCCGACGATGCTGCATTACGGTGACTCTAACGATGGCCGGATTTGGTATCGGCGGAAAGACCAGCGGCTGGGTTGTTGGAAAGCCGGCCAGGTTGAACCGCTGACGGCTTACGCTGGTTTGCGCGGCGCACAAGTCAGTGCGCTGGTCACGGATGCCCAGGGGCGGTTTTGGGTGGGAACAGAAAAAGGAATTTTCTGCTGGAACGGTGCCGGTTTTGCGGATTTGACGCCGACCAACGGCGAGCCGGAGGTGGCCGTGCAGGATTTCGTTTTTTCCGGCTCGGGCGGGCTGTGGGTGCGCACGAAAGATCGGTTGCGCAAATGTGTCGAACGAAAATGGGTGGCCGAGGCGAAAGGCTGGTCGGAGGTTCCGATCCCACGGGCCGCAGATGCGTCCGATCTGCATGAGGATCGGGATGGTGGGGTCTGGTTCCGGCACCGGCATCAGGGCGTCTGGCGGGTGCAGCCGGATGGGGTCATGCAGCATTGGAGCGATACGAATGGTTTGCCGAACGGCCTGTTGGATTGCTGGCTGCAGGATCGGGAAGGCAATGTGTGGCTAGGACTCGAAGGCGGCGGACTGGTGCGGTTGCGGCCGCGCCATTTTCAAATCCTGCGGCGGCCGGATTCGGCGGTCGGGACGGTGGTGCGGTCGGTTTGCGAAGATGCCGCCGGGGCGATCTGGCTGGGCGGATCAGACGGGAAAATTTTTCACTGGCGGGCGGGAGCTTTTGGCGAGGTAACCATTCCCCCAACCCGGGTGCCGGTGCGCGATGTGACGCTCTGGCCGTCTGTGCACGATGGAATATGGGCCGGCACCGTGCAGAACGGGGCGTGGATTTGGAACGATGGCCGGATGCAGCAGCCGTTCGCCTCGGACGCGATTGGCACAGTCGTGCGCACTTTGATGGAGGATCGTGAGGGCCGAATGTGGCTGGGCAACGAATTTGGCCTGTATTGCTGGAGCGCCGGGAAATTACAGAAGTTCACCCAGACCGAAGGTTTTGCGGCCAACGAATATGTTTTGGCACTGGCGCAGACGGCCGATGGCGCCATCTGGATCGGCACGGCGAATGGTCATCTCTGGCGGTTTCAATCCGGCCGGTTCACGGCTTTTAAACTGCCGTCAGCTTCGCCCAACTTCCGGTTCTGGTCACTGCTGGCGGATGCGGACGGTTCGGTGTGGGTGGGCACACTGGGCGGCGGATTGCTGCGCTGGCGGGAGGGTCAATTAAAACGTTGCACCAGCGCGGACGGACTCCCCAGCGACACTATTTCCCAACTATTAAAAGATGACCGGGGAAACTTGTGGGCAGGTTCCCGCGCGGGGATTTTCTCGATTAATCGTGCCGGGCTGAATGCCTTTTGGGATGGCAAAGCCGACCGCATTTTCTGCCGCTCCTTTGGCATATCAGACGGTCTGCCGACGCTGGAATGTTCGGCCGCCTACCAGCCGGCCTGCTGGCGGGGGCAGGACGGGCGACTGTGGTTTGCGACGGTCAAAGGGGCGGTCTATGTGCAGCCTGGCGATCTGCCAGCGAACGGCTTGCCGCCCAACGTAGTGATTGAAAGCGTGCGGGTGGATGGTGTCGCCCAGTTGCTCCGGCTCCCAAACTCCACCCTTACTTTGAGCCCGGGGCGTCACTATGTGGAATTTCGTTTCACCGGCTTAAGTTTGACGGCACCGGAAAGCGTGCGTTTTCAATGGCAGCTGGAAGGGCTGGAGCGAAACTGGGTGGATGGCGGCAGTCAGCGGACGGTCAGCTATAATTTTCTACCGCCCGGAACCTACCGCTTTGAGGTGCGCGCCGGCAACAGCGACGGGATTTGGAACCAAACCGGCACCGCGCTGACATTGCAAGTGTTGCCGCGTTTCTGGGAAACTTGGTGGTTTCGCATTTTCGCGCCAATACTTACATTTACTTTGCTGGGCGGTATCATTCTGCGCGTGATTCGCCGGCGACACCGGCGTCAGCTCGAACGGCTGGAACAACAGAATGCCTTGGAGCGGGAACGCACGCGCATCGCCCGCGATATCCATGATCAAGTTGGGTCCAAACTCACCAAGATTGGCAAGCTGACTGAATTTCTAGATCGCCAGTCCGCCGTCGCCGACCAACACAAACCGTTACTTAATATTTTGGCGGATACGACGCGCCAAGTGGTGCATACCATGGATGAAATCGTCTGGGCGGTGAATCCCCGGAACGACTCGCTGGACAACGTGGTTAATTATCTGGTCCATTATACGGAGGAATTTCTGGGACACTGCGGCGTCGGCTGCGAATTGGATGTGCCCTTTGAATTTCCAGCCAGCTCCATTTCCGCGGAGGTCCGGCACAATCTCTTCATGGCCACGCAGGAGACGCTGAACAATGCCGTCAAGCATGGCCATTCCACCCGGCTTTGCCTGCGGCTGACAGTGCAGGAAAACCGCCTGACCCTGACTCTGGAGGATGACGGAGGCGGGTTCAACCCGGACGCCCAGTTCGGCGGTCGCAATGGCTTGGAAAATATGCGGCAACGCATGGCATCCGTCGGCGGCCGCTTTCAATTGGCCAGTGTGCCTGGTCAGGGCACCCGCATTCAACTTGATGTTCCGTTGTCCCCGCCTAGAGAATGAATACCCATGTTTATGGGGATAGCCAAAAGCGCCGATGAAGCCGCATCCTAAAAAAATGAATACACCAGTTGAAGGGTTCAATGCTGATCCGGCGGCGCAGCCTTATGCCTCCGCCACCGCCGTGCGCGTGGTGATTGTGGACGATGATGAGTGGTTGCGCGCGAATCTGACGCAGGAGATTGGGCAGACCGCCGGTTTTGAAGTGATCTGTTCCTTCGGCACGGCGGAAAGCGCGCTGGCGGGTATTCCGGATTTGTCTCCGGACGTGGTGCTCATGGACATCAATCTGCCCGGCATGAATGGTGTCGAATGTCTGCGCCGGCTGAAAGTCGTCTGTCCCGAGTCGCAAATCCTCATGCTCACGGTTTACGAGGAAAGCGAGCAGATCTTCAAATCGTTGCTCGCCGGCGCGAGCGGCTATTTGCTCAAGCGCACCCTCACGCCCCAAATCATTGAATCCATCCGGCAGGTGCGGGGCGGCGGTTCGCCCATGACCGCGAACATCGCCCGGAAAGTGGTGCAATACTTCAACCAAATGGGCGACCAAGCCTCGGAATGTGAAAAGTTGACGCCCCGGGAACGCGAAGTGCTCGAATTGCTCGCCCGCGGGGACGCCTACAAACAGATCGCCGACAAGCTCAACGTCAGTCTGGAAACCGTGCGGATGAACGTCAAGCATCTCTACACCAAGCTGCACGTCCACTCGCGCGGCGAGGCCGTCGCCAAATTGATGCCCCGAGGCTGACGGCCGCCGATGAATCGGGTTCGTTGGTAGAACATACCCATGTTTATGGGTATGGGTGTGGACGTCAAATCTCGTTAGAGTATATTATCACTATATCCCATGAGCAGTGCTGAACATTGTTTGCCATCGAACTATGTATTTCTGCTGGGCAGATTTTGCTCAACGGATGGTGCTTCTAACAAACTTGAATATATGATTACTAAATCCATCCGCCTTCACCGCTGGTTCGCCGGCTTCACCACTTTCGGTATGGCTGGTTTCGCACTGGCCATCAGCTTGCTGCTACCGGCAGGAGCGCCCGCTGCTACTATCATAGCCACAAACAACGCCGACATCACGTCTCCCACAACTTGGCCGGGCGGTGTTCCGATTTCGGGCGATGCCAATCTTTGGCAAACGAAGGGTTCGGGCGCGGGGGCGGCTCTGACTTGGCCTGGCACCCCGACTAACTTTACTTTTTACGGCCAAACGCTGGAGATTACGAACGGTGGCTCTTTGAACCACAGCTCGGCTTCCACGACCCAATACCACATTAATAATGTGATTTTGGATGCCGGTGGCAAAATAACCCATGGGGCCAATTCGGCGTGGAATCTTGCCTTTGATGCCGATGGCAGCACCCACATGCTTCAGTTAAACGGCGGCACGATCGCTCTCGCCAACACTAGCACCTCGGACACTCTGATTTTTAGCAAGGTGAATTTGGCTGGCAGCGGCACCGTCACCATCACAAGGACTTTTGCGGCGACCAACATCATTGATTTTTCGGCGGCCACGGTGGACACCCATTTGTTCACCGGAATTTTCACTGTCACCAGCGGGGGTTTCACCACTAAACCAACCATAATTAACCTTCCGGCCATCATCGACTCCAATGAATCCTTTGAGCTGGACATCACCGACGGCAGCAGCCAATGGACGAATGTCAACAGCATTGCCGTGAAGACCTTGAAGCTATGGAACAACTCGTCCTCCACATTGGATACCATCGCCCCCGGCTCCTACACCGCTTCCAGCCTAGGTGCCAATTATTCCACCTGTTTCAGTCTGCCGAGTGACAGCACGCATACCATCCAAGTGGGTCACTCATTAACCTATAACGCCAACGGCGGCACGGGCGCGCCGGCCTTCGCGTGGTGTAACGCTGCGGTGACGCTGGACAACGGAGCGGGCCTGACCTACGCCAATCACATCTTTAACGGCTGGAACACGGCGGCGGGTGGCACCGGCACGGCTTATGCCGGGGGCGCGTCGCTGACCCTTTCGTCGAACACCACGCTGTATGCGCAATGGACGTTATTGACCGGCACCATCATCGGCCCGGCCACTTTCCCCGCCGCCATCGTTGCCATCTTCGGAACGGCTTCTAGCCCGACGAGTGTTTCCATCACCAGCTCCGGCACCCTCGGTAATATCATAGCCACGGCTCCTGCGGGCTTGGAGGTTTCCAGCGATGGTGTGACCTATGGCTCCACGGCCACTAATCCTCCCGCCGGTGGCACCTTGTATGCCCGCTTGTCTGCCTCGGCGGCGTTGGGCACTTACAATTCACTCAATGTCGTCCTATCAAGTGCGGGTGCTTCGGCTGTCAACGTGGCAACGACTGCCAGCGGCAATATCGTGGCCACTCCGCACTGGGCGGTGGCAGCCAGCGGTAATTGGGGCACAGCGATTAACTGGTTTGCCAGCACCATTGCCAGCGGCAGCGGGGACACGGCGGATTTCAGCCAAGTGGACATCACCAGTGACACGACGGTTCATCTGGACGCGAGCCGCACCGTTGGCAATTTGATTTTTGGCAACACGGATGTTGCCCCGGCGGCCAATTGGATTGTGGATGACAATGGCAGTGCGGGCACCAACATGCTGATGTTGGCCGGCGGCACGCCGACCATCACCGTCAGCAATCTCGGCAGCGGAAAAACGACGACCATCAGCGCCGTCGTGACGAACACGGTCAGCCTGACCAAGGCCGGTGCGGGCACGCTCGTGTTCAATCCCGGAGCGAACACGGACACGGTTTCAAATCTGCTAGTTTCCGCCGGCACCGCCCAAGTTGTCGGCGGCACGTTGACGGTGAGCGCCTCGGGCACCCCTACCACGACGGCGACCACCACGAATGGTCTGGTCATCAGCGGCAGCAGCAGTGTGCTGACGGTGGCGGGCGGAACCGTGAACACCGTGGGTTATGTTTCTGTCAACAGCGGCGGCACACTCCAGATCAACAGCGGTGTTTTCAATGACACCTCGGCGGAACTCCTGATCGCTTATGGCGGTGCAGGCACCGTCACGCTCAACGGCGGGACGCTGAACGTCAATGTCTTGCGCGTCACGCAATCGGCGGGCGGCGGCACGGTCAATCTCAACGGCGGCCGCTTCCAATTGAATTCGTTCGATTTTGGCAACAACAACAGCGTTGGCACGGTGAATTTCAACGGGGCCACCGTGCAGGCCAAAATTTCCACGGCCAGCTTCACTTTTGTCACCAACAACCTCACTTACAACGTCTCGACGAACGGGCTGGTTTTTGACAGCCAGACCAATAACGTGACTATCGGTTCGCCGCTGGTCCATCAGTCAGCTCTGGGCGCGACGACGGATGGTGGCCTGACCAAGCTCGGTGCCGGCACGCTGACGCTCACCAATGTCAACACCTACAGCGGCGCAACATTTGTTACGAACGGCACGCTGGTCTTGGGCGGCGGCGCGTTGATCACCAACACGCCGGTCATCACGGTGGCAAGCAACGCCGTCTTCGACGTGTCCAGTTTAAGCAGCGCCTTCACGCTGGCGCAAGCGGCCAGCCAGACTTTGAGTAACAGCGCGCCGGGGGCAATTATCCGGGGCACGAACAATTGTAGCGCGGGCACGCTCGCGCTGGTGTATGATGGCAAGACGCCGTGTTTCGCGCAGACCAACGGCGGGATGACGTTGTCGGCGGGAACGACGATCAAGATTAAAAAAACCGGGGCGCAACTCGCGGCGGGCAGTTACACGCTGATCACAAATACGGCGACGGGGAATCCGGGCTTTGTGGCGGGCGCTGTGAACAGTGCGGTGACGGTGGATGGCAATGGCGCCAGCGGGACCGCCACACTGGCGGTCGTCAACAACCGGTTGGTGCTGACCGTGGCCGGCGGCGGTGCACCGGGCAATTTCAGCGGCATCAGCTTGAGCGGGACGGGGCTGACGTTGAGCGTGACGAACGGGCCGGCGAATGGGGTGTGGACGCTGTTGGAGAGCACGAACTTATTGTTGCCGGTGAGCCAGTGGTGGACAAACTGGACGGGAAATTACGACGCAAGCGGAAGTTTGACGACGAACATTTTGAACGTGGCGACGAATCCAGCGGCGTTTTACCTGCTGAAATAAGGTCCGCGACGGATTGGTCATAAATATATGTTTCACAACCTTTGCCAACGCCGAGTGCTACAGAAATATTTTTGTAGAGCGTTCACGCTGATTGAGCTGCTGGTGGTCATCGCCATCATTGGTATTTTGGCAGCTCTGCTGCTGCCCGCCTTGAGCAAGGCCAAACAAAAGGCGAAAGCCATCCAATGTCTCAGCAACATGAAGCAGATCGGACTGGCCACCCGGATGTATGTGGATGACTACAACGGCTATTATGTTTGCTATGGAGTGAGTGCCACGAATTCGACCGCCGCCAATTATCCCACTCATGCTACGGATCCAAATTTTATATGTAATGCCACCACCGTAACTTATTGGCCGGATATTTATCGGTTTCTAAAATACATCCCCGCGAATAATGCCTTTAATTGTCCCTCCCTGATTTTGGATGCCACCGCGAGCGCGGTGGGGTCGGATAGCAAAAATCAACCGCTTGGTCTCGGTATCTGTTATGGTGACAAATTTTGTTTAGCTGGTTTAAATACCTGGTTAAAGGAAACCTCAGTGCTACACCCTGCATCATTCCTTTGTTTTGGGGATGCGGGCGACCCGGCCAATGCTAACGACCTGTCAAATCAAGACAATTGGGCTGAGAACAGCTTTGTCGTCGGCGGCGGCAGTTGTCTCTTGCGAGATATTGAAACCAACGCACTCCCCGCTGGATTACCCGCCGGCACTACCCCATTTACGGAAGTTTCCGTGCCGCGTCATAATCAAAGACTCAATGCCGCATTTGGTGACGGTCATGCGGAGGCCATGAAAAACAGCCAGCTCGGCTGGGGCTTGACGACGACTGATCCAAACGCACTTTGGTCCACAACACATTAAGACTATGGCAGTGTTTCAGCATAGCTTGAGAAGCTTATATGAAATTGGAATTTACGTCTGACCGGTCAAAAATCCGACTGTTCCGTCGGCGTGAGAAGCTGTCTGCCGGCCTTGAGCAAGGCCAAGACCATCAGTTTACCATTGCGGTATGGAATGCGGGCGATTGCCGGGTGGTGCCCCGCTACTCTGGTCTTGTAAATTCAGCGTGGGGGATGGTCATGCCGAGACCGTCAAGAATAGCTCATTGGGCTGGCAAAATCCTGTGACCGGCATGCCTTATCAAACGAACAATGCAGCGGTAAAGTGGTATTTTAATTAAGTTTTGCAACTCCACCACCCCGCGCCTGAAAATATTTTCTCCGCCGGTGTAGGCGGAAACTGTCTGAAGCGGAGGGCAACCTCGCCGTTCCCCGCCATCCATTGGCACCTTGGAATTTCCGTCCGGAAACTTTCGTGTGGAAAATTTCTCCAGTTTTGTAATTCCAGACTTTTTTCGAATTGACCGGTTAGATCAAGTTTGCACTTTCTTGTTAAGTAAAAAGCAATTTTTGAGAAGCCTGAAGCGGCCATTCCGCGTGAAATAGGAGCGTTGACGATGGCTCCCAATCACAATCCTTATCTCGTCCTGCTGCTACTCGCCGTGGCGGCGGTGGGATTCGCGCTGACGCCGCTCGCGGCGGCGTGGGCATGGGCGCACTTCTTCTCGCCAAACAAGCCGGGCAAGGACAAGAACGCGATTTACGAATGCGGCCTCGAATCCAAGGGCGACGCGTGGATTCATTTTCGCGCGGAATACTATCTTTACGGCATCATCTTCCTGGTGTTCGACGTGGAGACGATTTTCCTGCTGCCTTTCGCGGTGTCGTTCACGACTTTGCCGGTCGGCGCGTTCGTGGCGATGGTGATTTTTCTCCTGCTCCTGGTCGAGGGGTTGGTCTGGGCGTGGCGCAAAGGATTTTTGAACTGGAAATGATTTGCCATGATTGACGAAGGCCTGAAAAGCGAACTCCAGAAACAAGGCGTCTATGTGACGACCTTGGAAGATTTGTATAACTGGGGCCGCGCGAATTCCGTGTGGCCGCTGACGTTCGGCCTTGCCTGCTGCGCCATCGAAATGATGGCGGCGTCCATGGCGCGGTTTGACCTCGCGCGGTTCGGCGCGGAAGTGTTCCGGCCCTCGCCGAGACAGGCGGATTTGATGATTGTTGCTGGCACCGTCACGAAGAAGATGGCACCGCTGGTTGTGCGGATTTACAACCAGATGCCGGAGCCGAAATACGTCATCGCGATGGGCGCGTGCGCGATTTCCGGCGGGCCGTTCAAGCAGGGCTACAACGTGCTCAAAGGCGTGGACCGCTATCTGCCGGTGGACGTGGCGATTCCCGGCTGCCCGCCGCGGCCCGAGGCGCTGATCCATGCGATCATGACGCTACAGGAAAAAATTCTGGCGCAAAAACTCACCGGGCCGGGTCGCCCGCGTCATCTGAACGCCGACGTGGCGAGCGAATTTCCCGTGCCAACCTATGGCCCGCACGATTTGGAGCCGTCCAAAAATTCCGAAGTCTGGCATCCGCCGCTCATCAAACGTTAACCGTGGAAACGCTCGAACAAATCAAAGCGCGCCTCGAAGCCGCGCTGCCGTCCGCGAAGATTGAAATCGTCGCGAACGAATGCGCTGCCGGCGAACGCTCGCTGCTCGTGGATGCCGCCAGCGGTTTTGCCGTGGCGAAATTTCTTCGCGATGACGCGCAGTTGAAGTTGGATTACTGCTCGAATGTCACCGGCGTGGACTGGCCGGACAAGGAACTCACCGAAAAAATCAAGGTGAAGCAAGTCGTGGACGGCGTGGAAAAAGAAGTCGAGGAAGTCAAAAAAACGCTTCGCCCCGGATTTCTCGAAGTGGTTTATCACCTTTATTCAATGGGGTTAAAGCACGGTCCGGTGGTTTTGCGGATGCGCACGGAAAATCGTGCAGACAAGACGCATCTGCCGTCGCTAACTCCGCTCTGGCGCGGCGCGGAATTTCAGGAGCGCGAGGTTTACGATCTTTACGGCGTGATTTTTGACGGTCATCCCGACCTGCGCCGGATTTTGATGTGGGACGAATTTGTCGGTTTCCCGATGCGCCGTGATTATGTCGCGCCGGATGATTTTGAATACGAACCGACGCCGCACGACGAAGTTTTGGTCGAGGCGAAGAAGCATTATCCGGCCGAGCCGAAAGCGGAGGTGAAACCGTGAACGTCCTCGCCACGCCGCCGAAAAATTTTGAAGTGAAGCCGAAGCTTGATGCCAAAGGTGAGGAGCTTGGCGAGTTGCTCGAAGTTTCGATGGGGCCGCATCACCCGTCCACGCACGGCGTGTTCCGCATGGATGTGGTGCTTGATGGCGAAAAGGTCGTGAAGCTCAAGCCGGTGTTCGGCTATCTGCACCGGAACCACGAGAAGATTGGCGAGAATATTTCGTATCTGGCCAATATGCCTTACACGGATCGCCTGGATTATTTTTGTTCGATGACGAACAACTGGGCTTACGCGCTAACCATCGAGAAGCTCGCCGGCTTGGCGGTTCCCGAACGCGCGGAACACATTCGCGTCATCATGGCGGAACTTACGCGCCTCCAGAATCACACCTGTCTCATCGGTTTTTTTGTTCAGGACATGGGCGCGCTTGGCACGCCGATGATGTATGCGTTCCGCGAACGCGAAAAAATTCTCGACCTGTTCGAGGAAGTCAGCGGCGCGCGAATGATGTGCAATTACATGCGTTTCGGCGGCGTGCGTGTGGATGTGAACGACGAATGGATCGCGAGGACGAAAAAAGTCGTCGCCGACTACAGCAAATTTCTCGACGAATTTGGAACCTTCCTCACCGAGAATGAAATCGTTCTCGCCCGCACGCAATTCGTCGGTGTGCTGCCGAAAGATTTGGCGGTCAGCGCGTCCATCACCGGCCCGATGCTCCGCGCCGCCGGCGTGAATTACGACCTGCGGAAGGTGGACAAATACGGCATCTACAGCCGATTTAATTTTCAGGTGCCGGTCGGCGAGCACGGCGACATTTACGACCGCTACATGATTCGTGTTTTGGAAATGCGCGAGAGCATCAAGATTTTGGAGCAGGCGCTGCGCGACATTCCCGCCGGATCGGTCATGGACCCGAAGGCGAAGTTGCGCGGTTTCCGCCCGAAAGCCGGCGAAGTTTATGGCCGCGTCGAAGGCCCGAAAGGCGAACTCGGTTTTTATGTGATCAGCGACGGTTCGCCGAATCCGTATCGCTACCGCGTGCGTCCGCCGAGTTTTATCAACCTGACCATTTTGGAAGACATATGTCTCGGCCACAATATTTCCGACGCCGTCGTGATTCTCGGCAGCGTGGACATCGTGCTCGGTGAAGTGGATCGCTGAAAATATTTTTATGCTCGGTGAGCAAATCATTAAAGGCATGGCGGTGACCGCCCGGAATTTCTTCGGAAGCTACGCTTCGAAGGAACGCCTCACCACCGTGCAATATCCCGAGGAGCGCCTGCCGCAAAAGGGCAACACGCGCCAGTTCCCGTTTCTTGTATTTGACGGCGACGACGCGGAGAAAGGGCTGCGCTGCGTCGCGTGCCAGATTTGCGAGAAGGAATGTCCGCCCAAGTGCATTTACATCGTCAAGAGCAAGGACAAGAAGCCCGATTACAAAGGCCAGCCGCAGATTTATCCGCTGACCTTCGACATTGATATTTCCGTCTGTATGAGCTGCCAGATTTGCGTCGAGGTCTGCCCGTTCGAGTCCATCAAGATGAACACGGAGTTTGAGTTGAGCACGGCGGATCGTTTCGGCGACCTGCTGCTGACCAAGGAACAACTCGCGAAGCCAAACAGCTACTACCAAAAGATTCATCCGGTGGACGCCGCCGAATCGGACGCCGTCATCGCCGTCGAAAAAGCCAAAGCCGAGGCCAAAGCTAAAGCCGCTGCCGAGGCAAAAGCGAAGGCGGATGCTGAAGCCAAAGCCAAGGCTGCTGCGGCTACCGCCGCCGCGCCCATCGCACCGCCGCCGGCCAACCCGCCAACCACGACTTAAAAATGTTTGACCAGCTCGACCAAATTTTCTTGAGCGCCTTGCACTGGCTCGTGAGCTTTGTGCCGGAAATGCTGCGTCCGCTGGTGACGCCGCTCATTTGCATCAGTTTCATCCTGATGGTTTTTCCGGCGTTTTTCTCCATCATCACGATTTTCGAGCGCAAAGGCATCGGCCGCATTCAAAACCGCTACGGCCCGAACCGCGTCGGCATTCCGTTCACGAAAATCCGCCTCGCCGGCTTCGGCCAGTTCATTCCCGACGGCTTGAAAATGCTCACGAAGGAAGACATCGTGCCGCGCGCGGCGGACAAGCTGGTTCATTTCCTCGCGCCGGTGGTGATGCTCATTCCGGTGCTGCTGTCATATTCCGTTTTGCCGTTTGGCAAAAATATGACGTTGGCCGACTACGACGCCGGGCTGCTGTTCTTCTTCGCCGTCGGCGGCGCAGTGGAACTCGCCGTATTCATGGCCGGTTGGTCCAGCCGCAACAAATACTCGCTGCTCGGCGCGATGCGCGCGATTGCGCAAATGGTCAGCTACGAAATTCCGCTCATTCTGTCCGCCGTCAGCGTCGTGATGATTGTCGGCTCGCTGAAATTGACCGACATCATCGCGCACCAAAATCATTTCACCTTCGGCATCGCGCACTGGCATGTGTTTACGCCGTGGGGTTTCATCGGCTTCGTGCTGTTCTTCATCGCGTCGCTCGCGGAATCCAA
>CAIOUK010000161.1 GCA_903861445.1 uncultured Verrucomicrobia subdivision 3 bacterium
GAATGGCTACTACGGAAGGTTCGCGCAGGACGATTCCACGATCCCGCACATAGACGAGGGAATTTGCGGTTCCCAAATCTATTCCAATGTCATTGGAAAACAGGCTTTTGAATTGCTCGAGCATGAATGCGCCTAATCGCGGATAGTTAAAACCTTGCCCCGCCAAACGTCAAGCCGCGAATGTGAATAACTCTGGAATCAGTAAAATTCGTGTCAAAGATTTTTCGCGTGGTTTGGGTGTTTCGCGGTGGAGCCTTTTTGCCGCTTTGCGATGAAATCATTTCCAGTTTCCCGTAACTTCTCCGCTGCACAATTTTTAGTGTTGAAAAAAACGACCCCGCACCGGTCGGTGACGGTTGCCGTCGGGCTTGCTCGGTCCGGTCACGGTGCAGGCGAGCGGAGCTGAACCGTAAGTGTTGAATTTCATGTGCAAAGTTGTTGTCGGACGCCTGATAATTTTACATCCTCGACATCACTCCCCAATGAAAAAACGCGCTTACACCAGCTTACTTGTTTTTGAATTGATGTTTGCCGGCTGTTCGTTTTTGTCGGCGAGCGAATTGCCGGTCCAAGACGGATTACCTGGCCCGAAGGCTGCCCAGCCCCAACTCTATTACTATCGGTCGGCGACGTCCGGTAATTCAACGCCGATTCAGTGCGAGGTTGCGGTCTATGGCGGCACGCCAGCCGGGGTGACGGCGGCAATTCAAGTTGCCCGCATGGGACACAAGGCGGTGTTGATTTCTTTCGACCATCATGTGGGGGGAATGACTTCCGGCGGGTTGACGGCCACGGACATCGGGAGCAGGGAATCCATCGGCGGACTGGCGCAGGAATTTTATGACCGGCTCAAGCGCATCAAGGATTTCCGCCCCTCGGAAGCCGAAGCGCTCTACTTGAAGATGCTCGCAGAAGCCGGGGTGCCGGTGCTTTTTGAACGCCCGCTGGCGTCGGTCGCGCATAAGGATGGACGCTTGATTTCCGCCAATCTGGAAACCGGCGAGACCATCAAGGCCGCCATGTTTATTGATGCCACCTACGAAGGCGATCTGCTGGCGGCGGCGAATGTTTCCTATCGGGTCGGACGCGAACCCGCTAATGCCTACGGCGAATCGCTGGCGGGAGAATGGCAGCAGGTCGCTTGGAAACACATTTACCAATTTTGCGGCCTGCCGTTGAGTCCCTATCTTGATCCCCATAATCCTGCGTCTGGACTGCTCCCGGAGATTTCTGCCGAAGCACCCGGCCAGCCCGGCGCGGGCGATGACAAGGTTCAGGCCTACAATTTCCGGATGTATCTCACGGACAAGCCGGGGAAACTGCCGTTTCCCAAACCATCGGGTTATGCCGCCGGGCGTTATGCGTTGCTGGCCCGTTTTCTGAACGCCAGTCCGGACATCCGGTGGTCTCTGAACTACACGACCGATCCAAAGGGCGACGGGCCGGTGCAATTGCGCAACGGCGACTGCAACAACGCCGGCAGTTTTTCTTCGGATTATGTCGGCGGCAATTATCGCTGGCCGGACGGCACCTACGAGGCGGGATCGTTTGCAAAACTTCCGCCGCCCCGGCGCGGGCTGCCTGTTCCGCTGCACCAACTCTACGAACTGCGCGAGGGCATCTTTCAGGATCACGTTAATTATCAGCAGGGCTTGATGTATTTTCTGGCGAATGATCCGCAGGTGTCGGCAGCCTTGCGTGCCCGGGTGAACCGGTTCGGCCTCGACCCGCAGGAGTTTCCCGGCACCGGCCATTGGCCGCATCAGCTCTACATCCGCGAAGGCCGGCGCATGGTTTCCGACTATGTGATTACCCAAGCCAACTGTGAATCCAAAACCAACGTGACTGATTCTGTTGGCCTCGCTTCCTACAACATGGATTCGCACTTTTGCCAGCGCGTGGTGGTGCAGGAAGATGGAATAGCCACCGTGCGCAATGAAGGCGCTTTTGGCCAGAAGATTCCCAAGCCCTTTCCCATTGCTTATCGCGCGATCGTTCCCAAAAAAGAGGAGTGCCAAAATTTACTGGTGCCGGTCTGCCTTTCCGCGTCGCACGTCGCTTATGGTTCGATTCGGATGGAGCCGGTATTCATGATTTTGGGACAGAGTGCGGGAGTGGCCGCCGGCATTGCCATTGATGACGCCCAGCCCGTGCAGGATGTGAAGTATGATAAATTGAAGACGCGACTCCTTGCCGCCAAGCAGCGGCTATAGTCGGCAGTGACCCAGCTTTCCGCAGACAAATCAAATGGGCTTTGGTCATCGTCGGAAACAAAATTTTTTCGCCGACGCTCGAATTTCGCGGCTGAACATCTGCGCGGCTTTGCGTTGAAATCTTTTCTCATTTGTCGCATCTTCTCCGCCACTAAATTTCTATGGCTGAAAAACCAAAGGCAGTTTACGACGAGAGCAAGATCAAGACGCTGAGTTCGCTGGAGCATATCCGGCTGCGCACGGGTATGTATATCGGGCGCATCGGCAGCGGCGCGCACCCGGACGACGGCTGTTACGTCCTGCTCAAGGAGGTCGTGGACAATGCCATTGATGAATTCATCATGGGCAACGGCAAGGAAGTCCACATCGGTCTCGACGGCAATCGTGTGACGGTGCGGGATTTCGGTCGCGGCATTCCGCTCGGCAAAGTCGTGGACTGCGTTTCCAAGATCAACACCGGCGCGAAATACAATGACGACGTGTTCCAATTCAGCGTCGGTTTGAACGGCGTCGGCACGAAGGCGGTCAACGCACTGTCGAAAAACTTTTTTGTCCGCAGCCACCGCGATGGAGAATTTGCGGAAGCGAGTTTCAAGATCGGCAAGCTCAAGAAAGAAGATACCGGCAAAACGAAGGAGCCGAACGGCACGCTCATTGAATTTGAGCCGGACGAGGAGATTTTCAAGAACAGCGAGTTCAAGCTGGAGTTCATTGAGCGCCGGCTGCGGCATTACAGCTATCTCAACACCGGGCTGAAGCTGGTGCTGAATGTCAAAGGCGCGGAGCCGAAGTCATTTCAGTCCCGCCACGGCTTGATGGATCTGGTGATGGAAGAGCTGGGCGTGGATGGCAGCGAGCCGCTGTATTCGCCGCTGCATTATTCCGGCAAGACGCTGGAATTCTGTTTCACGCACAGCAATTCGCGTTATGGCGAAACGTTCTTCTCGTTCGTCAACGGCCAATACACGAGCGACGGTGGCACGCATTTGAGCGCGTTCCGCGAAGGTCTGCTCAAGGCAGTGAACGAATATGGCAACGGCAAGTTCGAGGGCGATGACGTGCGCGAGGCGATGGTTGGCGCGGTGGCGATCCGGCTGAAAGACCCGATGTTCGAGTCGCAGACGAAGAATAAATTGGGCAACACGGAAATCCGCACCGAACTCGTCAACAACGTGCGCGAGGAATTGCTGCATTTTTTCCAGCGCAACAAAACCATCGCCGAGACGATCATCGCGAAGGTGAAGGACACGCAGGAATTGCGGAAGGAATTGCAGAATGTGAAGAAGCTGGCGCGCGAGCGTTCCAAGGCGATCACGTTGCGCATCCCGCAGTTGAAGGACTGCAAAAATCATTTCGACAAGAAGAAGGAAAAAGGCAAAGGCACGATGGTTTTCATTTGCGAAGGTCAGTCCGCCGCCGGTTCCATCACAAGCTGCCGCGACGTGAACAACCAAGCGGTGTTTGTGCTGAAAGGCAAGCCGCTCAATGTCTGGGATCTCAAGCGCGACGTGATGTATAAAAACGACGAGATGTATAATCTCATGCAGGCGCTCAACGTGGAGGATACCACGGAAAGCTTGCGCTACGAGAAGGTGATTCTCGCCACCGACGCGGACGTGGACGGTCTGCACATCCGTAATTTGATGATCACTTACTTCTTCAAGTTCTTTGAGCAGCTCGTTCACGAAGACCGGATCTGGATTTTGGAGACGCCGTTGTTCCGGGTTCGCAACAAGCAGGAGACGATTTATTGCTACAGCGAATCCGAGCGCGATGCGGCCTCAACGAAACTTGGAGGCAAGCCGGAGATTACGCGGTTCAAAGGTTTGGGCGAAATCAGCCCGAAGGAATTCCAGCAATTCATCGGCAAACAGATGCGCTTGAGCAAGGTGGAATACGCGCCGCGCGCCGAGTCCGGCCAGATTTTTGATTTCTACATGGGCAAGAACACGCCCGAGCGCAAAGATTACATTATGGACAGCCTCGTGGTGCCGGTCGAAGATTAACCCTTTTCCATTTTCAAAATGTCAGCCAAGAAAAAAGATTCCGGTCACCCCGAATTACCAATCGAAGGCGCGCAACCTGCACCTGCTGAAACCAAGCCGGGCAAGAAGCAACCCGCCGAAACCAACGGCGAACAGCACGTCGTCGCCGAAGCCATCGAGGCCATCGCGCACAAGCCGTTTGATCCGAAAAAATTGGGCGCGGGTTTGCACGCGCGGGTGGATCGCGGGTTTTTGGATTACGCCAGCTACGTCATCCGCGACCGCGCGATTCCAAATCTTGCCGACGGTTTGAAACCGGTGCAGCGGCGCATCCTTTGGGCGTTGCATGAAAAGGACGACGGACGGTTCATCAAGGTCGCCAATGTCGTTGGCCACACGATGCAATATCATCCGCACGGCGACGCGTCCATCGGCGACGCGCTCGTGGTGCTGGCGAACAAGCGTTACCTCATCGAAGGGCAGGGGAATTTTGGGAATATTTTTACCGGCGATCCCGCCGCCGCGTCGCGTTATATCGAGTGCCGTTTGACGGAACTAGCGCGGACGGAAGTTTTCAACGATTCCATCACGGATTTCATTCCGAGCTACGACGGTCGCAACCAGGAGCCGGTCACCCTGCCTTGCAAGCTGCCGCTCAACCTCATGCTCGGCACGGAAGGCATCGCAGTCGGTTTGAGCGCGCGCATTCTGCCGCACAATTTCCCCGAACTGCTCGAAGCGCAGATTGCGATTCTCAAGAAGCAGCCGTTCAAATGTCTGCCGGATTTCACCACCGGCGGGCTGATGGACGCGCGCGATTATCAGGACGGCAAAGGCTCGGTCAAAGTCCGCGCCAAGATCAAGGTGAAGGATGAAGCCACCGTCGTCATCAAAGAAATCCCGCCGACCACGACGACGGAATCGCTCATCGCCTCCATCGAAGACGCGGTGCAGAAGGGCAAGCTGAAGGTCAAATCCATCAATGATTTCACGTCGGAAACGGTGGAGATTGAAATCCGCTGTCACGCCGGCGTGGACGCGGAGAAATTGATTGATGCGCTCTACGCCTTCACGGATTGCGAAGTGACGATTGCCAGCCGCGTTGTGGTCATCAAGGACAACCGGCCGGTGGAACTGACGGTGTCGGAAATCCTGCGCGAGAACACCGACCAACTCGTCCGCATCCTGAAACGCGAACTGGAGTTGAAGGAGAAGAACCTGCTCGACGAACTGCATTACCGCACGCTGGAACGTATCTTTATTGAGGAGCGCATCTACAAGGCGATTGAGAAATGCAAGACGAACGAAGCCGTGATGGAAGCCGTCTATGACGGATTCAAGCCGTTCAAGAAGGAATTGATCCGCGAAATCGTGGATGCCGACGTCGAGAAATTGCTGCAAGTCCGCATCCGCCGGATTTCGCTCTTCGACATCAACAAGCATCGCGAGGAGATGGAGAAGACGAAGGCCGAATTGGAAGAAACGCGCAAGCATCTCAAGGGGCTGACAAAATATGTCATCAGCCATCTCGAAGCGTTGCTGGAAAAATACGGCAAGGTGTATCCACGCCTGACGACCAAGTCCGCGCGCCACGAAGAAGTGGACGTGAAGGCCGTGGCGTTCAAGTCATTTAAGGTCGCTTACGACCGCGAAACCGGTTACGTCGGCTACAAAGTTTCCGGCGAAGAGTTCAAGCTGGAATGCACCAAGTTCGATAAGATTCTGCTCGTGTTCCGCGACGGCACTTACAAAGTCACGGAGCTGCCGGAGAAATTGTTCGTCGGCCAGGAATTGTTCTACTGCGGCCTTCCGGATCGGGAGAAGGTGTTCACCTGCGCCTACACGGATCGCGAGGCGAGCTATCTTAAGCGGTTCACCTTTGGCGGCACGATTTTGAACAAGGCGTATTCATGCATCCCGGAAAAATCGCGCATCCTGTATTTTGCGCCGGACACGCCGAAGACGCTTTACATCCGCTACAAACCCGCGCCGCA
>CAIOUK010000162.1 GCA_903861445.1 uncultured Verrucomicrobia subdivision 3 bacterium
CGCGAAAGTCGTTGAGGAAGGCGACACCCTGACGGTTTACCCGGCGAAGCTGGAAGAACTGCACGGCGCGGAGATTGAAACCTACAACGACCATCGCATGGCGATGTGCTTTGCGGTTTTGGGATTGAAAGTGCCGGGCATAAAAATTAAAAATCCCGCCTGCGTCAAAAAGACGTTTCCCAACTTTTTCCAAAAGCTCGCCGCCGCGCCGCCGCACGGTTTGGGCGCGACGATTTTGGACGCGCGAACCGGCTGGAAATTGACGCACGAAGAGTTGTTCGCCGATTGAACAGAAATTTATTTTGAAAACGCCCCATCCCATTGTCATCGCCATTGACGGCACGAGCGCCAGCGGCAAGAGCACCAACGCCAAGCTGGTGGCCCGCGCACTCGGCTACGTTTACGTGGACACCGGCGCGATGTATCGCACGCTGGCGTGGCACTGCCTGCTCAAGCACGCGGACGTGAACGACGCGAAGGCCGTCGCCGCCGCGTGCCGCAAGTGGAAGACCAAGTTGGAGTGCGCGGAAAATGACGGATTGCGTTCGGTGCGGTTGCTGGTGGACGGTTATTTTCCGGAGAAGGAAATTCGGATGCCGCAGACCGCCGCCGCCGTGGCGCACGTCGCCGCCGTGCCGGCGGTGCGCAAGTGGATGAAGGAAACGCAGCGCAATTGCATCCAGTTTGGCAATCTCGTGATGGAAGGCCGCGACATTGGCACGAATGTTTTCCCCGAGACGGATTTTAAGTTTTACCTCGACGCGACGCTGGCCGAACGCACGGCGCGGCGCACGGCCGACGGTGTGAATGAAAATCTCGCCGCGCGCGACCAGCGCGACAGCCAGCGCGCGGTGGCGCCGCTGATGATCGCGCTCGGGGCGAAGGTCATCAATAATTCCAGCATGACCTCGGCGCAGACGAGTGGGTGGTTGCTGGAAGAAATCCGCAAAATAATGTCGGCCCCGAAATGAATTTGTCCTATCGCATCGGCTGGCTGATTTTTCGCGCAATTTTTGCGACGTATTTCCGTTGGCGCGTGTTCGGGGCGGAGAACGTGCCGCTGAAGGGTGGCGTGATTCTCGCGGCGAACCACGGGAGTTTTCTAGATCCGCCGCTCATCGGTTGTGGCACGAAGCGCACGATCAGTTTTCTGGCGCGAGAATCCTTGTTCCATTTTCCTGGCATGGGTGCATTGCTGCGTTCCTGGAGTGTCGTGCCGGTGGATCGCGATGGCGGCGGGGCGAAGGGTTTGAAAATGATTTTGAACCGGTTGCTCGCGGGCGGCGGCATTGTTTTGTTTCCCGAAGGCACGCGGACGAAGGATGGTAATTTGCAGCCAGCGCGTTCGGGCATCGGCCTGACGGTCATCAAATCTGAGGCGCCGGTAGTGCCGGTGCGCGTGTTCGGGACATTCGAGGCTTACGGCCGCAACCACAAATTTCCTCGCCCGCGTCGGGTGATGCTGAAATACGGCCAGCCGCTGAACTTCGCGGCGTTGCGCGCCGAGGCGAAAACGTGCGACAAGGCGCGGTTGAAGGAAATCTACCAGCAGGTCGCCGACGAACTCATGGCGGCGATTGCGAAGCTGGAGCCGAAGGCGGATTAAATCCCCAAATCCGCCAGCGTTTGGGTGACTTTGCTGACGGCCTGAACCAAGCGCGGATGCGATTGCTCGAAGCCCTCGACCGACGAGCGTAGTTCCGCCACGGGATTAACCAGTGACGTGAGTTTGACCCGCTGGGACTCGGCGATTTCGGTTTTCAACCGCGCGAGCAGGTCGAGCAGTTCTTGCTGACGCGCCGGTTCGATGCCGGCGGCGCGGATTTTGGCTTCCAGTTCGTCAAAAGTTTGGTCAGTCATGTGGAAGGAAACTTACGCTGCATTTCGCCGACGGCAAACAAAATCACCACCGCCCGACTTTGGGCAGAATCGGCTGGACGGTTTGCCAAATCTCGGCACAGACACATTCCACCGGCTGCGCGCCGTCGATGAATTTCACGCGCTGCGGTTCGCTGTCGGCAATCACGCCGTAGCCATGCGCCACGCGCTCGAAAAATTTCCGGTCGGCTTCCTCGAAACGGTCGCGCTGCAATTCCAACGGCAATGAAGTCTGGCGGTCGCGTTGGCGTTGCTCGCTCAGTTCCTGAGAAACATGTAGAAAAAATGTCAGGTTCGGTTTGGTTTCGCCGACGGCGAATTCAATCACCGCCTTGACCTTGTCCAAATCCAGTTCGCGGCCGTAACCCTGATAGGCAACGGTCGAATCATAAAACCGGTCACACAAAATAATTTCGCCGGCGGCGAGCGCGGGGCGGATGATTTCGCGGACGAGCTGCGCGCGACTGGCGTTCATCAACAGCAGCTCCGCCTCGGCGGTCATCGCGCCGTTGTGGGGACTGTGCTTGAGAGTGTGGCGGATTTCCTCGCCAATGGGCGTGCCGCCCGGCTCGCGCAACAGCCGCACGCGGTGGCCGATGGCCTTGAGATGCTCGGCCAGCAGCTTGATTTGCGTGGACTTGCCGCAGCCCTCGGTGCCTTCAAACGTGATGAACAAGCCTTTCATTTTTTATTCACCGCGAAATACGCGAACAAGCGGGAAAACTTTGAAATTCAATTTCATATTTTGCTTTCGCGTATTTCGCGGTTGATTCAAATCTTTTTCAACTTGATGCCCTTCGGCGTGTCTTCGATGACCCAGCCTTTGGCTTTCAATTCGTCGCGAATTGCATCACTACGCTTGAAATCTTTCGCCTTTCGAGCTTCTATTCGTTGCATCAGAAGACTTCTAATTTCTGGTGGTGCTTCCTCGTCTCCACGAACTTCTGCGAGAATTCCTGAAGGCGCAACCCCAGTTACTTCGTTCATTCGCAAGGCTGATTTCAAACTCAGGCTGAGACCTAAAACGCCATCCATTCTTTTCCAAGTTGCCAACGCGCTCGCCGCAGAGTTTTTTGAAAGTATTTCTTGAGCCAAAGAACGGTTGAGTTCTCGAATCCATTCAAATACCACGCCCCATACTTGTGAAATATTCAAATCATCTTGTAGTGCTTCCGTAAATTTTTTCAGTGCAATTTCGTCTCTAGAATCTATTGGGACATTAATTTCACCAATTTCATTATCCCAAAATTCAAGAAGTTTGCTTAAGCATTCTTGAATTCGTGAGAGCGCGGATTTCGCGCCGGCCAAACCGTCGAGCGTGAAATTAAAAGTTTCGCGGTAATGCGCGGTGAGCAGCAGATAACGCACTTCGCGGCCGGTAAAACCTTTCGCCAGCAAATCGCGCAGCGTGAAAAAATTGCCGAGCGACTTGCTCATCTTCTTGCCTTCGACCAGCAGGTGCGCGCCGTGCAGCCAGTATTTCACGAACGGCTTACCGGTCGCGCCTTCGCTCTGGGCGATTTCGTCCTCGTGATGCGGGAATTTCAAATCCTCGCCGCCGAGGTGTAAATCGAAGGTCTCGCCGAGCGCCTTAATGCTCATCGCGGAACATTCGATGTGCCAGCCGGGCCGGCCTTCACCGAACGGACTTGGCCAGAAAACCTCACCGTCGTCCGGCACGCGCGCTTTCCAGAGCGCGAAGTCGGCGACGGATTCTTTTTCGTATTCGTCCGAGGCGACGCGTTCGCCAGCGCGCATTTCATCCAGATTCAGTTTCAGCAACTGGCCGTAGCAGCAGCCGCAGCCGCGATATTTCTCGATGCTGAAATAAACCGAGCCGTCCGCCGCCTTGTAGGCGACGCCGCGTGCGACAAGCTTTTCGATGAGCGCGATGATCTCCGCGATGTGTTCGGTGGCGCGCGGTTTCTGGTGCGGTTCGCGGCAGCCGAGCGCTTTCAAATCGTCGAGAAAGGCGGCTTCAAACTTGCCGGTGAACTCGCGCAGCGTGGTTTTTTGTTCGCGGACGCGCTTGATGATTTTGTCCTCCACGTCGGTGATATTCATGACGTGCGTCACGTCGTAACCGGAAAATTCCAGCGTGCGACGGACGAGGTCGGCGAAGACAAACGTGCGCCAGTTGCCGATGTGCGCGAAGTCATAGACCGTCGGGCCGCAGCAATACATCCCGACTTTTTTCTTCTGCGGGTCGAGCGGCGTGAATTCCTGCACCGAGCGGGTCAGCGTGTTAAAGAGTTTCAAGGCCATTTGTCAGACGGCAAATTACGGTGAATGGCGCGAAAGAAAAGTGGAATCTGCTGGTGAAATATTGCTTTTCGCGGCTTGCAATTTTTCTTTTCACCGGCAAATTTTAATGGATTAAAATCATTCAATCTCAAATCTAATTCTAATAAGGAGCCATGAGCAACCAAGCCAAACTCGAACTGGACGGAAAAGTTTACCAACTGCCCACCCTCGTCGGCAGCGAAAATGAAAAAGCGGTCGACGTTTCGGCGCTGCGCGCGAACACCGGCTACATCACGATTGACGACGGCTACGGCAACACCGGCTCGTGCGTCAGCAACATCACGTTCATTGATGGCGACAAGGGGATTCTGCGCTACCGCGGCATTCCCATCGAGGAGCTGGCGGAGAAATCCAATTTTATCGAGACGGCGTATCTGATCATCTACGGCACGCTGCCAACCCAGCCGCAGTTGAAGGTTTTTTCGGATCTGCTGACGGATCACCAGTATCTGCACGAAGACATGAAGTTCCATTTCGAGGGCTTCCCGACGGGCGCGCACCCGATGGCGATTCTCTCGGCGATGATCAACGCGGCGAGCTGTTTTGACGAAGGTTTGATGAATTGGAAATGGGGCAAGAACAAGCAGTTCGATGTCTATGTGGCGAAGTTGCTGTCGCAGGTGCGGACGATCGCCGCGTATTCGTATCGCAAATCGAAGGGCTTACCGCTGATTTATCCCAAGCAGAATTACAAATACACGGCGAACTTCCTGCACATGATGTTCTCTATGCCGTATGAAGATTTTGAATTGAAGCCGGAAGTGGTCAAGGCGCTCGACTTGATTTTCCTGCTGCACGCGGATCACGAGCAAAATTGCTCCACCTCGACCGTCCGCATGGTGGCTTCGAGTCAGGCGAATCTGTTCGCGAGTTGCGCGGCGGGCGTGTGCGCGCTCTGGGGACCGTTGCACGGCGGCGCGAATCAGGCCGTTTTGGAAATGCTCGCGGACATTCACCAGTCCGGCGACGACGGCTCGAAATTCATCTCGGCGGCGAAGGACAAAAACAGCGGCAAGAAACTCATGGGCTTCGGCCACCGCGTTTACAAAAACCACGACCCGCGCGCCACGATCATCAAGAAGGCGTGCGACGATGTCCTGTCCAAATTGCACATCACCGACCCATTGCTGGACATCGCCAAGAAGCTGGAAGAGGCGGCGCTGAAGGATTCTTACTTCGTGGAACGGAAGCTTTATCCGAACGTGGATTTTTACAGCGGCATCATCATGCGCGCCATCGGCATTCCGGTGGAGATGTTCACCGTGATTTTTGCCATCGGCCGGATGCCCGGCTGGATTGCGAATTACAAGGAAATCATGGAAGAACCGAAGAGCCGCATCTATCGGCCACGGCAGATTTACACCGGCAAAACGATTAATTCCTACGTCCCGATTGAGGCGCGTAAATAAATTTTGCCGGGTTAATCCATTATTTGTATTCGCGCATTGGGCATGGGCGGTGAAAGGAATGAAAGTTGCTTCCAGAGCCGCTGAACTGACATGAAAAAAATTTTGGTCATCGACGACGAATCCTGGTTGCGCGAGATGATTCGTCTGGCGTTGGAGCAGCAGGGCTATGAAGTCTTGGAGGCGGCGGACAGCGTGGAAGGCGCCGCCAAGGCGCGTGAAGCGTTGCCGGACTTGATTCTGTGCGACGTGAACATGGGGCGCGCCGACGCCGGTTATACCACGCTCGCAAAATTGCGCGAAGACGCCGCGACCGCCGCGATTCCCTTTATTCTTATGACTGGCATGGCCGATTCCGCCGGGATGCGGCAGGCGATGGAACTCGGCGCGGATGATTATCTGCCCAAGCCGTTCAAGGTCGAGGAACTCTACGCCGCATTGAATGCGCGGCTGCGCAAAGCGCAAACCGTCCGGCAGGACGCCGAACGCAAACTCTCCACCCTGCGCACGCAGATTTCGATGATGATGCCGCACGAGATGCGCACGCCGCTCAATGGCATCATTTCCAACGCCGAATTGCTCGCTACCTCCGCCGCCACGCTCGGCACCGAGGTGATTGCTGAAATGGGCGAGGAAATTTCCCAATCCGGCCAGCGGCTGGAGCGGCTGATTGAAAACTTTTTATTCTGCGCCCGTTTGGAAATTGTGGCGACCGATCCCGAAAGCGTGGTTGCGTTGCGCTCCGCGAAAATGCTTCAGCCCGCAGCGGTGGTGCAGGCGGCGGCGGCGGCCCAAGCCGAGCTGGTTGGACGGGTGAATGATCTGGTGTTGGAACTGGCGGATATGCCCTTGCCGATGGCTGAGGAATATTTCAAAAAAATCGTCAGCGAGCTGGTGCAAAATGCCTTCAAATTTTCCGAAGCCGGTTCGCCGGTGCGCGTTACGTTGCGAACGGTCGGTGCGGAAGTGGAATTTTCCGTGCAAGATCGCGGCCGTGGGATTTCGGTGGAACACATCCGGCGGGTGGATGCGTATGTCCAGTTCGAGCGCAAGATGAAAGACGAGCAGGGCCTCGGCCTCGGGCTCGCCATCGTCAAAAAACTTGCCGAATTGCACGGTGGCCGGCTGATCATCACCAGCACCAAGGAAGCCGGCACTACCGTCACTGTCAAATTGCCGAAACTGTAAAATCTTGAGCCGTCAAAACGGCGCAATCCGATAAATATCAATCAACCCGTAGATTTCGAACCAGCGCGTCTTGATTCCCTGCTCCGCGAAATGCGCGGCCAGGAATACAATCGCAATTCCCACCACCGGCGCGAAATCCACCTTGCCCGCTCGCAGTGGGATTTTTTGCAACGGCACCAGCAGCGTCTGCGCGGTTGCATTCACATATTTCCAGAACGGATTTTTTCCAAAATAGATGTAGCTGTTGAGCAGATGCAACGTGAGCAACAGCCCCAGCGGAAATTTCCACACCAGATAGCTGCCCAGCCCGATGACCAGCGATTGTTCCAGCCGTTGCGCCACGGAAACCGCCGACGGCAAAATCTGCAGCCCTACCAACAGCCAGCTGGTCAGCCACCACAAAATCGTGGCCGCCAACAGTGGTAGCAAAATTTTCACGGTGCGCGGCCAGTTATCCACGCGGCCCAGCGGGATTTTCACCAGACTGTGAACCGGCTCCGGCCCCGACAGTAGCGACAGGAGCATCAGTCCAACATAAAAAACGCCCATCATCAGACCAAAACTTAAAAATGAAAATGCCACCATCCCGCCCAACCAGTCGCTGCGGAAAGTGGGTGTCACCGCGCCCAAATCCAGCCGGTAGATCCAAAACGGTGCTAGCCAACGGTAAATAATAGCGCGGAGAATTAGCAGTCCCGCGAGAAAAACCAGCAGATGCCAGCGCCGGATTTTTTTCGGCGCGGCCGGTCGCAGCGTTCCCATCAACGTCGCCGGCCGGCGTTTGGCCAGCGGATCGAAGCGGATCGAACGCCAGTTCAGCCAGAGCAGCAGCCCGGCGAGGTTCAGGATGAAGTCAACGATGGCCATGAAAATTGTGGAGGGATGGTAAGCCGGAACGGACAAAAAAGAAAGCCGTGCTCTTGCGAACACGGCTTTAGCGGAAAAAACCTTTACATCATTTTCAGCAACGTGTCCGCCATTTCGCTGGGTGTGACGGCGATGCCGATGCCCGCGTCCTTGAACGCCGCTATCTTGGCTGCCGCCGTGCCTTTGCCGCCGCTGACGATCGCGCCGGCGTGACCCATGCGGCGTCCCGGAGGAGCCGTGGAACCGGCGATGAATCCGGCGACGGGCTTTTTGCAATTTGCTTTGATCCATTCGGCGGCTTCTTCTTCCGCGCTGCCGCCGATTTCGCCGATCATGATGATGCCGGTGGTTTCCGGGTCGTCATTGAAAAGTTTGATCACATCGAGGTGCGATGTGCCGTTCACGGGATCGCCGCCAATGCCGACACAAGTTGATTGACCGACGCCGCGCGACGTGAGCTGCCAAACCGCTTCGTAGGTCAACGTGCCGCTGCGCGAGACGACGCCGATGTTGCCTTTCTTGTGAATGTAACCGGGCGCAATGCCGATACGGCAGCCGCCATGAGAATCTTTGCCTTCGCCGGGCGTCACGATGCCGGGGCAATTCGGGCCGATGAGGCGGGTCTTGGTGTTGCCCTGCATCGCGCGTTTCACGCGTATCATGTCTCGCACCGGAATGCCTTCGGTGATGGCGACGACGAGATCCAGTCCTGCGTCCGCACCTTCGAGAATTGCATCGGCGGCAAACGGTGGCGGCACGAATACCGCGCTGGCGGTCGCGCCGGTCTGTTTCATGGCCTCGGCGACGGTGTCGAAAATCGGCACCTTTTTGCCGCCGTGCTCGAAGAATTGTCCGCCTTTGCCGGGCGTGACGCCGGCGACGATTTGCGTGCCGTAATCAATCGAGAGCTGCGCGTGGCGCGCGCCGAAACTGCCGGTGATGCCTTGGACGAGAACTTTCGTGTTGGGTTTGACGAGAATAGACATGAGAGAAATTCGTTTGGTTGCTTCGATTATTTGCCAACGGCTTTTACAATTTTCTGTGCCGCGTCGGACATGGTGTCGCCGTTGATGATGGCTACGCCGGATTCAGCCAAAGTTTTTTTGCCGGCGACGACGTTGTTGCCTTCGAGCCGGACGACGAGTGGGAGTTTGAGGCCCGTTTCCTTCACCGCCGCGACGATGCCGGTGGCGATGACGTTGCAATCCATGATGCCGCCAAAAATGTTCACGAGGATGCCCTTCACGTTCGGGTCGCTCAAAATGATTTTGAACGCCGCCGTCACCTGTTCCTTGCTCGCGCCGCCGCCGACATCGAGGAAGTTTGCGGGCATCGCGCCGAAATGCTGGACAATGTCCATCGTGGCCATCGCGAGACCGGCGCCGTTCACGAGGCAGGCGATGGAGCCGTCGAGCTTGATGTAATTGAGCGCGTATTTGCTGGCCTCGATTTCCAGCGGCGCTTCCTCGGCGAGATCGCGCATGGCCTGAATGTCGGGGTGGCGGTAAAGCGCGTTGTCATCGAGACCAATTTTCGCGTCCACCGCGATGAGCTTTTCCTTGCCATCTGGACCGACGCAGATGCAGAGCGGATTGATTTCCACCATCGCAGCGTCGCATTCCCACCACGTTTTATAAACTGCGCCGACGAGTTTCACGGCCTGTTTAGCGAGGTCGCCGCTCAAGCCGAGCGCACTGGCGATTTTCCAGCCATTGAAATCCTTGAAGCCGATGAGCGGGTCAATGTGTTCCTTGACGATTTTTTCGGGATGCTTTTCGGCGACCTCCTCGATGTCCACGCCGCCTTCGGTGCTGGCCATGATGAGCGGTTTGCTCACCGCGCGGTCGAGGAGAACGGCGAGGTAAAATTCTTTTTTGATGTCTTCGGCGGCAGCGACCAGAATTGTGCCGACCACGCGACCTTCGGCACCGGTCTGTTTGGTGACGAGCGTTTTGCCAAGCATGTTCTCGGCGGAAGTCACGCAATCCGCCGCAGTTTTGGCGAGCTTCACACCGCCTTGGAAACCGTGCTTGAACGTGCCCTTGCCACGTCCGCCGGCGTGGATCTGCGACTTGACGACAGCGAGCTTGTGGCCGGCGGCGAAGATTTTTTCGGCGGCATCTTTGGCTTCGGCGACGGTTTTGCACGCAGCACCGGCGGGGACGGCGACGCCGTATTGGGCGAGCAACTGCTTGGCTTGGTATTCGTGGATATTCATTTCAAAATTAAGCCCTGCATTAAAAACCATTGCCGCCGAAAATCAACTTCCAACTACGTCGCGTCAGGCGAAACAATTTGGCTCGCGTGGGGTTCCACTTCCTGACCACATTATCATCATGAAACGTTGGGCCATACTCACCGTCTTTCTTTACGCCGTCGCGCTGATGCTTCTCACCGTGCCGGTCATCCTCGTTGCCTTTGGCAACTGGGGAAGCAGTCACACTGCCATCAGTTTTCAGAAAGCCCTGTCCTGCTATACCGATTGGGGCTACTGGATTTGGCTGGCTATTTTATTGGCTGGGCAAGCCTTGCTGCTTCTCCTGCCCATCAATCTGTCCGAACGCCGCCTGCCCGCGCGCCGGCCTCTGAAAATCCCTGTCATCGTCACCGCCTTCTTTCTGACGAATCTTTTTATCGCTGGCATTGTTTCCATGGCGCTTGCCATCAAATTGGACGGAGTCTTCGCCGTCTTTAAGCTCTTCAGCCTTTCACCGGCCTATCTTCCTGAATCAAACAAGGATTTTGCCTCGGGCGAATTTTGGGGTGCGATGCTGACCCTCCTTTGTTTTTGGATTATTTGGGGTGTCATCTTTCGGAGTTTTGCCAAGGCTGACGCGCCCGAAGTTTTGCTCCAACGGCTGACCCGCTGGCTGCTGCGCGGAAGCATTTTGGAACTCATCATCGCCGTGCCAAGCCACGTCATCGTTCGCCGCCGCGACGATTGCTGCGCGCCCGCCGGCACCTTTTGGGGGATTGCCACCGGCATTTCCGTAATGCTGCTTTGCTTTGGCCCCGGCGTTTACTTCCTGTTCGTGAAACGGATGCGCCAGCTTCAGCCAAAGAAAAATTCGGATGCTGGAAAAAGTAATTACTGAAGCGCCGCCCAAAATTTCCCCTTTAGCTTTGCACCTTGGCCCTTTAACTTGCGCGGCCATGAAAGTCCGCTTTGCCCTGTTGCTCCTCGCCGTGTTTTGTGCGCGACCGGCGTGCGCGGCGTCCATCAACGGCCACAGTTACGCGCCGCTCGCGGACTGGGCGGTCGCGAAGGGTTTCCGCATCGCCGCGCGTCACAGCGATGAAATCACGCTCACCAATCGCACGGCGCGGCTGGTTTTTGAAAAGGATTCGCACACGGCGCAGATCAATGGCGTGAATGTGGCGCTGTCGTTCCCGGTGGCGGCGGATAAAGGACAATTTTCCATCGCGCAATTGGATTTGGCCAAGACGGTCGAACCGCTGGTTCTCCCGCCGCCGTTTTCCGGTAAAAAAATATTCACCATCGTCCTCGACCCCGGCCACGGCGGCAAAGATACGGGCAATCGCGTCGGCGGAAAATATTTCGGCTACAGCGAAAAAACCTACACGCTGGCGCTGGCCAAAGAGTTGCGCGACCAGTTGAAAGCCGCCGGCTTCAACGTTCAGCTCACTCGCACCAACGACACTTTTGTGGAACTGCCGGCGCGGCCTGATTTAGCCAACCGCAAGCACGCGGATTTGTTTGTCAGCCTGCATTTCAACGCCACGGAATCCGGCAAGGCGGAAGTGAGCGGGCCGGAGACGTATTGCATTACACCCGTTGGCGCGGCGTCGTCCAACGCGCAGGGCGAAGGCGCGAACGCCGGTGCGACGACCGCCAATTTGTCCGAGAAAAAAAGTTTGCTGCTCGCCTATCAGGTGCAGCGGGCGTTGGTGAAAAATCTTGGCGTGGCCGACCGCAGCGTCCGGCGCGCGCGGTTTGCCGTCCTGCGCGACGCCGAGATGCCGGCGATTCTGGTGGAGAGCGGCTACATGACGCATCCGGTCGAAGGCAAAAAGATTTTTGATGCCAGCTATCGCAAACAAATCGCGTCAGCGATTGTGAAGGGCGTTTTGAATTACCAGAAACTGACTGCGCCGCCGGGAGAACTGCCCGCTGGTTCGACGAACAAGGTTTCCAGCACAAGAAAAACGAAGTGAGCTTTCATAATCTCAATCCTAATCGTAATCTTAATCGGTTTCGGGATGACGATTACGAGTAAGATTAGGATTTAAATATGAGCATTGCCACCAAAACCGGCGACAACGGCACGACGGCCTTGATGTATGGCCGGCGCGTGCCGAAGAATCATTCGCGCGTGGAAGCCTACGGCACGGTGGATGAATTGAACGCCGCACTCGGTCTCGCGCGCGCGACGGCGGAATCGGATTTTGTGCGCGACCATTTGCTGGCGATTCAAAAAGATTTGGTGACGCTGATGGGCGAACTGGCGGTGGTGAACGAGGATTTGGAACGCTACGTCAAAGGCGGCTACTCGCTCGTCACGCCGGTGATGACGGCCAAGCTCGATGCGTTGGTGAAGGAAATTGAGGCGCAAAAAATTTCCTTCAACGGCTGGGCGACGCCGGGGGCGACGCAAAATTCCGCCGCGCTGGACGTGGCACGCACCGTTTGCCGCCGCGCGGAACGGCGCGTGTGCGATTTGCAGACCGCCGGTGAAATGAAGAACGACGAGATTATTATTTTCCTGAACCGGCTGTCGGATTTGCTCTGGCTCTTCGCGCGCTGGGTGGAAACGCAGGCGGCGGTTCGCTAAAACGTAATGGTCAAGATGGGAACAACCTCTTTATGCAGCCTGTCTAGTTGTTAGGCGACTGGGTCATCTTTTTGAATTGGTGTAAGCCGAACAAACCACCACCGCAGAGCTGAGTCAACAATGGTGACAGTAAAAACTAACACAGCCAATGCCAGCCACCTCTGATGCAAAGGCCAAAACAATCCGAAAATGGCACAACCAATACCAGCGCAGAGCGCACCAATAACTGATGAGTTCCCATCATTGAGGCGCGAACACTGGCCGCAACGCCGACAATGATAGGTGGCGAATCGACCCCATACGAGAAACCAAAGGAATCTCGCTGGCGCTTTGCAATGTGGACATCTGCACATAAAGGTGTGAAGCCGCCTAACAGTAAGTTAGCTGCAAAATTTGCAGCCTAGTTGGTTTCATAAAAAATCCTATTCTGGACATGAGGCTCTGTCCACCATGTTTTTATTTGTGAAATGCGCTTTGAATCCGCAGCCGCAAAGACAGCGGGCATCAGATAATTTTAGTTTTTGGCGGCAGACTGCGCGGCTTCAACTTCAGTCTTCACCTCGGCCAGTGCTTTTTTAAAGGCGGTGTTTTTCTTGAACTCGCGCACGATGGCCTGCGCCAGCACGCGTCCGGCGTAAATATCCGTCGGGTAATGCCGCGCAATCTGCACGCGGTGCCAGCCCATCAAACGGGCGTGGGCGAGCAGCGCATCGCGCTTCTCCGGCAGCAATTCCGCCAGCACCAGCGCGAACACCATGTTTTCGGTGGAGTGGCCGCTGGGATAGCTGAAGTTTTTTTCCAGTTCGCCGACGGCGAGATTCGTATCCACCATGAACGGCCGGGGCCGATGGAAATAATCTTTGCCGAGGGCGGTCACCGTGCGGGCGTCGGCCTGCACTTTTTTGAAAAAGGCCGTGGTGCGCGGCAGGTTGGTGGCGTTGAAAAATTTGCCGATGACGCCGGTGAAATTATAAACGGAAAAGTATCGCTCTGAATTGGCGGCGGCGACTTCATTGCTGGCGGCGGCGGAAACCACGCGGCGGACAGTGTCGAGGTCGGCGGCTTGTTCCGGTGAATCCGGCAGCGGCGGCGGTGCGAGCAGGGTGGTGACGTCAGGCGATCCGAGCGGGAGATAATGGAGCACTGCGTCTTTGGCAGAGGTCGCAACGCTGGTGACCGCGAAAAGCGCGGCGGCAATTAACGGACGCAAGTGTCGGGCAGAAACGATTGAGAATTTCATGGGCGCAGGTTAAAGACTGTGGCCGGAGCTGTCCATTCTCTCTTCTTTTTTAGTCATATTGGACAAAATTGTTCAAATTTACTGGCAAAGTCCTTATTTTCGCTTGGAAAACACGGTGAATAACTCGCCCTCAAACCCACTAATAGACCGAATTTGGAAATCTTCTGCATCCGCCAGGCGGGCAGCGCCGAATCCATCGGAAATCGTCGGGGCGGAGCAGCCGCCGAAGATTTTTGGGCAGATGGTCAGGTTGATTTCGTCCACCAAACCAGCGCGGAACAGCGCATCGTTCAATTCTCCGCCGCCTTCGCATAAAAGCCGTTTCACGCCAAATTGTTTTCGTAGCCACCGGAGCGCGGTGCGAAAATTGATTTCAGTTTGGCCGCAGATTTTTATTTCGTCGGCAAGTTGGTGGAGTTGCGCCAGCTTTTTGACCGAGGCGCGTTGGGTGGTCAAAATGATGATGGGCGAAAACCGTTTCTGAAAAATCTTCGCCGCCGGATCAATCGTGCCGCTGCCGCTGACAATGACGCGCAAAGGAAATTCCGCCAGTCCGTTTTTCAGCCGCAGCTTGCGGAATTTCTCGCCGCCGTTGCCGAGTGTGGCGTTGGAAATTTCCACCGTCCGCGCGCCGCACATCACCGCGTCAGCCGTGGCCCGCAATTCGTAAAGATCCGCCAAGTCGCGTTTGCTGCCGAATGAGTGCACCGCGCGGTTCGCCGTCGCGATCTTTCCGTCCGCCGTCATCGCCATGTTGATGAAGACGAAGGGCAGGTTTGACTTTTTAGTTTTTGGTTTTGAATTCACAGGATCAGCATCGCATCGCCGTAGCTGAAGAATCGGTATTGCTCGCGAATGGCTTCCGCGTAAGTTTGCAAAATCAACTCGCGTCCGCGCGTCTTTTCACCCGGCGCGGCGAACGCGCTGACCAGCATCAGCAGGGTGGACTCCGGCAAGTGAAAGTTCGTCAGCAGCGCGTCCACGATTTGAAACGGTGCCGGCGGAAAAATAAAGATGTCGGTTTTTCCCTTATAAACATTGAGTGTTCCAGCGTTCAGCCACGCGACGCTTTCGAGCGTGCGCGTCGCCGTGGTGCCGACAGCGATGACGCGGTGGCCGGACTTTTTTGCGGCGCTGATCGCTAAAATGGTTTCTTCGCCGACCTCAAAATATTCGCTGTGCATCTTATGTTCGGCGATGTTTTCCACTTTCACCGGCAGAAAAGTTCCCGCGCCGATATGCAACGTGACGAAGCAAATTTTCACGCCGAGCGCGCGGATTTTGTCGAGCAGTTCCGGCGTGAAGTGCAGGCCGGCGGTCGGCGCGGCGACGGAACCGGCGGCTTGCGCGAAAACGGTCTGGTAGCGTTCCTTGTCCTCGGCTTTTTCGGCGGCGCCCGCGATGTAAGGCGGCAGCGGCATTTCGCCCAGTTTGTCAAGTTCGCCGAAAAGATTTTCGGTGCCGGAAAATTGCAAACGCCGGTGGCCTTCGTCGTTCACAGCGGTGACCGTTGCAAAAATATTCGTCCGCGCGCCATTTTTTTCTTGCAATCGGATTTGTGTCCCGATTTTGGCGCGTTTGCCGGGTCGCAGCATCGCCCACCAGTCGTTCGGCGCATTTTCCTCGAGCAGCAAAATTTCAAATTTTCCGCCGGTTCTTTCATTTGTGCCGTGCAGCCGCGCGGGAATGACGCGCGAGTTATTCAGCACCAAAACATCGCCGGGTTTCAGGAATTCCAGCAGGTCGGGAAACTGCCGATGCGCGATTTTCGCGCTTTTCCGCTCCAAAACCAGCAACCGCGCGCCGTCGCGGCGCGCGGCGGGTTGCTGCGCAATCAATTCCGGCGGCAAATCAAAATGAAAATCAGCGGTTCGCACCAAGCGAGCGTAATGGAGCGGGGCGGGGGCTGACAATTCGCATCGTCGGCAAATTGTGAATAACTTTTGAATAAATAACGGTTTCGGAGCCATAAAACCGTTGACAGTGGTGGGGTATTGTGGGTAATAATGGGGCGTTGTGGGTGATATTGCCGTTTTCAGAATATCGGTGAATAAAAATGAGCGCCGCCAAAACAGATTCGCTGGCCGTCTATAATTCGTGCTTCCGGCATGGAGTGGATGAGAAGCGGCGCGTCCAGATTCCGGCGAAGTGGCGGCCGGAAGACGACGGCGTCGAGCTGACGATGATGCTCTGGCCGAAACACAACGCGGGCATCTGCCTCCGCGTGTTGCCGCCGGTGCAGATGGCGCAGTTGATGGCGGACATCGACGCGATGCCGAAGGGCGACGAGAAGAAAATTTACCTCAAGCGTTTCATCGGCAGCGAATCCGCGCAGGTGACGCTCGACAAGGCCGGTCGCATCTGTGTGCCCGACGAAATGGCGCGCAAGGCGGACATCAAGGACGAGGCGGTGCTCGTCGGCCTGCTCGACCGGTTTGAAATTTGGAATCCGGCCCGTTACGAAAAAGTCAAGGCGGCGGACGCGATGCTCGCGCACGAAGCCTTCAAATTCATGGAATAAAAATATGAACCTTGGAAAATTGCTTGGCGCGGGAAAAAGTTTTTTTGGCGGCGGCGGCAACATTGCCTACCGCGAAGATAAAAAATTTCACCTGCCGAAATTTAACGCCGACAAAAATCCGTTCGCGCCGAAAGCCGCTAGCGGTGCCGACAGCTTGAACAAGGTGTCGCTGCCCGCCGCCGCAAAGACGCAGCGGATTCCCGTGGTCGCCACCGCGCGCGCTGCGAAAGTCGCCGAGCCGGTTCGCGCCGCGAGCTGGACGGACAAATTGAATCCGTTCCGCGCGCCGACGCCGGTCGCGCCCGCCGCGAGCGCCGTGCAGGTGGAGCTTTCGCTCGAATCCGTAAAAGTGGTTCACAACGATCTGGCCGACGCCGACATCGAAGTCGTGCCGGTGAAGTCGCAGACGATTTCGCAGCCGGAAGCGCCGATGCTGCCGCCCGCGCGGCAGTCGTGGGAATTTCTCGGCGAACGCCTTGTGCAGCCGCAAAGTTAAAAATGCGCAGTGCCCGAATTCATCCACAAACCAGTGATGGCGGCGGAGGTGCTGGCCGCGCTGAAGCCGCACCCGCACGGCCGCTACGCCGACGGGACGCTCGGTGGAGCTGGTCACGCGGCGAGCATTTTGGCCGCGAGTTCGCCGACTGGATGGCTGTCTGGGTGCGATCACGATGGCGTCGCGGTTGAAGCCGCCACGGCGCGGTTGAATGAAAAATTTGCCGGACGCTTTGAAATCCGGCGCGGAAATTTTGCGGAACTGGCGGAGTGGGTCGCGGAAAAAAGCTGTGACGGTGTGCTGCTGGATTTGGGCGTGAGTTCGCCGCAACTGGATGTCGCGGAACGCGGGTTCAGTTTCATGCAGGACGGCCCGCTGGACATGCGGATGGACGACCGGCAGCCGGTGACGGCGGCGGATTTGGTGAACGGCGAGGATGCCGAGCCGCTGGCGAAGATTTTTTGGGAATACGGCGACGAACGCGATTCGCGCCGATTTGCGAAGGCGATTGTGCATGACCGTGCGCTGCGAAAATTTGAGACGACGAAGCAGTTGGCGGATTTGATCGAGCGCCTCGCGCCGCGCCACGGAAAAAAAGCGCATCCGGCGACGAAAGTTTTTCAGGCATTGCGAATCGCGGTGAACGATGAAATCGGTTCGCTTAAAAATGGTTTGGCTGCGGCGGTGAAAATTTTGAAGCCCGGCGGGCGGCTGGCGGTGATCACCTTTCACTCGCTCGAAGACCGCGTGGTGAAAGAGTTCGGCCGCGAAAAGACGCGCGATTATTCGTTCACCGGCGAGGTGGATGTCCCGGAATTACGGACGCCGCGCGTGCCGGAATTGAAATGGGTTTCGCGCAAGGCGATTTTGCCGGGCGACGAAGAATTGAAAGTAAATCCGCGCGCCCGAAGCGCGCAGTTGCGGGTGCTGGAGAAAATTTAGACACGAATTACACGAATTTTCACGAATGGATTTTTTGATTAGTGCTAATTAGTGAAATTCGTGTCGGAAGAAAAAGATGGCTAAAAATCGTAAAAATCAGGCGGCGGCGATCCGGTTCGGTCCGGCGCTGAAGGCGTCGTTTTTGTGCCTGCTCATTGGCGGTTCGGCGGTCGGCTATGTCTGGCAGAAGAATGAGATTTACCGGCTCGGCCAGCAAATCCGCCAGCGCGAGACGAAGCTCGCGCAGTTGCAGAACGACAATAAGCGCCTCGGCGACCAGATATCGATTTTGCATTCGCCGGTGATGATTGACCGCCGCGCGAAGGAGTTGAATCTCGGCCTCGCGCCGGCGACGCCGATGCAGGTCGTGCGTCTGCTGGAAACGCCGGTCGCGCCGGAGAAAAATGGTTCGCGCCAGTTCGCCCAGCGGCCGGTGACCGAACTCACGCCGTAACACAAAATAATTTTGGCCGCCGCTCGTGACGCCGTTGGTTGAGGAACCGATCGCCACGGGCGGCTGGCCTGTTTTTAGACCCGAAAATCATCCTCGTCGTCATCCTCATTCTCATAAATCGAGGATGACGATGAGGAAGAGAATGAGGATGAAATTTTAAGATGACCAATAAGCAACAAATCCGCCGCGCGCTGCTGCTCCTCGCTTTTCTGGGGCTGGCGTTTGCCGGATTGAGCTACCGGCTCGTGGATTTGCAGGTATTGCGTCACGACGAACTCAGCGTCAAGGCCGAGCAAAACACGCAGCGCGAATTCTGGCAGGCACCGCGTCGCGGCGACATCCTTGATGTCAACGGCAACATCCTCGCCACGAGCGTGCCGGTGAAAACCATCTGCGCCGACCCGTCGCTCATCGGCACTTTTCAACCGCTCGTCGCGCACGCCATCGCGCCACTGTTGCAGCTCAACGAAAACGACCTCGCGCAAAAACTCACGCCGCGATTGGCTCGTAATGCCAAAGGCGAAATCGTTACGAACAATTTGCATTATGTCCGGCTCGCCAAAAATATTTCGGACGACACTTGGCGGCAAGTCGTGACGGCGATGACCAATCTTTCGTTCGGCGTGGACGAAAAAAAATTGCCGCGCTCGCAAAAGGAATTTGTTCGCAACCTCCGCCAGCATGCGATTTTTTCGGAGCCGGATCAGATGCGCGTTTATCCGAACGGCTCGCTGGCGTCGCAGGTCGTCGGTTTTCCGGCGGCGGAAGAAGAAAAAATCAGCGGGCGGTTGGTGACGCAAATCAGCGGGCGCGACGGCGTGGAACTGGCGATGAACAAACAATTAGGCGGTGTCGCAGGCTGGAAAGTGACCGAGACTGACCGCGCGCAGCATGAGTTGGTCGCGTTGCGCGACGAGGATGTGCATCCGCGTGACGGCCTGAATGTCGTGCTGACGGTGGATTCTGTGGTGCAGCACATCGTCGAGACCGCGTTGGCCGACGCGCTGCAAAAACACACGCCGCGCAGCATCACCGGCATCGTTATGCGTCCGAAGACTGGCGAAATTCTGGCGATGGCGTCGTTGCCGAATTACGACCCGAACCAGCCGAACACCATCACGCCGGAAACGCGCAACCGTGTCGTCACCGATGTGGTTGAACCGGGTTCAACGTTCAAAATTGTGGTTATCTCCGGCGCATTGAACAACGGCATCGTCAATTTGAGCACGCCGGTTTTTTGCGAGAACGGTGCGTTTCCGTTCGCCGGCCGCGTGTTGCATGACCATGAGCGGCTCGGCAACGAAACGGTCAAAAGCGTCATCACCAAATCATCCAACATCGGCGCGGCGAAAATCGGCATCCAACTTGGTGCGGACAATCTTTACGATTACGCGTGGAAATACGGTTTCGGCCAGCGCACCGGCATTCCACTGCCCGGCGAGGCGCGTGGATTTTTGTATCCGGTAAAAAATTGGAGCAAGGTTTCCATCGCGCAGATTCCGATGGGACACGGCGTGGCGGTGACACGGTTACAGATGCTTTATGCGATGGCGGCCATTGCCAATCACGGTGTGTTGATGCGGCCAATGATCGTGAAACAATTACAGGAACGCGATGGCTCGGTGGTGCAGCGTTACGCGCCGGAAAGCGTCCGCAAAATCATCGGCGACAAAGCCGTCGCGGACATGATCGAAGCCTTGAAAACCGTGCCCGCGAAAGGCGGCACTGCGCCGGATGCGGCGATGAAAAATTATGTCGCCGCCGGCAAAACCGGCACGGCGCAGAAGGCGGAAAATGGCGCTTATGCTTCCGGAAAATATATTTCTTCGTTCATCGGGTTTTTTCCCGCCGACGATGCTCAGCTCTGCATTTCCGTCGTGATGGACGAACCGAAGGAAGGTTATTATGGCGGTAAAGTCTGCGGGCCGGTGTTCCGCGACATCGCCGAGCGCTGCGCCAGCTATCTGAACATTCCGCCCGATCCCAAACTGATGACGAATGCGCCGTTCGGGCTCGTCACGGAAAACAACCTGCACAAAATCTGACCCGCTAAATTTTATGAATCAATCCCGCCCTCAATTTTTCGGTATGCTCGCCGGCCTGTTTCTCGCCGCCGGACTAGTCTTTTCCTCCATGCTTGCCACGACCGCTTGGGTGAAGATAAAAAATTCCCAGTTCATTACCGTGAAAGGTTCGGCCCGCAAGAACGTCAAGTCCGACCTGGCGATGTGGACGGCGGACTTTTCCGTGCAGGCGCCCACGTTGCTGGAGGCACAGCGCCAGTTAAAGGAAGACCGCAGCAAGGTGGAAGGCTTTCTCAACGGTGCCGGCATGACGAACCATTTTTTTAAGGCGATTATTATCGAGGAACAGCGCGCGATGTTTGAAAATGTCACCACCAACCGTGAGGAAGGCGGCGGACGCGTCGTCAGCTCGCAGCAAAAAACCGTCGGCTACAAGTTGAAGCAGTCCGTCGAGGCGCGGTCGGAAAATGTGGATCGCGTGGCGCAGTTGGACAGCGATTCCACTGCGCTGGTGGAGCAGGGCGTCATGCTCACCGCCGACGCGCCCAAGTTCATCTACACCAAGGCGTCCGAGGCGAAGATTGAAATGTTGGGCGAGGCCACGAAGGACGCCCGCATTCGCGCCGAACAGATTGCCGGTCAGGGCAAACGGATTCTCGCCGGCTTGAGTTCTGCGGACATGGGGATTTTTCAAATCACGCCGCTGCACAGCAGTGAAACCAGCGGCGAAGGCTTGAACGATGCCACCGCGCGTGAAAAAACCATCACCGCCGTGGTGACCGCGACTTTTTTGCTAAAATAATTTTGTGGAAACACGCTCTTTGAAATGGATTGCCGAAGCCTGCGGTGCCGAAATCATCGGCGGCGCGGCGGACGCGGAAGTGAAAGCCGTCTGCACCGATTCGCGGGCGGCGAAAGCGGGCGATTTGTTCTTTGCCATCAAGGGCGACAAGTTTGACGGCCATGATTTTGTCGCCGAAGTCGCGGCGAAAAATGTGGCAGCCATCGTCGTCGAAAAGAAATGGGTAGGGTCGGCGCGCTGCGCCGACCGGACGCCGCAGCGCGGCGTCCCTACCTTGGCGGTGAAAGATGTCCGCGCTGCGCTCGGCAAATTGGCGGCAGCGTGTCGGCGGGAGTTTTCATTGCCGGTCATCGCGGTCGGCGGCTCGAACGGCAAGACGACGGTGAAGGAATTGCTGGCGTCCGTGCTGCGCCAGAAATTTTCAACGCTGTGGAGCGAGGCGAGTTTTAACAATGACATCGGCGTGCCGATGACTTTGCTGCGGCTGGGAAAATCACATAAAGCGGCGGTGTTGGAGGCTGGCACGAATCATCCTGGCGAACTCGCGCCGCTGGTGAAAATGATTGCGCCGAAGTTTGGCGTCATCACCAGCATTGGCCGCGAGCATCTGGAATTTTTTGGCGATGTCGCCGGCGTGGCGCAGGAAGAAGGCTGGCTCGCGGAATTGTTGCCGGCGGATGGAAAGTTGTTTATCAACGGCGACAGCGAATGGTCGAAAAAAATCTCGGCGCGAACGAAAGCGCAAGTTGTGCGCGTCGGCCTTGGCGAGAAAAACGACTGGCGCGCGAAGAAAATTCGGTTAGACAAAAACGGCGTGACATTTCAAGTCGCCGCACCGGAAGAAAAATTTGCCGGCGAATACCGCGTGAGTTTGCTCGGAAAACATCAAGCGACGAACGCGCTGTTTGCCGCGGCCATCGGCGCGGAGTTGGGCTTGGAGCGTGACGAAATTCGCGACGGGCTGGTGGCGTGCCAGCCGGCGAAGATGCGGCTGAATTTTTGGGAGGCGAACGGCGTGCGCGTGCTGGACGACAGCTACAACGCCAACGCGGATTCGACCGTCGCGGCGCTGGAAACGCTGTGCAGCCTGCCGTTGCAGGGGCGGCGCGTGGCGGTGCTCGGCGACATGGCGGAACTCGGCGCGCACAGCGCGGCGGCGCACGCGGAGGTCGGGCGGCGCGCGGCGGAGCTGGCGGTCGGGCAGTTGTTCGCGGTCGGCATGATGGCGGAGGTCACGGCGCAGGCGGCGCG
>CAIOUK010000163.1 GCA_903861445.1 uncultured Verrucomicrobia subdivision 3 bacterium
GATTGATTGATCAAGAAGCATTTGATCGCTTCTCTAACGATATCTTTTACATTCCATTTTACAAAGTTCCTTCGTTCGCGCCGCCGAGAATTTTCGCCAGCGCGTTTTTTTTGCTGCCGGACGCGATGACGAGCGGAATGCCTGAACGCACGGCGATTTTCGCCGCGTCAATTTTTGACTTCATACCGCCGACCGCCGTTTCGCTCGTTGTGCCACCGGCCATATCCTGAACCGTCGCGTCAATCTTCTCGATAACGGAAAGCGTCCGCGCGTTTTTCTTCCCAAAATTTTCGATGACGCCGTCCACGGTCGTCAGAATCACCAGCAAATCTGCTGGCAACAGCGAGGCGACGAGCGCAGATAATTTGTCGTTGTCGCCGAACTTGATTTCCGTGAATGACACCGCGTCATTTTCGTTGATGATGGGAACGACACCGCGCCCAAGCAGCGTGACGAGCGTATTGCGCGCGTTGAGATGGCGTTCGTGATGTTCCAAATCTTCGTGCGTCAGCAAAACTTGCGCGACGACGAGACCGTGCGCGGCGAAAAGTTTTTCATAAACCGCCATGAGCCGTGTCTGGCCGACAGCGGCGCAGGCTTGTTTTTCCGCGAGGTCAGTCGGACGCGTTTTGTAGCCGAGCGCGCCCATACCGGCGCCGACGGCGCCGCTGGTGACGACCACGACTTCCTTGCCCGCCTTCCGCAGCGCCGCAACCTGCGCGACGATTTGCTCAAGCTGCGTGGGATCAATCAACTTCCGGCTGTCGGTTAGGACACCAGTGCCGAGCTTGACCACGATGCGCGTGGCGGATTTGAGGGCGGTGCGATGCACGCGGAGAAGCTAAAAGATTTTACGCAGCCGGGGAATGCAAAACTTGCGAGGCTGATTCCGAATCGCGCCTCAAACCTTGTTCTCAAACAGGCTGGGCGCCGTCTGGCGGGCGAACTCGACGCAGCGGGCAGCGATTTCCGTGGGCGATTCGCTGGCCAGCGCGAATTTTGCCAGTTCCCGCGCCTCGTCCAGTTTGACGCGGCGGATCATGTATTTCACCTGATCCAGCACGGCGGGCGCGGCGCTCAATTCATCCACGCCGAGGCCGAGCAACAGCGGCGTGAGCACCGGGTCGCCGGCGATCTCACCGCAGACGCCGGCCCAGATGCCGTTGGCGTGCGCGGCGTCCACAGTCATCTTGATGAGCCGTAAAATCGCCGGGTGTGTCGGTTCGTAGAGGTGCGAAACTTTTTCATTCGTGCGATCGGCGGCGAGCGTGTATTGGATCAAATCGTTTGAGCCGATGCTGAAAAATTTCACCTTTTTCGCGAGTGTGTCGGCGATGAGCGCGGCGGAGGGGATTTCAATCATCGCGCCGATTTCCAAATTTTCGGCGAACGGAATTTTTTCGGCGCGCAACTCGGCCTTGCATTTTTCCAAAAGCGCGTTGGCTTGATTTAATTCGTCCAAACCCGAAATCATCGGATACATCATCTTGATGTTGCCCTCGGCGCTGGCGCGGAGGATGGCGCGGAGTTGGGCGCGGAACATTTCCGGCTGCGCGAGGCAGAAACGAATCGCGCGCCAGCCGAGAAAGGGATTCATCTCTTGCGCGAGCTGAAGGTGCGAGGCGAATTTATCGCCGCCCAAATCCAGCGTGCGGATGATGACGGAATGGGGTTTGAGCGCAGCGGCGACCTGACGATAAACTTGAAACTGTTCTTCCTCGGTCGGCAACCGGTCGCGGTTGATGAAGAGAAATTCCGTGCGGAACAGGCCCACGCCTTCCGCGCCGTGCGCGAGGACGGCTTCAATATCGTTCTGATCTTCAATGTTTGCTGAAAGATGAACGGTCTTGCCGTCGAGCGTGATGGCGGGCTGGTGCTGGACTTCGCGCAGTTTCTCGTCAAGCGAGGCCTTGATTTTGGCGAGCTGGCCGTATTCGAAAAGCGTCTGGTCGGTGGGATTAACGATGACCGTGCCGTTGTAGCCATCGAGCAAGGCGTAGTCGCCCGTCTCCAGTTCCTCGCTGATGTTCTGTGCGCCGACGATGGCGGGAATATCCAGCGAACGCGCGAGAATGGCGGTGTGTGAAGTCTTGCCGCCGATATCGGTGACGAAGCCGAGGACAAATTTTTTGTCCAACTGCGCGGTCATGGACGGACTCAAATCGTGGCCGACGAGAATGCAGGGTTCGTTCAGATGCTTCAGGTCGAAGGCATCTTTGACTTCCAGCAAATTGTCCAGCACGCGGCCGGTGAGGTCGCGCAAATCGGCGGCGCGCTCGCGGAGATATTCGTCCTCGACCGCTTCCAGCACGGCGATGTAGCGATCGGACGCGGTATGAAAAGCGTAATCGGCGTTGGCCTTCTGTTCGCGAATGATTTTGATGACTTCCTCGATGAGCACGCGGTCTTCGAGCATTAGCAGGTGCGCGTCAAAAATATCCGCCTCGCTGGAACTCATCGTCTGCGAAACACGGCGCTGGACTTCGGTAATCTGCTGGCGCGTGCGGACGAGCGATTGCTCAAAGCGCTTCACCTCGGCTTCGATGCCGGTGGCGGGAATTTCGCGGTGCGCGATGACGTGGCGCGCCTGATGCAGGACTAAAACTTTACCTCGGCACACGCCCGCCGAAACGGGGATGCCGCGATAAATTTTTTCGCCTTTGACTTGCCCTGACATAAGATTTTAACAAGAAATAACCGAGCTTGATGAGCTTGAAAAGCCTTTCCGTTCAAAATTTGGAAAAATCTTTGTGACAATAAAAAAGCCCGCTCGGGGCGGGCTTGAAAATTTTGAATTTCAAATGGCGAATTCCGAATTGGAAATTCGCCATTCGGAATTGTTCACGCGCGTTCCATGTATTTGCCGGTGCGCGTATCAATGCGGATTTTTTCGCCGGTCTTGATGAACAGCGGCGCCTGCATGGTGATGCCGGTCTCGACGGTGATGGCCTTCTGCACGTTGTTGGCGGAATCGCCGCGCACACCTTCCGGCGCGTCGGTGACGGTGAGGATGACGCTGGCGGGGATTTCCACGGTCACGGCTTTTTCCTCAACGAACGTCACGGTCACTTCGCCGTTTTCCACGAGATAATTTTTGGCATCGCCGACGAGTTCCGCCGTGAGCGTCACGGTTTCGTAAGTTGTCGGGTCGGTGAACACATAATCTTCGCCGTCTTTGTAGCTGAATTCCATCTTGGTGGTGATCATCGGCACCGGCTCGATTTTTTCGGTCGAGCTGAGGCGGATGTCCGAGGATTTGCCGGTGCGGATGCTGCGCAGCGAGGCCTGCACGAAGGCGCGCAGGTTGCCGGGCGTGCGATGCTGGAAATCCAGCACCACGCAGATGTCGCCGTTGTAATTGATCGCCATGCCACGGCGAAGGTCGTTTGCTGTTGCCATAAAAATAATTGTTTTTGTTTCTCTAAAAAATGAGTTGCACAGCTTATCTGCATAAAGGCCGAAGGCAAGACGCTTTTGCGTGATTCGGCGGGCATTCCTTGACACCCCAAATCATTGTGTGATACAAAAAGGCAGCCACAATTAGCAGTGGTTTTATGCGTTGCCCCAAATGCGGATGTCAGGACGACAAGGTCATTGACTCGCGTGCCTCCCGAGAAGGTGCGACCATTCGCCGCCGCCGCGAATGCGCCGCGTGCCAGCATCGCTTCACCACTTATGAGGAAGTCGAACACGAAGGACTGATGGTGCTCAAGCGCGACGGACGTCACGAGGAATTTTCCCGCGAAAAACTGCTTTCCGGTATCCGCAAAGCCTGTCAGAAACGTCCCGTCTCGCCGAAAGCGATGGAAGATTTGGTGGATCACATCGTCGCCACCGTCACCGTCAAATTTGAAGCCGAAGTGCCCGGCGAATTCATTGGCACGATGGTCATGGAAGGATTGCGCGAACTGGATGAAGTTGCTTACGTTCGCTTTGCCAGCGTTTATCGGCGGTTTGCGGAAGCCACGGACTTTGTGCAGGAAGTCAAAAAACTGGAGGCGGCGAAATGATCGCGCTCCACACCGACTGCCTGCTCTTCCAACTCTCCAACGGCGAAAGCGTGCCCTGTTCGCCGGGCATGATTGCCGTTGAAATCGTCGGCGGCGGGGACAGCCAGCTCGAACCCGAATTACTTCAGCATGCCGCCGCGAGCGTGTTTCATTATTTCAAAATCGAACTGGAGCGCGAGATCGTCACCGTCGGCGAATTTTCCCTCGCGCTCGAAAAAGTCCTGCATCACCTCGGTTACATCATCCACGCTGGCGGGCCGGAGGCCGCGATTCACGATACGGATCTGGCGCGGCTCATTCATGAAACCGGCGACAGTCTGGAACTCTTTTTCTTTCCGCGCCTGCGTGACGAACTCCGCGGGCAACTCCGCCAGTCGCCGCGCGTCGTGCGTTTTCGCGGGCTGCGCGGCTGCGTGAAGCAGATTGCCGGCGCGCGGCGCTGGAGCAGCCGCTGCGAACAACTTCAGGATCAGATCGTCGAATTCCTTCGCCAGTGCATGACCAGCGAGACGGAGAAACCCGGCTGCGCGCTCGTGGTGGAATAAAAAATAACCGCGAAATACACGAAACACGCGAACTAAAACGAAGGATGATTTTTTCCTTTCGCGTATTTGGCGTATTTCGCAGTTTGAAATTTATGAGCAAAACTCTCTTTGAAAAAATCGCCGCGCGCGAAATTCCGGCGCAAATCGTGTTTGAAGACGACCTTGTGCTCGCCATCCGCGACATCCATCCGCAGGCGCCGACGCACCTTTTAATTTTTCCGAAGCAGCCGGTGCCGCGTATCGCCGAGGCCACGCCGGACGACCACAAGCTGCTTGGCCACCTGTTGCTGAAGGCCGCCGAGGTTGCGGCCAAAGTCGGCTTGGAAAAATCCGGCTACCGCCTCGTCATCAACAATGGCGCGGACGGCGGCGAGACCGTGCCGCACCTGCATTGCCACATTCTTGGCGGACGGCAGCTGGCCTGGCCGCCCGGCTGATGCTTCCGCGCGAACCATTTGTCGGCATTGACTTTTTCTGGCGTTAGTTAAAACTTTCCCGCCCGCGTTTCCTGAATGTAACAATCAGCGGACGTGGCATAAATTTTGTGGCTGAAAAAGACGATTATTTGCTGGATCTGCTGGTTGACCTGGGTTTCACCGATGCCGAACAGGTGGCCAAGGCCCGCGAGGAAGCCAACGCTGCCGGCGTGGGCGTGGTGGATTTGTTGGTGGCCAACAAGGTCATCCGCCCCGGCGATGTGACGCAGGCCAAGGCCGCGCAGTTCGGCGCGGAAGTGGTGAATCTGGCCGCGATGCACATTGCGGATGAAGTCATCGCCACGGTTCCCCGCGAAATTGCCCGCAAATATCGCGTGGTTCCCATTTTCAAAACGGAGGGCAAGGTGGCGGTGGCGATCGCTGATCCGTCTGACCTGAACACGATTGATTCGCTGACGCATTTGTTGCGCACCGAAATCGAATTGCGCGTGGCGTCCGAGCCGGACATCGAGGCGGCGTTAGGTCGTTATTACGGGAGCGAAAACAAGGCCATGGACGCGGGCATCTTCAAGGATGTCATGCAGGAATTGACGGATGAAAATGTCCACGTCGCCAAGGTGGACGAGGTCGGTGAAGTTGAGGACGACGCGCCGCTAATCCGGCTGGTCAATCAAATCATCGTGGACGCGTTCAAGCTGCGCGCGTCGGACATCCACCTCGAACCGCTGGAAAAAAGATTCCGCCTGCGCTACCGCATTGACGGCATGTTGCAGGAAATGAAGTCGCCGCCGAAACGGCTGCAGGCACCGGTCATCGCGCGGCTCAAAATTCAGGCGGGCATGACCATCTCCGAACATCGCGTGCCGCAGGACGGTCGCATTCAGAGCAAGGTCGGCAACAAGCTGATTGATTTGCGCGTGTCCTGTCTGCCGACGAATCACGGCGAAAGCATCGTGATGCGTATTTTGGACAAGGAAGGTCTGCGCCTCGGTCTGCCGGAACTGGGTTTCTTGAGCGACGACCAGGCGACGTTCGAGCGTATCATCGGTTTGCCGGATGGAATTTTGCTGGTCACCGGCCCGACGGGTTCCGGTAAAACGACGACGCTGTATTCCTGTTTGAATTTCATCAACCGGCCCGATCGCAAAATCATCACGGTGGAAGACCCGGTGGAATATGTTTTGTCCGGCATTAATCAAGTCCAGGTCAACGAAATAGTTGGCTTCACCTTCGCCGGCGCGTTGCGCGCGATTTTGCGTCAGGCACCAAACGTCGTGATGATCGGCGAAATTCGCGATATCGAGACGGCATCCATCGCCATCAACGCATCGCTCACCGGCCACTTGGTTTTTTCCACGCTGCACACGAACGACGCGCC
>CAIOUK010000164.1 GCA_903861445.1 uncultured Verrucomicrobia subdivision 3 bacterium
CGGCGGCGAACTTTAAACCGGCAGCGGCGGTGCGCTTGCCGTTACGCGTCTGGAGCATAAACAACTTGCCGCTCTGGACGGTGAACTCGATGTCTTGCACATCTTTGAAATGGCTTTCCAAAGTTTTGCGGACGGCCATGAGTTCCGCGTAGCTCTTCGGCATCTGCGCCTTGAGTTTCGACACGGGTTCAGGCGTGCGGACGCCAGCAACGACGTCTTCGCCTTGTGCGTTGATGAGAAATTCGCCGTAGAATTCGTTCGTGCCGTTCGCCGGATTGCGCGTGAACGCCACGCCGGAACCGGAATCATTGCCAGTGTTACCAAACACCATCGCCTGCACATTCACCGCAGTTCCCCATTCAGCGGGAATGTTGTATTTGCGGCGATAGACGATCGCGCGATCGTTCATCCATGAACCGAACACCGCGCCGGCGGCGCCGCGCAATTGGTCCCACGGATTCGTCGGAAAATCTTTGCCGGTGCGTTCCTTGACGAGCGCCTTGAAACGCTTGACGAGTTCGGCCTGGTCTTCGGCGGTCAGCTCGGAATCCACGATGTCCTTGTGATATTTCTCGTGCTTGAATTCGTGGATGACGGTCTCAAACGGTTCGTGATCTTCGTTGGCGCGCTTCTGCACACCGATGACGACGTCGCCATACATCTGGATGAAGCGGCGATAGCAATCCCACGCGAAGCGCGGATTTTTGGTGGCGTTGGCCAAAGCGACGACGGACTGATCGTTCAAGCCGAGGTTCAAAATCGTGTCCATCATGCCCGGCATCGAATCGCGCGCGCCGGAGCGCACGGCGACGAGCAACGGCATGCCGTTGGTCGCACCAAACTTCGTGCCCATGATTTTTTCCATGTTGGCCATGGCCGCTTCCATCTGCGCCTGCAACACCTTCGGATAAGTGCGCTTGTTCGCGTAGAAATAGGTGCAGACTTCGGTGGTGATGGTGAAACCGGGAGGCACGGGCAGACCGATGCGGGTCATTTCGGCGAGGTTTGCGCCTTTGCCGCCGAGCAGCGGCTTCATTGAGCCGTCGCCATCAGCTTTTTTATTGCCCCAGGTATAAACGTATTTGTTGGATTTAGCTTTTGCCATAAATTGAATAATGTCGGTTTACTTCTCGTGAAAACGAGCGGCCAAAATAGCAAACCTGTTTTCAGAGTCAATGAAACTGGAAAGGTGCCAAGCCCATACTTGCCTCGCCACAACACTTTGCCGCCCATCACCGGATGGAAAGCGACCAGCATGAATTGAGTTGTTCCGATTACTTCTTGGCTGGGACAGCGGAAGGTTCTATCAACGGGACTCCCAACACCTTGAGCATCTCCATCGCGATAAGTTTATCGCCCTCCAGTATGGGATGGACGCCATCGGCGGTCAGGATACCTTTGCTCTTATTTTCAGGGTTGTGAGTTTTCAGGTAATCAAAAAACGCTTTGCGCATATCCACCAGCGGCACTTTCTCTTCCGCTGCGACCCGCCGACTAATGTCTGAATATTCATCCAACATCTTATCATTGGGGTTGCTGCCATTTGCCTTTTCCCCAATGGTTGACGGCGTGGCGAGGACAACTTGCGCCCCGGCAGCCTTGGTTCTATTGATAATATCTTTTAATCCCGCTTTAAACTCTTCCTTGGTCGTGCCTTTATTTCCCATCCGCGCCATTGTCCAGTGCCACACGTCATTGATGCCGACATAGACGAAAACAATCGTGGGCTTTTTATCCAGCACACTTGTCTGCAACCGTTTTTGGAGATCCGTCACTTTATTACCGGAGACGCCAGCATTAATGACTTTCACATCCCAATCCGGGTGGGCGGCTTTAATCGAATTTCCAACCTGCGTCACATAACCCGTTGGATCATCGTGAACCTTGCGATTTTTATGGCCGTAAGTGATCGAATCGCCAAGGAAAACAATGGTATCTCCATTTTTGAGCGCAATTTCCGCTGATTTGACCGCCCCAACCTGACTGAGCAGGAACACAGACGACAAGATAATACTGAGCATTTTCATTTGAATACCTTTCTTTGGAGTTATTTTTATTGTTTAAATTCACGCCTAATTCCACTTCTAAAATGAATGGCTTGTTTTTTGGCTTAATAACTGGCCTCAAATCTAAATCAAAAATCGAAAGCTGAAAAGTCATTTAGCATCCTTAGCCGACCAAGTGCTTACATATTAACATATCATCAAATCTGGATGCGTTGATTTTTGATTTGAATTCGGCCTGGTTTTGCCTATCTTGACGGCATGTCGAACACCGCCGAACAGCTTAAAAAGGCACTCCAGGAACGCATCGTCATTATTGACGGCGCGATGGGCACGACCATCCGCACCTACGGACTGGGTGAAAAGGAGATTCGCGGCGAGCGCTTCAAGGATTCCAAAAAGGATTTGAAGAACAACGGTGATTTGTATTCGCTCACGCAAGCGGACACGATTTGCGACATCCATCGGCGCTTTCTGGAAGCCGGGGCGGACATCATTGAGACGAATACGTTTTCTGCCACGAGCATCGGGCAGAGCGAATTTTTCGTGGACGATCCGCGCGAACATGGCGGGCGCAAAGACCCAGCGTTTTATCAGGGCGTCATCGAAAATAAATTTCTCAACGACCTCGCCTGGGAAATCAACGAACAATCTGCCAAGCAATGTCGCGAATGGTGCGACCGCATCGCGAACAAAACCGGCCGCCCGCGCTTCGTCGCCGGTGCCGTCGGGCCGCTGACGGTTTCGCTTTCCAATTCACCGGACGCGGATGACGCCGGTTTCCGCGTCTGCACGTTTGACCAAGTGAAGACGGCCTACACGCACCAGATTCGCGGACTCATCGCGGGCGGTTCGGACCTGCTGCTGGTCGAGACGATTTTCGATTCGCTCAACGCCAAGGCCGCGCTCGTGGCGATTCAGGAAGTCTTTGAGCAAGACAAAAAAATTCTGCCCATCATGATTTCCGCTGCTGTTGGTCGCGGCGGCGAGACGATGATCTCCGCGCAGACCATCGAGGCGTATTGGAACGCGATGAAGCATGTGAAGCCGATTGCCATCGGCCTCAACTGCTCGCTCGGTCCGGATTTGATGAGGCCGTTTCTGGCTGAACTCGCGGAGAAATCCAACACGGCGATTTCGTGTTATCCGAACGCCGGTTTGCCAAATCCGCTGTCGCCGACCGGTTTCGATTTGAAGCCTGAAGACATGGGCAATTTTCTCGGCGAATTCGCGAATAGCGGTTTGATCAACATCGCTGGCGGTTGCTGCGGCAATACGCCCGAACACATCGCCGCGATTGCGAAGGCTCTGGAAAACAAACCGCCGCGTGGAGCAAAAACGGAAACGAACTTCTCAACTGGCGCGGCGATTCCGTTGCGCTTGAGCGGCTCGCAGCCATTCACGCAGCAGATCGGTCAATTCATCATGATCGGCGAACGCACGAATGTTGCCGGTTCGCCGAAGTTCGCCAAGCTCATCAAGGAAAACAAATACGAGGAAGCGGTTGCGGTCGCGCGGCAACAAGTCGAGAACGGCGCGAACATAATAGACATCTGCATGGACGAAGGGATGATTGATGGTGTTGCCGCCATGACGCGCTTCCTGCAATTGCTGGGCAGCGAACCGGAGGTCGCCAAAGTTCCGTTCATGGTGGACTCCTCAAAATGGGAAGTCATCGAAGCCGGCCTGAAATGCGTTCAAGGCAAAGGCATCGTGAACTCCATCTCGATGAAGGAAGGCGAAGCGAAGTTCCGCGAACATGCGCACAAAGTTTTGAAATACGGCGCGGCGGTCGTGGTGATGGCGTTCGATGAACAAGGCCAGGCGGCAACGCTCGCGGACAAGATCCGCATCTGTGAACGCGCCTACTGCATTCTCGTGGACGAAGTCGGCTTTCCGCCCGAAGACATTATTTTTGATCCGAACATCCTCACCGTCGGCACGGGCATTGAGGAGCACAACAACTATGCCGTGGATTTCATCGAAGCCACTCGCTGGATCAAGGCAAACCTCCCGCACGCGAAAGTCAGCGGCGGCGTATCCAATGTGTCATTCGGTTTTCGCGGCAACAATCCCGTGCGCGAGGCGATGCACAGCGCTTTTCTTTACCACGCCATCAAAGCCGGCATGGACATGGGCATCGTCAACGCCGGCATGTTGGAAGTTTATGAGGAAATCGAGCCGGAGCTGAAGGAACTCGTTGAAGATGTTTTGTTGAATCGCCGTGCCGACGCGACGGAACGCCTTGTGACGTTTGGTGAAAAACTTAAAGCTGCCAGTGCGGGCACGACGGCGACGGACAAGAAGATTGAAGAGGAATGGCGCAAAGGCACGATCGAAGAGCGCCTTTCGCATTCGTTGGTGAAGGGCATTGATCTTTATGTTGAGGCCGACACCGCCGAAGCACTTGCGAAATACGGCAAGCCGCTTACGGTCATCGAAGGCCCGTTGATGGCGGGCATGAGCGTGGTCGGCGATTTGTTCGGCGCAGGCAAAATGTTTTTGCCACAGGTGGTGAAATCCGCGCGCGTGATGAAGAAATCCGTCGCGTATCTCACGCCGTTCATGGAAGCCGAGAAAGCGGCGATGGCCGCGCGTGGCGAAGTCGTGAAGGCGCAGGGCAAGATCGTCCTCGCGACTGTCAAAGGCGACGTTCACGACATCGGCAAAAACATCGTCGGCGTCGTGCTGGCCTGCAACAACTACGAGGTCATCGACATGGGCGTGATGGTTCCGTGCGAAAAAATTCTGGAGCGCGCGAAGCTGGAGAAGGCCGACATCATTGGCTTAAGCGGCTTAATCACGCCGTCGCTCGATGAGATGGTTCACGTCGCGCGCGAGATGGAGCGCACCGGCTTCAAGGTTCCCCTGCTCATCGGCGGCGCGACGACCAGCCGCGCCCACACCGCCGTCAAAGTCGCGCAACATTACAGCGAGCCGGTCGTCCACGTGCTCGATGCCTCGCGCGCCGTGCCGGTGACGAGCAGTTTATTGAGCAAGGACGGCAAAGCCGCGTTCGTGAAACAACTGCGTGAAGATTACGAAAAGTTGCGCGAACAACATGCGGGTTCAGCGGTAAAACTACTTTCGCTCGAAGCTGCACGCGCAAACGCGCCGAAATTGAAATACGATGATTTGCCGAAACCGGAGTTCACTGGCGTGCGCACGCTTTCGTCGGGCGCATTCAATCCCGGCAAATGCGATTGCGGTTCGTCGCACGGACATGCCGGAGCGTTCAGCGTTTCCATCGAGGAGCTTGTGCCGTTCATTGATTGGACGCCATTCTTCCACACTTGGGAATTGCGCGGCGTGTATCCGAAAATTCTCCAGCACGAAAAACACGGCGAGGAAGCCACCAAGCTGTTTGCCGATGCGCAGAAGATGCTCGCAGAATTTGTCGCGAACAAGTCGCTGAAACTGCAAGCCGTCTATGGCCTGTTCCCAGCGAACGCCGTAGGCGACGATGTAGAAGTTTACACCAATGGCTCGCGTAAACATCTGCGCACGAAGTTTCATTTTCTTCGTCAGCAAATTGAAAAGGGCGACGACACGCCGAACTGGTGCCTCGCGGATTTCATCGCGCCAAAAATCACAGCGCAACCTGACCACATCGGCGCATTCGCCGTTACGAGCGGACACGGCTTGAAAGAAATTGTCGAGAAGTTCAAAGCCGAGCACGACGACTACAACGCGATTCTCACCGAAGCCATCGCCGATCGTCTGGCGGAAGCGTTCGCCGAATATCTCCACAAGCGCGCCCGCGACGAATGGGGATTTGGCAAATTGGAAAAGCTGACTACCGCTGATTTGATCGAAGAAAAATATCGCGGCATCCGCCCGGCCGCTGGCTATCCCGCGTCGCCGGACCACACGGAGAAGGAAATTCTCTGGGACTTGCTCGATGTGGAAAAACACACGGGAATCAAGCTCACGGAAAGTTTTGCCATGTGGCCCGGCAGTTCGGTGAGCGGACTTTACTTCGCGCATCCGGAGTCAAAATATTTCGCCGTCGGCAAACTCGGCAAAGATCAGGTGGAAGATCTTGCCAAGCGAAAGGGCAAAACAGTTTCCGAAATGGAACGCTGGCTGGGGCCGTGGCTGAATTACAATCCTGCCAACGCCTGAACTGGGCTTGTTTTTCAGCGGATTCCACATAGATTAAGCTCATGAAGAACGAAGTCGTGCCCGTCCAGATTCGCGGCATACTCCCTGCCAACAGCGGCTGCGCTCTGTTCGTCGGCAATGACGAAAAAGTTTTTGTTATCAACGTCGAGCCGCAGATGGGCCGGGTGATCGGCGATTTTCTCCGCAACGAACCCAAGGAACGACCGCTCACACACGACCTCATCAACCACGTTTTTCAAGGCTTCGGCATAACCGTCGAGCGCGTGGTCATCACCGATTTAAAAAATGCCACCTACTTCGCGCGGCTCATTTTGCAGCAGCAAAACGAGGTCGCCCGGAAAATTGTCGAACTCGACGCGCGGCCCAGCGATTGTCTGGCGCTGGCGGCGGCGCAAAAAAAACCGATTTTCGTTTCTACGACGCTGTTCGCGCAGGTGGAGGACATGAGCGAAGTCCTCGACAAAATGAACGAATCCGGCGGTGAAGCGGAAGCTGACTGAAATGGCCGCTGCCACTTCAACTCCCCTCGCGCTGGTTTGCGGCGACGATGATTTGGCCGTCAAACAACGCGCCAAGCAGATTTTTCAGGATTGGTCGACCGAACTCGGCGGCATGGATCATGAAACCATTGAGGCCACCGTCGGCAACGGCGGCGACGCGTTGAACGTCATCGGCAAACTCCGGGAAGCCCTGCAAACACTGCCTTTTTTTGGCGGCGGTAAAGTCGTCTGGCTGCGCGACTGCAATTTTCTCGGCGAAGATCGCACCGCTTCGTCTGCTGCCGTGACGGAAACGCTAGCGGAACTGGCGGAGGAATTGAAGAAGTTTTCCTGGCAGAATGTCCGACTGCTCATCAGTGCCGGCAAAGTGGACAAGCGGAAAGTTTTTTACAAGACGCTCGACAAAATCGGCACGACGGAAGTTTTCACCTCGTGGTCGCAGGATGACAAGGATTGGGCGGAACGCGCCCAAGTCGCCGCGCGCGAGGCCGTGCGCAAACGCGAGAAGGAAATTTCTGGCGCGGCGCTGGGCGAACTCGTGGTTCGCGCTGGCGGCAATGCGCGGCAGTTAGAAAACGAAGTTGAAAAACTTTGCGTCTTCACCGGCGAACGCAAAAAAATCGAGCTGACTGACGTGACCACGATTTGCGCGCACAACAAGACGGCCAAGGCATTCGCGCTGGGCGATGCGCTCGGCGACCGCGATCTGCCCCGCCTGCTCAAGCGGCTGGACGAGGAGCTTTGGGAAACGAAGTTCGACAAGGACAAGTCGGAGATCGGTTTGCTTTACGGACTCATCGGCAAGGTGCGGGCGATGCTGCTGCTCAAGGAAATGTTGCGCGAAGGCTGGGTGAAAGACACCAGCGACTACAACCATTTCAAGGCGCAACTGGAACGCGTGCCTGCCGACAAAATGCCGGTGGAAAAGAAATTCAACCCGCTGGCGCTAAGTCCGTATGTGCTGTTCAAGGCGCTGCCGCAGGTCAAAAAATATACGTCCGCCGAACTCGTCCGCGCGATGGACGTTTTGCTGCGCTGCAACCAGCGGCTGGTGTCCAGCGGGCTGGACGAAGCGCTTGTGTTGCAGCAGGCACTAGTGCAAATTGTGTCTTCCGGCGCAGCCGCCGCTTAAAATTTAACGAATCCAAGAGGAAAAATGTCATCCGCCAATTTGTCAGTCTTAATCGGAAAGAATTTTGTCTGCATCAAGATTGCCGGCCGAGCGAATTTTGCGTCCAGCCCGGATTTCAAAACCCTGTTGAGCGAACTCGCGCAAAAGGGCTTCAACCACTTTATCATTGATCTGGCGGAGTGCGTGCTGATGGACAGCACATTCCTCGGCGTGCTCGCCGGTTTCGGCATGAAACTAAATCCTCAAGGCGCCCCCGCCGAACGGGGCATTGAGCTGCACAGTGCCACCACGCGGGTGAGCGAGCTGCTGGAAAATTTGGGCGCGGCTCATCTGTTCAAGCTAACCGCCGGCGAACTGAAACTGCCCGACGACGTGAAAACCTGCGTGCCGGAATCCATCCATCCGTCGCACGAGCAAATCGCGCGCACGAGTCTGGAAGCTCATCAAACCTTGATGGCGATGAATCCGGAAAATGTCGCGCGCTTCAAGGACGTGGCGCAGTTTCTGGCCGAGGATTTGAAGAGTTTGGAAAAAGCTTCCTAAGCCAAATCCATAAATTTAAAAACGAAAAAACGGCGGTCAAATGACCGCCGTTTTGGTTTTGGAAATGCTTAAGCGGCCGGCATCGGTGCCGGCGTGCCCAGACCGCCGGGCAAAATGGGCGGGGTCGGTTTCGGCGGATTTTCCGGCAGCGACGTGCCCGCCGGCGCACCCATCATCGGGTCAACATTGGCGGGCGGCTTGGGCGGCGGCGTGAACGTGCCGGTGCGGACGATTTCCGCGACCTGTTCGCCGTCGAGCGTTTCATATTCGAGCAACGCGTTGGCAATGGTTTCCAGCTGGCTGCGGTAATCCTGAATAATTTTGGTCGCCCGCTGGTAACCTTCGTCAATGATGCGCTTGACCTCGTCGTCAATTTCCTGCGCCGTCTTCTCGCTGTAATCTTTGCTGCGCGCCATTTCGCGGCCGAGGAAAACGTATTCGCTGGCCTCGCCGTATTGCACCATGCCAATTTTGTCGCTCATGCCCCAGTGCATCACCATGGCGCGCGCCATGTGCGTGGCTTGTTGAATATCGCCCGCCGCGCCAGTAGAAATATCCTCGGAAACAATTTCTTCGGCAATACGTCCAGCCATGGTGACGGCAATGGTGTCGAGCATCTCCTTGCGCTTGCGGCTTAAAACGTCGTCCTTTGGCAGATACATCGTGGAGCCCAGCGACTGGCCGCGCGGAATAATGGTAACTTTGTGCAACGGGTGCGTATGTTGGAGCACCACGTTGACGAGACCGTGACCGGCTTCGTGCCAGGCGGTGAATTTCTTTTCCACGTCCGTCATGGCGAGACTGCGGCGTTCGCGCCCCCAGCGGACTTTGTCGCGCGCTTCTTCCAACTCCGGCTGCTCAATGGATTTTTTGCCGGTGCGCGCCGCGAGCAGCGCGGCTTCGTTCAACAAATTCGCCAGCTCCGCGCCGGAATATCCGGGCGTGCCGCGCGCGATGATGGACAAATCCACATTTGGCGCGAGCTTCACATTTTTGGCGTGAACTTTCAAAATCGCCTCGCGCCCGCGCACGTCGGGCAAATTCACCGTGACCTGCCGATCAAAACGTCCGGGCCGCAGCAGCGCCGGATCCAGAACGTCGGGACGGTTGGTCGCCGCGATGATGATGATACCTTCCTGCGTGTCGAAGCCGTCCATCTCGACAAGCAGCGCGTTCAAGGTCTGTTCGCGTTCGTCGTTGCCGCCGCCGAGACCGTGGCCGCGCGAGCGGCCGACGGCGTCAATTTCATCAATAAAAATCAGGCACGGCGTGCTCTTGCGCGCCTGCTCGAACATATCGCGCACACGGCTCGCGCCGACGCCGACAAACATCTCCACAAAATCCGAACCGCTGATGCTGAAGAACGCCGCGTCGGCCTCGCCGGCAATCGCTTTCGCCAGCAGCGTTTTGCCGGTGCCGGGCGGCCCGATCATCAAAACGCCCTTGGGAATGCGCCCGCCGAGCCGCTGAAATTTTTTTGGATCTTTCAAAAATTCGACAAGCTCGGAAACTTCCTCCATCGCTTCTTCGACCCCGGCGACATCTTTGAAAGTGGTTTTGTTACGGTCCTTGGCGAGCATCTTCGCTTTGCTTTTGCCGAAGCTCAGCGCGCCTTTGCCCGCCGCTTTGATCTGACGGACAAACACAAACCAGAACAGCAGAGCAATCAAAATAATCGGGCCAAAGGTCCACAAGACACTTGCCAACATCGCGTTCGGCGCCCCAGCCTCAACTTTGTCGGATATCAACAATTGATCGAGCATCTTCTGGGTGAGCATCGCGTTGGGTGAAACGAAGGGCACTTTCACCGGCTTGCCGTCCTTGCCGGTTTCCAAAAACTCGCCACTGACCGGCGTCAACGGCGACGACTGCGCGTTGAAGTTAATCGTAGCGTGCGCGATTTGATTCGACTGAAACTTGTTCAGAAATTCCGACTGCGTCAACGTCGCGGCCTGCGCGGTGTAGTTTTTCCTCACCATGAACAACATCACCGTGGCGGCGATGATACCCGCCCACGCCAGCAGAGTGAACATCTGGTTTTTGTTAAAACCGTTGCCCGGCGCTTTTTTCTTACCGCCGCCGTCTTTCAAGTTGGAATCGTCGTCGAACATTGTTGAGCGCCAGTTTAACACAGCCGACGGCCCACCGCAACGCACGACTTTGACCAACCGCTCGCACCAACGCGGCGTTCGCACCCTCGCAACCAAAAATGGGAACGAATTAACAATTTATGTTATGGCTAAAACTGACATTAAACTGCATTTTATCAGGCATTAACTAATGCTTGAAAACATGACCACCTTAAAAAACAACCAACCAAAGATCGCTAACCAGAATCTCATCGCCTGGGTGCAGGAAATGGCCGCCTTGTGCAAACCGACCAGCGTCCATTGGTGCGACGGCTCGGAAACAGAAAACCAATCCTTGTGCGACCTGATGGTTCAGAGCGGCACGTTCATCAAGCTGAACGAGAAGAAACGCCCCGGCAGCTACCTTGCCCGCTCGCATCCAAGCGACGTGGCGCGCGTGGAAGACCGCACGTTCATTTGCTCGCAGACAGCGGCAGAAGCCGGCCCGACGAACAATTGGGCCGACCCGGTCAAGATGAAAGCCGAGTTGCTCGCGCGGTTCAAGGGCTGCATGGCGGGCCGCACGATGTATGTGATTCCCTTCGCGATGGGGCCGCTGGCATCGCCCATCTGCAAAATCGGCATCGAGATCACCGACTCGCCCTACGTCGTCGTCAATATGCGCATCATGACGCGCATGGGCAAAAGCGTTTTGGATAAGCTTGGCACAGACAGCGAATTCATTCCCTGCGTCCACTCCGTCGGCGCACCGCTCGCGCCCGGCCAGAAAGACGTGGCCTGGCCGTGCGAACCTGATCCGAAGAAAAAATACATCGTCCATTTTCCTGATGATCCGTCCATTTGGTCCTACGGTTCCGGTTACGGTGGCAACGCGTTGCTCGGCAAAAAATGCCTCGCGCTGCGCATCGCCTCGACCGTCGCGAAACGCGAAGGCTGGATGGCGGAGCACATGCTCATTCTCGGCGTCGAGTCGCCGTCGAATAAAAAATATTACGTCGCCGCCGCGTTTCCCAGCGCCTGCGGCAAGACCAACCTCGCCATGATGCAGCCCACGCTGCCCGGCTGGAAGGTCACTACGCTCGGTGACGACATCGCTTGGATTCGCGTCGGTAAAGACGGTCAGCTCTGGGCGATGAACCCGGAAACCGGTTTCTTCGGCGTCGCGCCCGGCACTTCGGCCAAATCGAATCCGCACGCGCTCACGTCCTGCGCCAAGAACACCGTCTTCACCAACGTCGTGCTCACGCCCGACAATGACATCTGGTGGGAAGACATGGGCGTGCCCGCGCCGGCCACTGGCATTGACTGGGAAGGCAATCCGTGGACGCCGACCAGCGGCAAGAAAGGCGCGCACGCCAACAGCCGTTTCACCGCGCCCGCATCGCAATGCCCCGTCATTGATCCCGCCTGGCAAAGCCCCGAAGGCGTGCCGCTCTCGGCCATTCTTTTCGGTGGCCGCCGGCCCGGCACGATTCCGCTGGTGAACGAAGCATTCGATTGGGAACACGGCGTATTCATGGGTTCCGCGTGCGGTTCCGAAACCACCGCCGCCGCGCTCGGCACCGCCGGCGTGCTGCGTCGCGATCCATTCGCCATGCTGCCGTTCTGCGGCTACAACATGGGCGATTACTTCGCGCACTGGCTCTCGTTCGCCAAGAAGACCGACCGCAGCAAGCTGCCGAAAGTTTTCTTCGTGAACTGGTTTCGCCGCAGTGCCGAAGGCAAATTTCTCTGGCCTGGTTATGGCGACAACAGCCGCGTCCTGAAATGGATTTGCGAACGCGTCGAAGGCACGGGCAAGGCGCAGACCACGCCCATCGGCCACATTCCCACGCGCGATGCGCTGGACTTGTCCGGCCTGAATATTTCCGGCGACGATCTCGCGGAACTCCTCAAGGTGGATCTCGCCGGCTGGCAAACTGAAATCGCCGACGTCGCCGCCAACTACGCCAAGTTCGGCGACAAATTGCCGCCGGCGCTGAACGCCCAACTCGACAGCCTGAAGCAGCGCATCGGCTGAAAATAAAATCGGAAAATCGGAAATGGCCGCCGGCGACGGTGTCCGTTTTTGCTTGTCCTTTGGCCGCCGCTCGGCCATTCAAAACCCGGCATGACCGCCAGCTCGCCCACATCAACACAATGGCTTGGCGGCGGCGGAAAATTTTTCCCCGCCATGCTCGAAGCCATCGGCCAGGCGCGGCGCAGCGTCGAGTTGGAAATCTATATTTTCGCCAACGATGAAATCGGCCGGCGTTTTCTGGACGCTCTGACCCAGGCCGCCAAACGCGGCGCGCGGGTGCGGGTGCTGGCGGATGCGTTCGGCTCGCTGACCTTATCCGCCAATTTTTTCCAGCCACTGTTGGCCGTCGGCGGCGAAGTCCGTTTCTTCAATCCCCTGCGCTTCTCCCGCTTCGGTGTGCGCAATCATCGCAAGCTGCTCGTCTGCGACCGGCAGACGGCCTTCCTCGGCGGCGCGAACATCTGCGACTGCCACAGCGGCGACGGCATCACGACGGGCTGGTTCGACCTGATGGTGAAAATTGAAGAGGCCGAACTGGCGACCCAACTCGCCGATGAATTTGAACAGACTTTTGCCAACGCCGGCTTTGCGCACGGACGCTTCCGCCGGCTGCGCGCGTTCCGGCGCTTTCGCCGCCGGACGAATGAAACCCAAATCTTCGCCGTCCGCCCCGGACGCGGCGCGGGCAGTTTTCAACGCGCCCTGCATCAGGATTTGGCGCACGCTCATTCAGCCGATTTCATCGTCCCGTATTTTTTGCCACGTCGAAAACTCCGGAAACTGCTACGGCAAACCGTCCAGCGTGGCGGGCACGTGCGGCTGATCCTGCCCGCGCACTGCGATGTGTCCATCGCCCGCGCCGCCAGCCTGATTTATTACGCGCGGTTGTTGCGAGCCGGGGTGGAAATTTACGAATACCAGCCGCAGATTCTCCACGCGAAGCTTTGCCTCGTGGACGAAAAAGTCTTTGCCGGCTCCTCCAATCTGGATGTCCGCAGCTTCAACATGAACTACGAACTCATGCTGCGTTTCGCCGACCCAATCACTGTGGCCGGCGCAAAGGAGATTTTTTCTGAAACTTTAAGACATTCCCGCCGGATTGAGCTGAAGGAATTTCGCCGGTCACAAACTTTCTGGCAGCGCTGGAAAAATTATTGGGCGCACTTCCTCGTCGCGCGCATTGACCCGCTGTTGGCCCTGCGGCACATCGCCTCCCGTTAGACAAAAAGCCCCACGTCACTGGACGCGGGGCTTTTAATGTCATCCACATTTTCAGTGATGCCGATGGTGATGATGACCTTTGTGATGTTTGCCGACAGAGTGGCTGGCGGCTTTTTTGCCGTGATGATGCTTGTGTTTGCCAGAGCCCGCCGCGTTCACGGACGCAACGGATGACAGCAGCAGGGCGGCAATCGCCAGATAGATCAATTTTTTCATAATTGTTTCATTGGACGCAGCCGGCTGTAAACAGGTTACGGATAAAAATCATAACAGCGTCCTCGCCTTCGCCAGCGCCTCGTCCAGCTTGCCGGCGTCCTTGCCGCCGCCACGCGCGTTGTCCGGCTTGCCGCCGCCCTTGCCACCGACAATCGGGGCAATGGTCTGGATGATTTTTCCCGCCTGAACTTTCGCCGTGAACTCCGCCGAGACTGAAGCAATCAAAGTGACCGCGCCATTCGCCGCGCCGCCGAGGACGACGACGCCTTTGAACTGCGATTTCAGCGCGTCGGCAATCGCCTGCAACGTGTCGCCGTCGTTCGCGCCGAGGTTGACGATGATGGCGGGAACGCCGTTGATGGTTTCCGCTTTCGCGACCAAATCTTTGGCGCTGCCTGCGGCTTCGCGTTGTTGCGCGGACTTGAGCGACTTCTCCAATTCCTTTTGATGCGCGAGCAAGGCTTCTACTTTCTTTTCCAACTCGCCGACGGGCGAATTGATTTTGCCGGCGATGCTGCGGATGAGTTGCAACTGTTCGTTCGCCAAGCCGTAAGCCGTCAAGCCCGCCACCGCTTCGATACGACGAACGCCCGCCGCCACCGCCGCTTCGCTGACGATGCGGAACAAACCGATTTCGCCGGTCGCGCGCGTGTGCGTGCCGCCGCAAAGTTCCATCGAATAGCCGTCGAGCTTTCCGGCTCCGCCGCCGATTTGGACGACGCGGACGGTGTCGCCGTATTTGTCGCCGAAGAATTGCATCACGTCCTTGCGGTTCTTCACGTCGGCGTGCGCGACTTCCGTCCACGAGACGCCGGCGTTTTCGAGGATGCGTTCGTTGACGAGCTTCTCGATGTCGGCGACCTGCGCGGGCGTGAGCGGCGCGCTGTTGAAATCGAAGGTCAGCTTGTCCGGGCCGACGAATGAACCTTTCTGCGACGCTTCCTTGCTGGCGACTTCGTGCAATGCCCAATGAAGCAAATGCGTCACGGTGTGGTGGCGCTGGATTGCATCGCGGCGGGATTTATCAACGGCAAGCGTGACACCCGCGCCCACCGCCGGAGCATCGCCGCCTTCGACGAAGTGCAGGAAGGTGTTGCCGGATTTCTGCGTGTTGACGACGCGCCAGAGCTGGCCGCTGCCGGTCAACTCGCCGGTGTCGCCGACCTGGCCGCCCATCTCGGCGTAAAACGGCGACGTGTCCAGCACGATGGCGGTTTTGTCTTTGACGCTGACGACTTCGAGCACGCGCGCGGGCGATTCCAATTTTTCAAAGCCGGTAAATTTTGTCGGCGCGGTCGTTTCGATTTGCGAAAGGGAAATGACTTCCTTCTTCTGCGCGGCGCGGGCGCGGGCGCGTTGCTCTTCCATCAACTTCTCGAAGCCTTCCTTGTCCACGGTCAAACCGCGTTCGCGCGCCATCAATTCGGTGAGGTCGAGCGGGAAGCCGTAGGTATCGTAAAGTTTGAAAGCATTGTCACCGGCAATTGAATTAACTTTACCAGAAATCTTTTCAATTTCAGAAATCATTTTCTCCAACCGCTCAATGAACTCTTTTTTTGGAACGCCTTGCTTCATGCCCGGCTGCCAGAATTCCGCAAATTTTTTCAACTGATCTTTTGCGTCCCAAGCTACATTTGCATCTGCAACCAATTCTTGCGCCACCAAATCTTCCGGCAAAAAGGAATATTGTTGTGAAACCCCATTAAAACTTTCCGCGAACCAAGCTACGTTTGCTTCGTCAACCGTGGCAATGTTAATGCCTTTCAATACTTGAATATTGTCTTTGAGTTTTTGAAAGGCAGTGCTGTGAGGAACTTTCGCCACGCGAGACTTCAATCGCAAAATTGTTTCAATGTATTCCAATCCGTTGCCAAGAGTGTTATTGAAAGCAGCTTCTTCACCGTGAATCACTTCGCGCACAAATTTTTGTTTTGCGCGGATTTCAGGGAAGACATCACCCATCGTGTCGGCGAGCACGTCCACGAGTTTGTAGAAGAACGGTTCGTGAAAGCCGAGCGTGCGGCCGTAACGCACCGCGCGACGCAGGATGCGGCGCAAAACGTAGTTGCGGTCGGTGTTGCCGGGCTGGATGCCGTCGGCAATCGCAAATGACAGCGTGCGGATATGGTCAGCGATGACGCGGAACGCGACGTCGGCCTTCTCCTGCTCGGTGTCGCCGGTGCTGCCGGATTTCGGAAGCGTGGAGCCGTATTTCTGGCCGCTCAATTTTTCAATGGCGTCAAAAATCGGGCGGAAGATATCGGTCTCGTAGTTGGAAATTTTTGCGTTCTGAAAATCGGTCAGATTTTTCGTGCCTTGGATGATGCTGGTGACGCGCTCGAAACCCATGCCGGTGTCCACATGCTGCGCGGGCAGCGGCGTGAACGTGCCGTCGGGGTTGGCGTTGTATTGAATGAAGACGTTATTCCAGATCTCGATGCAGCGGGCGTCGGAGCCGTTGACGAGTTTCGCGCCGGAGGTTTGCGCGTCGAGGTCGGTCTGCGCCGGGCCGGGGCGGAGGTCCACGTGGATTTCGGTGCAGGGACCGCACGGGCCGGTCTCGCCCATCATCCAAAAATTATCTTTCTTGCCGCCGTTGACGATGTGGACGGCGGGATCGAGGCCAACGCTGCGAAATTTTTCCGCCCAGAAATTCCACGCTTCCTCGTCGCGGTCAGCAGGATCGTTTTTGGATTTGTCCGGTTGATAAATCGTGGCGTAGATGCGTTGCGGTGGAAATTTCCAGACTTCGATGACGAGTTCCCACGCCCAGTCGATGGCTTCCTTCTTGAAATAATCGCCGAAGCTCCAGTTGCCCAGCATCTCGAAAAACGTGTGGTGATAGGTGTCGAGGCCGACGTCGTCGAGGTCGTTGTGCTTGCCCCCGGCGCGGATGCATTTCTGCGTGTCCGCTGCGCGACCGGGCGTGTAAGGACATTTGGTCTGGCCGAGAAAAATCGGGACGAACTGGTTCATGCCGGCGTTGGTGAAGAGCAGATTTGGGGAATCCGGCATCAGCGATGATGACGGAACAATGGTGTGCTGCTTCGATTTGAAAAAATCGAGGAACGATTGGCGGATTTGCGTGCTGGTCATCATGCGAAAATAGGCGGACAGCATAGCCGAAACGTAGGATTCAAGGCGAGTTGGATTTTTGCCGCCAGACGGTTGCAAAATTAGGCGCGTTGAAACATACTATTCGAGTTTTCAATTGCCATGAGGCATAAATTCAACTCCCTAGCGCTCCGGGCGACCATTTTTTATGGCATCGTGTCGGGACTATGGATTTTGTTTTCCGATCAGTTGCTGGGCGACTTGATTGATGACAAGGAGCAGTTGACGCAAATGGAAATCTTCAAGGGCTTGGTGTCGGTGGTGTTCACTTCGGGCATGGTTTTTCTCATCATGCGGTTTTTTTTGAAACGGGAATCCGCGAAGATCGCCGAACTCAAAAAGGCCGACGCGCTAAACCGGTTGCAACAGGAAACCTTGCAAAAAATCGCCGGCAGCAAACCACTAAAGGAAACGCTGGAGGCGCTGCTGCGCGGCGTCGAAGCGCAATCGCCGGACATGATTGCCTCCATCCTACTGCTGGAAGGCACGCAGTTGCGGCACGGCGCGGCGCCCTCGTTGCCGGAAGATTTTTGCAAGGCGATTGACGGCGTGGGTATCGGGCCGAAGGTCGGCAGTTGCGGCACGGCGGCGTTTCGCGGGTCGCCGGTGTTTGTGGGCGACATCGCGCATGATCCGCTGTGGGTGAATTACAAGCATCTGGCGTTGGTGCATGGGCTGAGATCGTGCTGGTCCACGCCGATTTTGGATGAGCAGAAAAAAGTGCTCGGCACGTTTGCGATTTACCACCATGAGACCGGATTGCCACACGCGGACGACGTGCGCATCATCGAATTGGTGACGCACACGGCGGCCACGGCCATCGTGAAGAATCGCGCGGAAAAAAATCTGCGCGGCAGCGAGGAGCGTTTCCGCACGCTGGTGGAGCAGGCGTCCGACGCGATTTTTGTCCACGATGTAGAAGGACGTCTGTTGGATGTAAACCGGAGCGCCTGTGAAAGTCTGGGCTATTCGCGAAAAGAATTGTTGCAGATGAAGGTGACGGACATCGAGCGGGACTTGCCGTTGGAGAAAATCCAGCAAATTTGGCGGAAGCTTCAGCCCGATCATTCGCAACTGGTGCGAAGCCGGCACCGACGAAAGAACGGCACGAGTTTTCCGGTGGAAGTCAGTATCTCACGTTATGAGATTCAGGGAGAACAGGTATTCGCCGCCATGGCGCGCAACCTCAGCGGGCGCAAGGAATACGAGGATCAATTGGCGGAGTCCGTTTCCCTGCTGCGCGCCACGATTGAATCCAGCGCGAGCGGCATGCTGGTGGTGGATCGGCAGGGAAAAATCACGACTTACAACAACCGGTTTCTGGAGATGTGGCGCATTCCCGCCGAGATCATGAATCACGGGGATGACCAAGCCGTCCTCAATCTGGTATTGGATCAGCTTCAGGAACCGGAGGTGTTCTTGAAACGCGTGCAGGAACTTTACGCACAGCCGGACGAGGAAGCCTACGATACGCTGCACTTTAAAGATGGCCGCGTCTTTGACCGCGTGGCACGCCCGCAACGACTCGGCGACCAAATCATCGGCCGTGTTTGGAGTTTTCGGGACATGACCCAACAGGCGCAGGCACAACAATCCATGCGCCTGCAAAGCGTCGCGCTGGAGGCGGCGGCCAACGCGATTCTCATCACGGATGTCCACGGCCACATCGAATGGGCCAATCCCGCCTTCAGCAGGAGTTCTGGCTACACCCTCGCCGAATGCATCGGGAAAAATCCGCGCGACCTGATCCGCTCTGGCAAACACAGCAAGGAGTTTTTTGAAGGCATGTGGAAAACCATTTTGGCCGGCAAGGTCTGGCATGGTGAATTGACCAACCGCCGCAAGGACGGCAGCTATTATCTGGAAGAGATGACGATCACGCCGCTGATGGACGCAACGAACCGAATATTACATTTCGTGGCCATCAAACAAGACATCACCGAAAGCAAAAAAACGGTCGAGGCCTTGGCCACCAGTCAGGCGCTCTATTTTTCCTTGGTCGAGCAGATGCCGGCGTGCGTGTTCCGCAAAGATGCCGACGGACGGTTCGTTTTTGTCAATTCACAATTCTGCGCGCTCCAACATCTCAAACCGGAGGAAATCATCGGGCGCGATGCTCGAGAACTGGCCGATTACAAGCAGCAAAAATCCCGCAATACAGGTGGCATTCCGGTTAATACTAGCGAAATTAATTATTCCTTGATGGGATACGATCATCATAAAACCATCATGGCAACCGGCCAGAATATCGAAACTAATGAAGCATTCACTTCGTCAGTCGGTGAGACCAGATTCTTTCGGGTGCTGAAGTCGCCGGTATTTGACAGCAACAAAAACGTCATCGGCAGCCAGGGCGTCATGTTTGACATCACCGAAACCCGGCGAACGAACGAGAAACTACGGCAAGCCAACGAACGCACCCAGTTTTACATGGACCGGATGCCGCTGGCCTTCATCGCCTTTGACCGTGATTTCCGCGTGGCGGAATGGAACCACGCCGCCGAGAATGTTTTCGGCTGGAGCACCGCCGAGGCGCTGGGACAGCATGCTTATAAATTGATTGTGCCAGCCGAAGCCCAGCCGCACGTGGAAGGCGTTTGGAACGAGGTGGTGAAAAACGGCAACATGACCAGCCATTCCGTGAATGAAAACGTCACCAAAGACGGTCGCCTCATCACCTGTGAATGGCGGAACGCCCCCTGGCGGGATGGCAACGGAGAAATTTGCGGCTGCCTTTCCATCGTGACCGACATCACCGAAAAAATCCGCGCGGACAAGGAACGGCAAAATCTGGAATCACAACTCCGTCAGTCGCAAAAAATGGAAGCCGTGGGCCAATTATCCGGCGGCATCGCGCACGACTTCAACAATATTCTCACAGTCATTCAAGGCAATGCCTCACTGCTGCAAGGCCTCGACTTGCAACCACAGGAAATCCGGGATTTTTCGAACCAAATTGCCCGCGCCTCCGAGCGGGCCGCCAGCCTCACACGCCAGTTGCTCCTATTCGCGCGCAAGCAACAAATGGATCCGGTCAACCTCAACTTGAACGAAACCGTGACGCAGATGACCAAAATGCTCCAACGTATTCTCGGCGAGGACATCGCGCTGCGTTCGGAATATTCACCCGCGCTGCCGCTGATTCACGCCGACGTGGGCATGATTGAGCAAATCATCCTGAATCTCGCGGTTAACGCCCGGGATGCCATGCCGGACGGCGGCAAGCTGACGATTCGCACCAAAGTGGAAAATTTCCAACGCGCCGCCAACGGCCAGCTGCCGGCCAAACCGCACGTCTGCCTGTCCGTCACCGACACCGGTTGCGGGATCAATCCGGAAATTTTACCGCGCATCTTTGAACCGTTTTTCACCACCAAGGAAGTCGGCAAGGGCACAGGCCTCGGCCTCGCCACCGTCTATGGCATCGTGCAGCAGCACCACGGAGAGATTTCGGTGCAAAGCGAGCTGGGCAAAGGCGCTACCTTCAACGTGTATTTTCCGATTGTGGCCAACGCGGCAGCCGCCCAAGCCGCCACGCCAGCCAAACCGGTGTTGCCGTTGGGCGAAGAAACCATCTTGCTCGTCGAAGACGAATTTCCGCTGCGCACGTTTGTCTGCGACCTGTTGCAACGCTGCGGCTACACCGTGCGGGAAGCCGAGTCCGGCCCCGCCGCCTTGAAAGTCTGGCAGGAGCACCGCGACCGCATTCAATTGTTGCTGACCGACATCATCATGCCGGAAAACATGAACGGCATCGAGCTGGCCAGCCAGTTGCTGGCCGAAAAACCGACGCTCAAAGTCATCTACACCAGCGGCTACACCGGCAATCTTGATGGCCGGAACGTCCAACTGAAGGAAGGGGAAAACTTCATCCGCAAGCCGTTCAAGCCGGAAGCCCTCGCGGAAATCATCCGCAATAAACTGGATGACAAAACTGCGGCGAAGTGAATTTAAGCGAGTCTGACCGGCGGAAGTTTAATTAAACGCCTCGACCTACAGGAACGCAAGCACCGGATGCAAGAAAACCAAAAATATTTTTTCAGATTTCACTTGAGAAAACAGTCTGGCGGGACGAAGTTGTTCGCAGTTAAATTTGATCTTTTAAAAAATAATTTCCCTGCCCTGTGCGTGATTGGCAACAGTCCTTGGACCGTAATTAAAACGAACTCGGGATGAGCCGCAGACGGTGGCCAGCACGTCGGCATTGCGTC
>CAIOUK010000165.1 GCA_903861445.1 uncultured Verrucomicrobia subdivision 3 bacterium
GGCTGAAACGGACGATGGGTTCGACACTGACCTCACGGAAACCGAACCAACTGCTGGCTGAAGCCGCCTTCAAGGTGCTGGCTTATACCCTCCGGCGTTAGCCGAACCAATGCAGTCACGGATGTATTCAACAGAGCATGACAGCTTCCAATAATTCTCATCCGAAATGGCCGTTTCTTGAAGCAGGCCAACCATCTGGCGCGCAGTGGTGCTGCTCATGGGTGACCCGCCATCGTAAACTTCCTGTATGGCAGCGATAATTTGTCCCGGAGAATCGGGTTTCAACAAATACCCAACGGCGCCGGCGGCGAATGCGTTAAAAACAATGTTGGCGTTTTCAATATCAGTGAAGACCAAAATCAAGAGGTCACGGCAGGCTGCTTTGAGACGCCGCACACCTTTAACTCCGTTTACGGCCGGCAGATTGATGTCCATTAAAACCACATCTGGCCGCGAAACGGAAATCTCATCCAGCGCATTCGCAACACTGGAATAAGCACCGACACACTGTAATCCGTCCGTCGAATCAAGCATCCGAACCAAGCTGTTTGAAACCTGTAAATCGTGGTCTATAATTGCCACGCCAATTGATATTTTTTCCTTCACCAAATCATAGTGTGAAAAACAATTGTGAAACGTGCCAAAAATAATTCCCCAAAGGACGAGAAATTCCCGCAAGCACCGCATCCTTGGTCATTTTAAATTTGAAATGACCGTAAAAAAGTCGCGCTTACTTACTGCGCCGCACTATCCGTTGCTTCGGGCGGGGTATTGGTGGAAACAGAACCAATCAGTTCGGTAGCTTCCTGAAGCAGGTGCTTGGCAAAAAGCCAGTCATACCAATATCCGCCTCCCGATTTGCCACGATCCAGCCCACCGCTGAATTTGGCTTCGACCACATCGCGGCCTTGTGCCAGTTCGGAATACGCCGCGCTGATCTGCCCGCGCTGATAGTCGACCATGGCCAACATGATATGAAGCGTAGCATTGCTGGCCGGAAATTTATTCATTTTCTCCGACAAGCCAAGCTCACACCAATCCGCCGCCGCCGCGTAATCACCGTTACGGTATGTCCACAAACCCTTGTCCGATCTTCTTGAGGTCACGATAGTCGAATCTATTCTCAGCGGGGCTCACAATTTCCCCTGTGCCGCCAATCACATTCAAGCTTGATAAGCATGCACCAAAACAAACGGATCTTTCCATAGATTTCCTCGTCTGTCACCTTGGTCTTGCCCTTGTCCCGCTTTTGCACCGCTGCGCCACACTATGAACAAGGGCCATAACATAGCATGCCTGGTACGAACAGTCGTCATCTTCAGCCTTATTGGGCGTTGCTGCGGCGGCTACTGCCGGGGCGGCAGCATGCACGGGCGTCGGAGGTGCTTGAACGGATGCTGGCGCAGCGATTGGTGCCGGCTGACGAAGCACATGTTAAATTATGATGAAATTGTGAGTAATCCAACTAAAAATCACACCTTGGGAGGCGGAACTTGCACTTTCGCTGGGATGACAACGGGTGATGCCGGCGCCTGCTGTATCTGTGTTTGTGATGGGAGCAC
>CAIOUK010000166.1 GCA_903861445.1 uncultured Verrucomicrobia subdivision 3 bacterium
GCCATCGTCGCGGAGCCTTGCTGCGCGATGCCGGCGAACGTGCTCATCACGCCCCAGACCGTGCCGAGCAAACCCATGAACGGCGCGCCGCTCACCGCGATGGCGAGCAAAATCAAACCGGATTCCAATTTCAAAGATTCTTTGGCGACGACGTTTTCGATGGCGCGCTTGATGTGCTCCATGTTTTTCAAGCTGATCTGCTGCTTGGCGCGTTCGCCGCTCGGCCCGCGCAACCGCGCGTCGAGTTGCACGCAGCCGGCCTGATAGACGGCGTAGAGCGGACAGCCTTCGACTTCGAGCTTGCGGTCGAACATTTCCAGCACGGCCTTCTGCGCGGTGAATTCCTGGCCGAACAGCGAATTCAATTTCCGCGCGCGGCGCATCTGGATGACTTTGGACATCATCACGAACCACGCGGCGATGGAAAAAACAAACAGCAGCGCGATGATGGCTTTCGCCTCCATCGTTGCCTTGTCCCAGATGTAAAGGAGTTCGGACTGGTTAGAGGCCGCTCCGATGAATGCATAAGATAACCCGCTCATAAAAATAAAAACTTGGTGGTGAGGAACCGGTTTGGCCAAGCGGCGGTTGCGTGAGCATTACTCCGCCGCCGCCAATTATCATTGCCCACGGTGGAAATTGCAAAATCTTTTTGTGCCAAACTGAATCCGCTTTGCCGCCGCCGCAAAATCGCTTACAACAAACGCCATGTCACGACCGCGTCTCATCGCCCTGCTGCTGGCGTTCATCACGCTGCTCGTGTTCCTGCCCGTCGGGCGGTTCAATTTTCTGAATTACGACGACACCGACTACGTCACCAACAACGCCTTCGTGAAACACGGCTTCACCTTGTCGGGGCTGTGCGAGGCGTTTACGACCTTTCACGCCAGCAACTGGCATCCGCTCACCTGGCTCTCGCACATGACCGACTGCGCGCTCTTCGGCCTGAATCCCGGCGCGCATCATTTCGTCAACGTGGTTTTCCATGCCGCCAATGCGGCGCTGTTATTTGTGCTACTGCTCCGGCTCACGGAAAAACTGTGGCCCGCCGCGCTCATCGCCGCGCTGTTCGCGTGGCATCCGTTGCATGTCGAATCCGTCGCGTGGATTTCCGAGCGCAAGGACGTGTTGAGCATGTTTTTCGCGTTGCTGACATTGTTGAGCTACGCCAAGTTTGCGAAAGAAAATTCTCGGCGGGCTTACTGGCTGGCGTTGTCATTTTTCACGCTCGGCCTGCTGGCCAAACCAATGCTCGTGACGCTGCCGTTCGTGCTGTTGTTGCTGGATTTCTGGCCGCTGCGGCGAATTTCAAATTTCAAATTTCAAATTTCAAATCTTCGGGCTGTCGGCAAACTCGTCAGCGAAAAAATTCCGTTCTTCGCGCTTACCGCCGGTTCCTGCCTCGTCACTTTCATCGCGCAAGAAAATGGCGAAGCCGTCGTCTCGCTGGCGAATGTCTCATTGCGCTACCGCCTTGAAAACGCGCCCGTCGCCGTGGTGAAGTATCTCCTCAATTTTTTCTGGCCCTACCACCTCAGCCCGATTTATCCGATGTCGGGAAAGTTTTCCGGGTTGGAAGTGGCGCTGGCCGTCGCGGTGTTGGTGCTGATTTCGCTGGCGGCGTGGCGTTGGCGAAGTTCCCGCTCCTATTTTTTCGTCGGCTGGCTATGGTTTTTTGGCACGCTGGTGCCGGTCATCGGCCTCGTGCAAGTCGGTGGCGCGGCGATGGCCGACCGTTACACTTATATTCCGTCCATCGGATTTTTTATCGCGCTAATTTTTCTGGCGACGGATTGGGTGGCGGAATTTCGAGTTCCAAAAACCGTCGTTGCCATCAGCGCCGGCGCCACGCTGGCCGCGTGCATTTTCGCGACCGAGTTTCAGCTTCAATTCTGGCGTGACAGCGAAACACTTTTCCGCCGCGCCATCGCCGTGACGCAAAACAATGACATCGCGCTCGTCAATCTCGGCAGCGCGCTGGACGCGCAAGGCCGGTTTGAGGAAGCGCTGGTCGTTGACCGGCAGGCTGAAAAAATTGAGCCGGGCCGCTACCAGCTTCACAGCAATCTCGGCAACATTCTCAGCCATCTCGGTCGCCCCGCCGAATCCCTGGCCGAATATCGCGAAGCCGTCTGTCTGCGGCCCACCAGCCCGGTGCTGCACAACGCGCTCGGCAGCCAGTTCGCCGTGCTGGGGCAATATGCTGAGGCGTTGAATGAATTTGCGGTGGCGGAAAAATTGGATCCGCATTACGCGCAGCCGCACGCCGAGACCGCGAAAGTTTTTTTTGAGCAGGGCCGCGATGCCGAAGCCGTGGACGAACTGCGCGCCGCGCTGCGGATTGAACCGGACAATTTTCAAATCCTTGCCACCTCCGCGCATTATCTCGCCGCCAACGAAAATGCCGCCGCGCGCGACGGTCGCGCCGCGCTGGTGCTGGCCACCAAGGCCAATCTTCTCGCCGGCGGCAATCAGCCGATGGTGTTTGATGTTTTGGGCATGGCCTGCGCGGAAGTCGGTGATTTCACGAATGCCCAGACGTGTGTTGAAAATGCTCTGACGTTGGCCACCACCGCCCGGATGAAAAATCTGGAGCCATTGCAGAAACGAATCGAACTTTATCGGAACCACCAGCCGTGGCGTGAATCCTTCCGCGCCACCATCGCGCCGGCGAAGAATTGAGCAACCGCAAAATACGCCAAATACACGAACAAAACCTTTACCGCTGTTGCCTGTTCGCGTATTTGGCGTGGTTCGCGGTTAAAATAATTTTTGCAGCGTCCGCCGCACACGCGGATTTTTCAAAGCCGTTGCCAGCGCAAACTTTTTGCCGAGCCACGGTAGTGTGGAAATTTTTTCCAGCGGGAAAAACTCACCGAGGAGCTCGGCGTTCGTCGCCGTCGCGGAATCCGGTTTGGCCGGCGACATCAGAACGATTTTTGTCTTTACCCGATAACTTTCAGGCAGCGCGGCGAGCGTCAGCAAAACGTGGTTCACCGCACCAAGCTTGTTTTGCGCGACGATAATCGGCGTGGCACGCAAGGCGACCAGCAAATCGCGCGAATCAATTTTTTTGCCCAGCGGACTCAATAAGCCGCCTGCGCCTTCCACCAGCGTGATGTTGAATTTTTCGCGTATCGCGCGGATGTGCGTGAGCACTTGCGCGCGGGTGATAGATTTTTTTTCACGCCGCGCCGCCGGCAGCGGCGCGATGGCTGCGCGGAAATGCCACGGATTGATTTCATCGAGCGTCAGCGCGCCACCGAGCGCAGTGAAGATTTGTTGCGCGTCATCACGACCGCCGGAACACAGCGGTTTGAACGCGGCGACTTTCATGCCGCGTTCGCGCAAAAACGCCGCCAGCAGCGCGGTCAGGACGGTTTTACCCGCGCCGGTATCCGTGCCGGTGATGAAGATGGTTCGTTTCAAGCGCGGACAGGAAAGCGGGGGTGGCAGCTCACCGCACACCCACTTGACAGGCTATTTCTGCGTTTCCTTCAGGAGCGCCTTGGCTTCGGCGATGCGTCGTTCCAGATCAGCCGCTTTGAGCGCCGCGACCAGTTCGTGATTCTCTTGGCCATTCAAGACGCCGGGGACGGCGCATTTTTTCCCGGTGTAGGCTTCATAGGTATCGGCCATGGACCAGTTATCGCTGCGCTGGGGCGTCAAAGGAATGGTGCCGGACGCAAGATTGGCTAGCGGATTCCGACACCAGCCATAGCGGTAATGAGTCGGCGCCGGCACCAGCGGGCTGGAGAGAATGATCACCTGTTTGTCCGATTGCACGCGGTTGCGGCCGTCCTTACCTTTTTCCAAAAACTTGGCGGTGGCGGGTTGAAACTTGCCGTCCTTGCCGGCGATGGCAAAGCCCAGAATCGGGCCGTCATTGTAGGGTTTAACATCCACATCAATTGTCAGCACAATCTTGCCGTCTTCGATTTGCATCTCCTTGATGGTCGGCGGCTGCCAGCGAATCTGTTTCATCCCGTATTCTGAAGCCAAGGCCCAGCGGGCAATGCGTTCGCCCACCGGAATTTTAATCTGGGGATGAAACCAGTTGCGGCGCTGATCGAAGCTGCTGGCAAAGCCGATGTGCTTGTCGCCCGCCTTTTGCAAATCCAGAAACGTCTGGTAGTGCGCGTCGCGGATAAGAATTCCTTCGTCCACCGTCCGGGACAGAAAATTATTCAAATCCTGCGGCTCGCCGTCGGTGCATTGCGAAATGATGCCGAAAGCCATGTTCGGATCGTTGAAGGCCGTCCGCCAGGCTTTGATCATCGGGGCAAAGAGCTGGTAATACATGACGTGGCCGTTGGGTTCCAAGGCGTTGTTGTAGCCCTGATGCCAGAGGGCACCTTTGACGGCCAGCCCGGTAATCGGCGCAATCACGCTGGCATAGCAGTTGCCGGGACGATTCATGTCGAGTGCCGGCCCCGGCTGCAGGTCGGTGGGCGGCGTGCGCCCGGAAACATCCTGTCCTTTGGCCTGCATTTGTTTGGTGCGTTCGTTAAATTTCTGGATGCGCTCGGCCAAATCTTTTTGTGGATTGAACTCGGCGACTTTCTTGTCCCATTCGACCAGCTTGGCTTGAACTTCCGGAGTTTTGATGGACTTGAGCAATTCCAAAGGCGTCCAAGTCTCAATGCAGGTTCCGCCCCGCGACACATTGATGAGGCCGATGGGAATCTGTGTCGCCATGTGGATGCGCCGCGCAAACACATAGCCGATGGCCGACATGTGATGCACCGACTCCGGCGTGCAGGTATCCCAAAACCCCTGCCGGAAATGCGTCTTGTCCCAGTCACTCCACCGATACCAGCGCGGAAAAGCGGTCTTGGCGTCCGGGCCGTTTTGCTGCGGGACGGTCAGGAGCCGGATGTTCGGGAAATTCGCCGAGGCCACTTCTAGATCACCGTTGTCAACATTGGAAATCGGAAACTCCATGTTGCTCTGGCCACCCAGCAACCAGACATCGCCGATCAAAATATTTTTCAGGGCGATGGTTTGATTTTTGCCTTTGAACACCATTTCCTGCGGCGTGGTATTGGCTGGTTGCGCGGAAAAAGTGACTTTCCACGAACGATCAGCAGCGGCGGTTGCCGTCTGCGTCTGGCCGGCAAAAGTCACCGTCACCGTCTCGCCCGGCGCGGCCCAACCCCAGATGCGAATTGGCTTGTCGCGCTGCAACACCATGTCCGACTGGAACAGATTGTGCAGACACAACCCGCTGCCCATCGCCGGCACCTCGATTAAATCCTTGCCGGTTTCCAATTTTGGTTTTGGCGCGGCGGCCGACACGGTCAGCAACGCGGTGAGCAACGTCAACAAGGCGAGGGTCAGTTTTTTCATAAGGTAATCTGTGAATTGTAATGTCTGATTCCGACGTGCCAATAAAAATAGTGGTGCCGGCGATGAAGAAAGTTGGCTGCCGGCGCGGACGTGAAAACGCAGTCAGCCGTTTTACTCCACCAAAACAATTTGCCTTTGCGTCATCGGTTATTTATCCTGCACGGCTCGTTTAACTCATATTTTACCGTGAACGTATCAATTGAAAATTTGGCCCCGTGCAAAAAGCTCGTGCGGGTGGAACTCGACGTAACCGCCGTGAACACGGCGTTTGACGCCATCACGAAGGACTATCAGAAGCAGGCCGCGCTGCCCGGCTTCCGGCCCGGCAAGGCACCGCGCGACATGGTCGTGAAAAAATACGACGCGGAAATTAAAGACGAAGCCAAGCGCAAGCTCATCGGCGACGCCTATCGTCAGGCCATCGCCGACCAGAAACTTTCCGTCGTTGGCTATCCCGACATCGAGGAAGTGCAATTTGGCCGTGGCCAATCCTTGCAGTTCACCGCCACGGTGGAAACCGCGCCAGAATTTCAACTGCCGGAATACAAAGGTTTGCCCGCCACGCTCGAAACCAAGTCGGTGACGGACGCGGATGTGGACAAGGCGCTCGATATGTTGCGCGGCCAGCACGCCAGCTTCAACACCGTCGCCCGCGCGCTCGCGAGCGGCGACATCGCGGTGGTCAATTACACCGGCACTTGCGACGGCAAGCCGATCACGGAACTTGCGCCGACGGCGAAGGGTTTGACCGAGCAGAAAGATTTCTGGATCGAGACCGATGGCAATTCCTTCATCCCCGGTTTCGCCGCGCAGGTTATTGGTGCGAAGGCTGGCGACAAACGCACGGTGAACGTGGATTTCCCCGCTGATTTCGTGACGCCGCAGTTGCAGGGCAAAAAGGGTGTCTACGAAGTCGAACTCGTCGAAGTGAAAGAAAAAGTTTTGCCGGAGCTGAACGACGAACTCGCGAAAAAATTCGGCGCGGAAAATCTGGAGAAGCTCAAAACCGGTGTGCGCACGGATTTGGAGAACGAGTTGAAATACTCGAAGTCCAAGGCGGTGCGCGGTCAGGTGGTCAAGGCGCTGATGGACAAGGTGACTTTTGATTTACCGGAAACGGCGGTCGCCAACGAGACGCGCAACGTGGTTTATGACCTCGTGCGCCAGAGCACGCAGCGCGGGGTCGCGCGCGAGCTGATCGAAAAAAGCAAGGAAGACATTTACGCGAGCGCCGCCGTCAACGCCAAGGAGCGCGTGAAGCTGGCGTTCCTCGTCGGCAAGATTGCCGCGCAGGAAAAAATCGAGGCGACGCAGGAAGATGTGGTCAAGCGCGCCCAGCAACTGGCGATGATGTATCAGATGCCGTTCGATCAGTTCATCAAGGATCTGCAGAAGCGGAATGGCGTGAACGAACTTTACGAGCAGGTGCTGCACGAAAAAGTGCTGGAGTTGCTCGAGAAAAACGCCACCATCACGGATGCGGCTCCGGCCAAGTAACCTTTCGGTTACTTTTTGGCGGCGGGCGGCGTCTGGATTAGGAATGAAAAAACTCGCTGCCAGTTTATTTTTGGCCGCCGCGCTCACGGGCGCGCTGGCGCAAACCAATGTCGCAACGCCGCGCGCGCTGTCGTTGCCGGATTGCATCGCGGAGGCGCTTCAGCACAACTTCGATGTGCAGGTGGAGCGTTACGAGCCGCAAATCTCGCGCTACAATTTGAACCTGGCCTACGCGGGCTACGATCCGCTGTTCAGCCTTTCCGGCACGCATAATCA
>CAIOUK010000167.1 GCA_903861445.1 uncultured Verrucomicrobia subdivision 3 bacterium
CACGGTTCCTGCGTGCAGGTGTCCGTTTATCCGGCGCTGGTGCCGAACGGTCACGTGATGGCCAGTGTCAATGACGCCTACAATGCCGTGCTCGTGCGTGGCGATGTCGTGGGCGACACATTGTTCTACGGCCAGGGCGCGGGCAAAAACGCCACGGCCAGCGCGGTTTTGAGCGACGTGGCCGATGCCGCGTTGGATTTGAAATTTGCCAACAAGCATCGCGTGCCGCCGTTCGTGCCGCACGAATGCGACAGCTCCGTGGCGCCCATCGCCGAGGTTCAGTCGGAATTTTTCGTGCGCCTCGACGTGCTGGACAAGCCGGGCGTGCTGGCGCGCATCACCGCCATTTTTGCCCGCAACAACATCGGCATCTCGCACGTCCTGCAGCCGCGCGGACGCGAAGGCGAAATCATCCCGCTGGTGCTCATGCTGCATCGCGCCCCGAACGGCGCGGTGACGCGCGCCCTGCGCCAGATTACCGGCCAGCCGCTGGTCAAAGGCAAACCCGTGATGTTCCGCGTGGAGAATTTTCAGTAAACCCTCTTCGCGCTCTTCGCGCGACACCTGATTTATGCCTTTATTATTCCGCAGCACCAATGGCCAGTCGCCCGCCGTCAACTTGCGCGAGGCGTTGCTCGCCGGTCTGGCGCCGGATCGCGGACTTTATCTGCCCGAAAGTTTTCCGGAGCTGACCTTCGAGGAAATCGCGGCGTTTGCCAAATTGCCGTATCACGAAATCGCCTTCCGCGTGCTGTCCAAATTCACCGAGGGTATCATTCCCGATGCGGAACTGTCCGCGATGTGCCGCTCGGCCTACAATTTTCCCGTGCCGTTGGAAATCGTGAATGTCCGCGTGTTTCTGATGCGACTGGATCAGGGGCCGACGGCGTCTTTCAAGGATTTTGCCGCGCAAATGATGGCGCGGATGTTCGGCCGGTTCCTCCGTGAAAACGGCAGGCAGGTGACCATTCTCACCGCGACGAGCGGCGACACCGGCGCGGCAGTCGCCCACGCGTTCCACAAAATTCCCGGCGTCAAAGTCATCGTGCTGTTTCCCGCCGCCGAAGTGAGCGAAAGCCAGCGCAAGCTGATGACCACGCTCAAGGACAACGTCCGCACGGTGGCCATTGACGGCAAGTTCGATGATTGTCAGGCGATGGTCAAACGCGCCTTTGCCGATCCCGAGCTTGCGCACATCTCGCTTTCATCTGCGAACTCCATCAATATTGGACGGTTGCTGCCACAGAGTGTTTATTATTTTTACGCCGCGTCGCGTGTCGCGCAGGCGGGCGAGCCGGTGGTCTTCTCAATTCCCAGCGGCAACTTCGGCGACATGATGGGCGCGGTAGTCGCCCGCGAAATGGGTTTGCCAATCCGGAAAATTATCGCGTCGGTCAACGACAATGACGCGTTCCCGAAATTTCTGGCCAGCGGCCATTACGAGAAAATTTCGCCATCGCGCAACTCGCTTTCCAACGCGATGAATGTCGGCCATCCGAGCAATCTCGCGCGGCTGGTGGCGATTTACGGCGGCCAGATGGACGAGACGGGCAAGATTATCAAGATGCCTTACCTGCCGGCACTGCGGCGCGATGTGTTTTCCACCTCTATTTCAGACGAACGCACGGTCACGGGCATTCGCGATTTTTGGAATCAGTTTCAATTGCTGCTGGAACCGCACGGTTCGGTCGCGTGGCAGGGCTTTCAGGAATGGAACGCCGTGGAACCGCTCGGCAATACGCCCGCCGTCATCGTGGAAACCGCCAACCCGGCGAAATTCCCGGTCGAAGTGGAAAAAGTGGTCGGCTGGGAACCCGATGTGCCGAACAATATGCAAGCCTCGCTCCGCCTGCCCGAAGATTTCGACCGCATGGACGCCGACTACGAAAAGTTCAAGGCGTATTTAATCAAACAACATTCTTAAAATTAAGTTGCAGCGAGGTTGTTGGGCATATGAAAGCAAGAGACCATATCAAGGCATTTATCTTTGCGCTTTCAGGCTTCGCATTTGGTTGTATTACTGTGTTTCTCGCAGGATTAATGACCGGTGCTGGGCATGGATGGTCATCAGGCGTGTGCTGTTGGCATGGGATTTATGTGCTCCCTGTATTTGGTGTGGCCGTTGCATACCGAGACAGTTCTTTGAGCCGCATTCTGTTTTGGTTGGTGGCTTTTGCAATGGTAATTATTGATCTAAATATTTGGGTTTCTTCGCAGGAAGAAGGGTGGAGCTATTTCCATAAGACCGCGAAAGCTATGCCAAGTTTATTAACCATCTGGGCAATCTGCTGGTTCGGTTGGCAGATTGCAGTTATTTACTTTCTTTGTCTTTGTAAGCGTTCAATTAGAACAATCAGGTTATAGTCGTAGACTACCTTACAAGCCATCAGTGTCAGATTGCATTTGCGTCCGCATTTGCTATTTTTTCCGTCTCTTTAATTCAAAAACATGGCATTGATTGTCCAGAAATACGGCGGCACGTCGGTCGGCAATACCGACCGCATCAAGAATGTCGCCAAGCGCGTGGCGGAATACCGCAATCGCGGCGACCAGGTCGTCGTCGTCGTCTCGGCGATGAGTGGCGTCACCGATGGCTTGATTAAGCTGGCGAAAGACATCGCGCCGCTGCCCAGCGAACGCGAGATGGATATGCTCCTCGCCACCGGCGAACAGCAGACCATCGCCCTCACCGCGATTGCGCTGCATCAACTCGGCGTTTCAGCCGTTTCGATGACCGGCGCGCAGGCGGGCATCGTCACCGACGGCGTTCACACCAAAGCCAAGATTCACAATATCACGCCAAAACAGGTTCACGCCGCGCTCAACGCGGGCAATGTCGTCATCGTCGCCGGTTTTCAGGGCGAAACGGCGGCGGGCCAGATCACCACGCTCGGCCGCGGCGGTTCCGATTTGACGGCGATTGCGCTGGCCGCTGCGCTCAAGGCTGACCTTTGCCAGATTTACACGGATGTGGATGGCGTTTATACGACCGACCCGCGCATCGTGCCGACGGCGAAAAAATTGCAGGAAATTTCCTACGACGAAATGCTCGAACTCGCCAGCCTCGGCGCGAAGGTAATGCAGAGTCGTTCGGTTGAATTTGCCAAAAAATTTGGCGTGGTGTTTGAAGTCCGCAGCAGTCTCAACGATAACCCCGGAACCATTGTGAAAGAAGAAACCAAAAGCATGGAAGACGTCGTGATTCGCGGCGTCGCCCTCGACAAAAATCAGGCCAAAGTCAC
>CAIOUK010000168.1 GCA_903861445.1 uncultured Verrucomicrobia subdivision 3 bacterium
AAATTTCCGACCTCGCCGAACTCATTCGCAAGACGCCCGGCTGCGTGGTGGATTCCGTCGTCGTCGGCAACGAGGCTTACAACCGGCTTTACGAAAAGATGAAGTCGGTGAACACGCTGCTGGCGTGGGGGCACGCGCGCGTGATTGAAAATCTCATGGGCAAGCGCTACCAGATGAATCCGCCGCCGGTGAAGGCCATCAGCGACCAGTTTGCCGCGAGCAAGAGCGTCATCGAAAAGGCGTTGATGGCGCAGGGCAAGGAAATCCAGCTCGTGCAGCGGCACAAGGCGGAAGAAGACATCGCTGTAGCGGCAGCCTCGATTCTGGCGCGCGATGAATTTGTGAAAGGCATCGCCAAGCTGGAGCAGCAGTTCGGCATGAAATTTCCGAAAGGCGCGAGCGCAGCGGTGGACGCTGCGGCAAAAGAATTTGTGGAGACGCGCGGAGCCGGGGAATTGCAGAAAGTTTCCAAGCTGCATTTCCGCACGGCGCTGCGTGCGCAGGGTCTTCCGGAGCCGCCGAAGACCGAGTGGCGGAAACGGTGAGAACAAAAATAATCGTTCGCAAGTCTTTTTGGAAACCGTCCAAAATTAAAGCATGAAATCCGCAATTCTCACCGTCCTGTTGCTCGTTTCGCTGGGAGCGCAGCCGACTGGTGTCCAAGCCGCCGCCAATCAACTCGCTGCGCCCGTTGCTTGGTGGTCGTTTGACGATGCTTCCGGTCGCGAGTCGGTTTCTGGAACTACTGACGCCATTCTCGGTCATCACGAATTTGTGGCTGGTGTGCGGGGCAAGGCGCTGTGGTCGGATGAATTTGAAACGGCGATCGAACGCGCGGCGAAAGCTGCCCCGCAGCTCACGAACGGCACGTTTACGGTGGAAGCGTGGATTGCGCCGCGCGCGTTTCCGTGGAACTACTGCCCGATTCTCACTCAGCGCGATGAGCAACATGGATTCTATTTTGGCCTTAATTATCAGGGGCAATTGCAATTGGAGGTGTCGCGGCCTGCGACGGTCATATTCTCCGTCCCGCTTTGAATTACAGGAAGTCAGGTATGATTCAATGACTTGAAAGCCTAAAAAATGAGCCTGAACTGGCTGGCGACCGCATGTAGAGTTAATGTCGGCATGACGTGAAACTACACCCAACAAGGGGTAGGACTGAAGTGAAAATAAATTGTCGCGGGGCGCGCAATTTGATTAAAAATAACTACCCATTATATTGTCGGGTCGGGCGTAGCCCATGATTAAACAAATCAGCCGATTCATATTGCTCTGTTTGCTGGCGCGATTACGCTGCCGGTCAACTGGGCGATAATAATTATAACGCCCGTTCGCTAATCCAGCCATCGTATCAAACCCTGCTTCCCTTTTATTACCATGAAAAACCCGACGCTCCTACGCACTATGTTTTCAACTTTGTTGCTGGCCTTTGTCGCTGGTAGCGCCTCGGCGCAGACGACCTACATTCGCCAGAACAACGCGACCCTGCTCAACACGAGCGGGGCTTGGAGTCCGGCGGGGACGCCGACGGGGATTGACACGGCGAAGTGGGACAGTGTTTGCGCCACGGCCGCCAATGGATTGATTGCGCTGGGCGGGAACGTGACGTGGGGGCAGATTGCGTTTTCCAACAATGTGGCGAATGCG
>CAIOUK010000169.1 GCA_903861445.1 uncultured Verrucomicrobia subdivision 3 bacterium
CATCCACGCCACCGGCCCGGTCGTGGTAGCCGATCCTGCTGCTTTCCCCCGCGTTTCTATCAAGCCAAACGAAACGAACGCCGAGGTAAAAATCCGCTTCTTTGCCGCGAATACCTCCGACAAAAAGCAGCACGCCGAACTGCTCATCACCATCCGCAATCCTGACCGCGCGGCCACTGTCGCCACGCTGAAGCATACGGTCGAACTTGAGCCGCGCTCCCGCCAGGAAATTATTTTGACGCCGGATAATTTCCCCGCGCTTCGACTCAAGCAACCGTCGCTCTGGTGGCCAGCGCATTACGGCACGCAACCACTCTATCATCTGGAAGTCACCGCCACGACCGGCGGCCAGCCGAGCAGCACCGCTGCGAGCCGCTTCGGCGTGCGCGAGGTCGGCAGCTATCTCCTGCCCAGCGGTGGCCGGGCATTCACCGTCAACGGCCGGCCGATTCGCATCACCGGCGGCGCGTGGGTTTCCGATTTTCTGCTCAGCTGGAGCGCCCAGCGCTACCGCGACGAGGCGCGGCTGATGGCCGAAGGCGGCGCGACGCTGGTGCGCATGAACGGTTGCAGCATCATGCCGCCGGAGGTTTTTCTCGATGCATGCGACGAATACGGTTTGTTGACCTGGCAGGATTTGAGCCGCACTTCCGCCACCGGCGAAGGGAGCGAGAAACACTGGAACCCGCACCCGAAAAATTGCGATCCGGCGGTGTTCATGGACAACATGACGGACTTCATCCTCCGCGCCCGGGGGCATAGTTGCGTCCTGCTTTGGTGCGGCAGCAACGAAGTGCCGTCCCAGGATGAGATTGGCAAGGCTCTGCAAGACGAGGTGATGCCGGCGCTGGATGATTCCCGGATTTTCATCATCTCCTCAGACTGGCAGCCCGGCTGGGCAAAGACGCCGGTTAAAACGTATTCCGGCGGGCCGTGGAGTATGGAACGGCTACCGAAATACTACGGGCTTTACGACACCAACCGCGATTTCACGAGCAAGAATGAAATCGGCTTGCCTTCATTGCCGCCGCTCAACAGCCTGGCGAAGGCGATCCCTGATTTCAATGAGCCGTGGGACGAATTCTTTCCGCTCAATCTCGCGATGAGTTATCACGATGCCGTCGGTGGCGGCAATGCCAGGTTTAAGAACTATGTCCAAATCATGCACGAAGACATCGGCCTGCCCTCATCCATCGCCGAAATGTTGCGCTGGGGCGACCTCTACAACAACCAAGCCTACCGCACGATTTTTGAGGCTGGCAACCGCGCCCGGCCAAGAAACAATCTCAACACCTTGTGGAAAAGCAACGCCGCGTGGTTGAGTTTCATGTGGCAGATTTTCGATTGGTATCTGCGGCCCAATGCCGGCTACTACACGATGAAGTCCGCGTTGAAACCGTTGCATGTGCAGTTCAGTCATGACAATCAGAGTGTGCAGGTCATCAGCACGCTTGCCGAAGACCAGAAGGTAAAAGTCATCGCCACCGTTATGACCGCTGCGGGAAAAACTGTCGGTAGCCGTTCATGGAACGCCACGATTAAAGCCGACCAATCCGTGCCCGTCGGCGACCTGAAGGAAATCATGCCGGATGGTCCGCTATACTTCATCGCGCTGGATTTGCTGGATGCTTCGGGAACCAAGCTCGACCGCACCGTGACATGGACGCAGGCCAAAACCAAATGGCAGGAACTCCTCCAATTGCCGCCGGTGGACTTGGTGGCCAAGGTGATTCACTCGCGCCAATCTGGTGACGAGCAACTCTACGAACTGGCCGTGAAAAATCAGGGCGCTGTTCCCGCCGTCAACGTGATGCTCGAACTTACCGACGGCGCGTTTGGTGAAGAAATCCTGCCATCGTTTTGGAGCGACAATGCGCTGACACTTATGCCCAGCGAAACCGCATCCGTCCAAGTGCGGGTGCGCCGCGCTGCGTTGCCCAAGGCGCCGCATTTTGTCGCTGAAGGATTGAACGTGAACCCCGCGAGCTGGAGCGCGGACACTGGCAAAGTTAGCAAAATGCAACTACCTGTCGCCAAACTAAGTGTCAGTGATGACAAAGCTGGCGCGCTGCTGCATTTCTCCACTCAACGGCTCAAGCAAGGTGGCACGCGCCTCACCACCGGCCCGGTCGCGCTCAAGCTCGACGGAAAACTGCTCCGCTTTCTGTCCATCGCCGCCAGTCGCGGTCAGGAAATTTCCGGGCGCGTCCAGTTGCCGCCGTTGTCGCCGGGCCAGCACCGGATTGAATTGGGGGATTGCGTCATTACAACGATACATTAAGCCAACTCACGGCTGATAATTGAGATATTCCCACCGGCCTTCGGCATGCTTCCATTACCGTGATTTTTGCTCCGGCGAGGGCGGATATTTCTCCGCCCGCTTTAATCCAGTCGGGCTACGCCAGCCTTCCACCGGAACCTTGAGTAGAAGCAAAACAACAAACTGAAATATCCCAAGCCATCTGTGAGTGGTCATTTGTGATCAATCACGAGTTACCCGTTTTTGCCACATATATTGCTGACTCGCAGACTCTAGCTGACTGTATTAAGAGTCAGGCAAACCTTGCCGCAGCTACGACACATATAACTTCAAAGGATAGTGTTACGGCGCGTGCTTGTAGTAAAACAGCGATTCCCTCATAGCGTCGGCACCACCCGGTAGAATACCGGCGGGCTGGGAGGCGCGGTATCCGTATAAGTCGCGGTAGTGGCAGATAATTGTCCTCCCTCACTTTGTTTAAAAGGTGGCGGCACCCAACCCAAAGGATGCCCCCACCCACCCATAACTCGGATATTACATCCGGTTCCTCAGTGACGGAACCCAAACCGTCACGAAGTCGTTAAATCAGCCTAAAATCTTTTCGCCAGGCTCTGAGGATGCACCACAAGTCGGACATCTTTTATCCGTGAATCCTGGCAGCAAGCCCTCCCGCAAAATCATCGCTTTGACCATCGCCCGGTTCCGCACTCCCAGCTTCTTACAAATCCGCCGCACCTGGTCAGTGATCGTGGGATAGCTTATTTGCAAAATTTCCGCCATCTTCCGCTCTGATCGGCCCGCTTTAATCATTGCCATCAAAGCTACCTCCTCTTGACTCAAGCCATACGCCACCAACCACGTCTCCGGTTCAGAGTTGTTTATTTTTAAGGTTAAATTGACCTGGGTGTTTTTCATCTTCCAAATTTCCGGTCCTGGCTCACGGATACGGCCGCCGCTCATAGCTGGAAAGCAAAAGCGGCAGGCTATCCTTGTAAATCATTTTTTCATCTGCCACGCCCACTTCAGGACGGTGAGCGCCAGCAGCATGGCGGCAAACGTGACCAGCGCCAGCGTCACTGGTTCCGGCACCGCCGCCAGCGTCGTGAGGTTGACGTTGAAGCCCGTCAACGTCGAGGTCGCCCCCGGACTCAAATCCGCAAAAAACAATGTCCAATATCCGCTTGCTCCGCTGTTTTGTTTTTAAGGTTTTTACTAAATGCGGCGAACCAGTCAAAAAAATATTTTTTTGGCACTTATCCATTATGTGTATAGGTTGGAGCGCCGGCCGACCTTTTATTCTTTGAACTTGAGCCAACCCGTGGCCAAGCATCTGCAAGGGGAGATTTTGCGTCCCCCGTTATCACCACCTTCGAACAAGCCGGCGCCGGTTTTCTCAAGTTGACCGGCCCCGTTTTAATTTCCGGTTATGGTGCCAGCCAGCAACACAGCTGGTGATCAACTGAATGCCTCTGCCACCCGCAACTTATTCCGCCGCCAACTGTCCGGACATCACGAGCAAAGGAACCCTCGTCGTTCGTTAAAGGAATCTGCCATTGCTTTTTGGATCAACATTACAACGCTCGCAGAAATTTAATCGCCGCACCCGGCTTCAGTTAAAGCCGTGATCACCGATCGGAGCATTTCTACCAAAGTCACCGCGATAGGATACCATCGCCCCTTAAAGCATTTCCATCAAACCTGTAGCGATGTGCCTTTGGTTCCAAAGAACAGCGGTCTGAGGGTTAGAGCCGCGGCCATCTTTATTTTTAATTCTTGTGATCAGTGTAGGGATTTGTCGGCGCGTGATGCAGGCAATCCTTAGTTGACGGTTTTTATTCCGTTGGCCTTGAGCAAAGCCTTCGCCTCCTCGATGCGCCGTTTCAAATCCTCGGCTTTGAGCGCGTTGATCAACTCGCCTTGTTCTGCTCGATCAATGACTCCGGCCAGCTTGGGTTTTTTGCCCGTGTAGATTTCATACATGTCGGCCAGCGACCACGAGTCGTTGCGCTGACACGCCAACGGGATGCCGGAGGTTTTGAGGTTCTCCATCGGGTTGCGGCTCCAGGCATGGCGGAAATAGAGGGGCTCCGGCACCAGCGGGCTGGTCAGCACGATGGATTTGTTGTCATAACTGGGTGCGCCGGGTTTACCTTCGTTTTTGTTCACCCACTGGGCTTGGGCGGGCTGGAAATGACCGTCCTTGCCGGCAATGGCGAAACCGAGGATGGGACCATCATAGTAGGGAGTCACATCGCTGTCCAATTTGAGGACGAGCTTGCCGTTGGTTGGGGTCACCTCCTGGATCTGCGGCGGCAGCCAGCGGATGTTCTTGCCATACTGCGTGGTCAGGGCCCAGGACGCGATGCGCTCGCCCACCGGAATTTTGATCTGCGGATGATAAAATGCGCGGTGCTGGTCGAAGCTGTCGGCAAAGCCGATGGTCTTGTCTCCGGCCTTGCGCAGATTGAGGAATGTCTGATAGTGCGCTTCGCGGATGTAGGTGCCCTCGTCAACCATCTTGGGCAGGAAGTTTTCCAGCGACTGGGGTTCGCCTTCCGTCTCCTGTGAGATGATGCCAAACGGCATGGTCGGATCGTTGAAGACCGCACGCCACGCCTTGATCATCTCGGGGAAGACCTGGGCATACATCACGTGGCCGTTGGGCACCATGGCGTTGTTGTATCCCTGATGCCAGATCGCACCCTTGACAGCCAGACCGGCCAGCGGAGCGAGCGTGCCGGCATAACAGTTAGCCGGACGATTCATGTCCATTGCGGGACCGGGTTGCAGATCGGTTGGCACCACAAGATTCGGGGGAATCGGTTTGCCTTCGGCCTTCATGCGGGCAACCTGATCGTTATACCCCTTGATCCGCGCTTCGAGGTTCTTCTTCGGATCGTAATCCGCGACCTTCTTGTCCCATTCCGCCAGCACGGCCTTGACCTCGGGTGTGTTGATTGACTTCAGCACATTCATCGGCGTCCAAGTCTCAAGACAGGTGCCGCCCCGCGAGACGTCGAGAATGCCGATCGGGATCTGCGTCGCCATGTAGATGCGGCGGGCGAAAATGTAGCCGATGGTCGGCAGATTGTGGGCCGTCTCGGGCGCGACGACGTCCCAGAAACCCTGACGGAGGTGACTCTTGTCCCAATCACTCCACCGATACCAACGCGGAAACGCGTTCCGGACCTCGGGTCCGCAGATCTGCGGGGCCTTGAGCAGGCGCATTTTGTCGAAGTTGGCGGAGATGACTTCAAGCAGGCCCCCTTCGGACCTGCGCAGCGGGAACTCCATGTTACTTTGGCCGGCCATCAACCAGACATCACCGATGAGGATGTTCTCCATCTCGATCTTCCTAGACTTGCCTAGCACCACCAAGCGCTGCGCCTGCGAATTGGCCGCCTGCGCCGCAAACTCCACCTTCCATGACCGGTTGGCCGCGGCTGTGACAGACTGCGTCTTGCCACCAAAGGTCACGCTGATTTTTTCACCGGGCTGCGCCCAACCCCACACGCGGATCGGCTTGTCACGTTGAATGACCATGTTGGACTGGAACGCATTATGAACGCACAAGTCGGTGTCGATGGCCGGCGTGTCGATGCGGTCCTTGCCTGGTGTCAGTTTTTCCTGCGCCCGGGCAGTCATGGTCAGGAGCGCTGCAGCCAATCCGGCCAGCATGATGATGTGTTGTGTTTTTTTCATGTCTGTTAGTTTTGCTTCGCCGTCTGGTTTTTCGCGATGAACTCGGCCATGGTCACGACTTGGGGAGCGTCTTTGGCCGCTTGGATTTCAGGTATGGCTTTGTCAATCGCCGCCTTGACGTTGCCGAGTTTTTTGTATCTTTCGCTCAACTCCCGCAATTGCGGCACCATTGGCCGAGCGTGAACACCATAGCGCTTGAGACACTCCAAAGCCTTATCGGTGCGCCCCGGGATCAGCAAGAGACAGACGGCCATCCCTTCGCGTATATGCCGCTGGGACAGCAGGTCCATGCCCGCCTGGCGGATGCCGTCGCCAAACATCTCCCCGCTGGGCGCCTTCTTTTCGCAGGCTTTGAGAATGGCGGGCAGCAGTGTCGCCACATCGCGCTCAGTCAGCTTGGAGTAAATGGCACCGACGGATCCACGGGCAGCGCCATCATCATTTTGCAGGATGGCTTCCATTGCAGGAAAGAGCTGCCTGCGATCCACACCATCGAGCGATGTCGCCAGGATGCTCTGTGTCCCCCGCACCCCCGGCGGTGGAGAAAACAAGGCGTAGCCAACGGCGCGTTGCACCATGCCGCGCGGGTCATTCGGATTGGGCGTCACGGCCAGAGTCAATAGATCCGGCACGCAGGTCGCGCGGACTGCCGGACTCAGGGCGGCAATCGCCTGACAGGTGAGATATTGCACCCACGGATCGGCATCCTTGAGTGCCACCCGCAATTGCGCCACCGCCGGATCAGCCTTTGGTCCGAGTTTGACCAACGTCAAACACGCGCCGTAGCGGGCGTCACGATTTGAACCAGCCAACATTTTCAGCAGCGCTGGCACAAAGTCACCTTCACGCCGTGCCAGCGAAGACGCTGACCGACCGCGCACGCCAGGCGACCAACTCGTCAAACCAGCCAGCAACTGTTCGGTAGTGCGACCGTCATAACAAGTCGCCTGGGTAGATGGAGTGAAATCGCGTCCAGCCGCCATGACCTCATCTGTCTGCGCCTGGTTCAACGCCGGAAACGAAGATGGCTTTTTGCCCAGCAGATAGAGGCTCTTTTTCGGTGCGGCAAATGCCAGCAGGAACGATCCGGTGCAGTCCCACGTCGTGTGTTTGTTCATTTCCTCCCCACCTTGCGGCTCACCCTGATAGGCCACACTGCCGTCCCAGCCGCGCGCCAGATCATAATACCAGGATAGCTCCTTGAGATAAGCACCGGACGTCAGCGGCCCGCAACGGATAACGCCGGGCAAGGACCAAAGAATATTGAAATAATTCCCCGAGTGGCCGTTCTCGCGCTCGGCGTAGGCCGCCGCCGCCATCTTCGCGAAGAACTCCGCCGCCTCACGGTCGCCGAGCAAATCAAACAGCACCGCCGCGCTGGAACATTTGCCGCCGTCCTCGTGGCTGTCCCACGGCTGATGATCGCCATAGGGAACGGCTCCCTTGTTGGCATACCAGCGCAGAAAGCCCGACGCCTTGGCAATCGCCCGGTCCACCAGCGGATCTCTTACTCCCGCCTCGCGCGCGAGCACCAGGGAGATCGTCAGGCTCAACCCCGGCTGGTTCATGCAGCCATAGCCATTGATGTTGCCGGTGGGCAACGCCGCCCGATGCCCCCAAGTGCCGACGGCGCTCTGGCTCTGCACAATTTCCAACGCTATCCGCTTCAATCCTTCAAACACCGACCGGTCGCCCGTGGCCAGCACATATTCAGCTAGAAACATGCAGCCATAGCCATACTCCCAATTGACGTAGCCCCCAAAGCGATGATCCGCCACCTGCTTTGCGTAGGCGGCCAGCATCGGTTGGTATTCCGCCTTGCCGCTCGCCAACAACGCCAGCGCGTTCATGTCGCTGGCAATCGAGACCTCCCCAATCTTCCGCTTCGCAATCGCCTCACAGCCCAGCTCGAAAACTTTTTCCGATTTCGGGCAGTCAAATGGCGCGGTATCGCTATAGCTGCCGATGACCCTGAGCTTGAGTTCCACCGAGGCTGTTTTGCCGTCGCGCCATCTCAGCAACTGGAGTTTGCCGCCGCCCTGTTCGCTTTCAGCCGCCGTAATGGCCTTGGCCAAACTCACCCGTGCATCATCCTGGAACGGCTGATTGCCAAGTCCAACAATCACGTCGTTGACCATGAACAATCCTTCTGCCGGGGACCCCTTGGCCACATCGGTCACGAGGATCTGGCGCGATTCACAGGTTTGGACTTTGCTGCCAAAAATCCAGCCCCGCAAGCCAGTCGGCCCCAGTGTCCAATCGTGATAATCATCCTTTTGCCCGCCCCGAGTAAAATCAGGATTGGTGGTCAGTTTTCCATTATTTGGGGACGCAAACAGATTGGCCGCGAACAACAGCAGTGAGCTGGATATGGCAATGGTGTTAAAAAGTCCGTAGAGTTTTTGTTTTTTCATGGATCGTTTCTTTATATTCTTTTTATTATGTTTTTCGACAACGGTCTTTCCAAATTTGACTGTGTCTATGACAGGTCAAGATGCACCCGATATTTAAATGACTTCAGCCCGTTTTTCATCCGCCCGGAGGCCCAGATTGCCGTAGCGATGGTAATCCGTGCTGATACTTTGCTCGTGAAAATACCAGAGCATTTCCAGACGGCCTTCGCCGGAAACCGGCGTGCTGATGACTATGCCGCCCGCTGCATTGCCCGCCTGCAATACGTCGAGCGGAGCGTGTTCGGGACGGGCATAACGCACACGATCTGTCTGGCCTTCACGAATGGCTTGGATCAATTGGGCATCGGTCTCC
>CAIOUK010000170.1 GCA_903861445.1 uncultured Verrucomicrobia subdivision 3 bacterium
AAATGGCGCGCATGACCACGCTCCTGCGTTTGTGCGGCGACCGCCTCGGCGTGTTCTGCGGCGCGGATGCCATCGCGCTGGAGGCGTTCATGGTCGGCGTGACCGGCTGGGTCGGCGGCGTGGCCAACGTGCTGCCGCAATCGCACGCGCAGCTTTATGAACTGGCCGTGGTGAAAAAGGATTACGTCCGCGCGCGTAAATTGTTTTTTGAAATGCTGCCCGCCATCGAACTCATCGAAGGCGGCGGCAAATACACGCAATGGGTGAAGGCCGGTTACGGCCTGATGGGTCACGATTGCGGCGCGCCGCGTCAACCGCTCGCGGCGGCAACGAAGGCTGAGTGTGCTACCTTGAGGGCGGCGTTGAGACAATCGGCTGAAGGCCGCCGCAAAGCCTGATTTCAAAACCAGATTTTGGCGGCGCATTCGCGCACGCATAAAAAAAGCCCGGCCAGAAATGGCCGGGCTTGAAATTTCTGCCGCTAAAATCACTTTGCCTTCGGGGGCGCGGGTGTGGGATTTTTGGCCGAGCCGACCACGACGTTGAAGCCGTAGGCCGTGAGCGCTTCCTCCGTGCCTTCGTTTTCCACCAGCAACAAATCGCGGGCGTAGGTTACGATATTCATCGCCGTGTCTTTGGTATAAACCGTCTGGCCGTCCGCCGTGCCCAAGGCCTGATCGCGCGTCTGCCGCGCCTTTTGTGCCACGGCGTCCGCATCCAAGGCCGCTTGATTTTGCGGCAGCGCAATATTCAGCGCCGCTTGCAACTTGGTCATCTTGTCATTGTCCAGCGGGCTGGCATTGCCATCCGCCGCGTGTTTTTTCAGGATGGACTGGCTCAAAGCCATGAGCGTGTCCGGGCTGCTGGTGGGTATATCTACGCGAACCGTTTTTCGTGCCATAACTTTATTTGATTTATTGTTGAGGTTATTGCGTTAAAAACTAACGCGATAAATAAATCCAATTTGCCGCCACCCGTCAATAGGTCAAAAGACGATTTAATTTACAGTTAATGTAAAAAGTATAATGACTAATTCATTGTGAAAGGATGTTGGTTCACGACGGCAGAACATTAAATCGCAATGGAAGCATAACCGTTCGCCATGAAAGCACATCCAACCTTCATAAACGGACATTGATTTACCACGGTAGGACATCCAACCGACACGGGAGAACATCCATCCATGACAAAGTAGCGGTTTCCATCACGAAAGAATATTCAGCCAAGACGGATGAACATTCACCCAAGACAAACCAGCCATCTCCATGATGGGAGAATCTTCGACCATGACGAAAGCATGTCCGTTTATGAAGAATGAATATTCAGCCATGATGAAAGGATATTCTTACGCCATAGATTTGTGTGAAATGCCCTGAAAAATGTCGTTTTTCACAAAAAACGTCTCCAAGCAGGTCAAGCGCAGCCCGTAACACTCAAGGGGGTAAACGTCAGTTGTGGAGCGACAATGCAACATTTTGGAAACGAACCGGTTTTTATTTGACGCCCCCCCCCCCCTGATATCGTAAGGTCGCGCGCCGTAAATTTTAATCGACGACCTAAAAAATCCAGCAACCAAAACTTGCAACCATGAACCAAAGTAACAACCATCTCCACCCGAACGTGAACCCGCCGGAACCACAAAAAGAACGCGGCAGCATTTTGAAACATTTGCTGCTGGCGCTGGCACTGCTGGCACTAAGCGGCAGTTTGCTTTACGCCATGGTGGTCACCAAGCCATCCGCGCCGATTGCGACCAAACCCGGCAAATTCCCAACGCTGACGGTTAAGCCGAAAACGGTGGCACTTACGCTGGCGGTGTCTCCAAATCCCTGCGCGGTAGGCGACACGGTAACTTGCACGATTAATCTGGCCGGTATTTATGACACCAATAATGATGAGAGCATTACTAATGATAGTGTGAACCTTGGCGGAAGCCTTGTGGGCAATGACTTTGTCGCCACTTATCAAGCAACGGATAGCGGCGTCCACACGGTGACCGCCTATGCCAATGGTGGGCAAATAGGCTCGGCCAACTTGGAAGTGGTGGCGGTGACCGACATTACGGTTGACCCCACCCCCGGTGTGGTGAACAAATTTCAAGCGGTTATTGATCCGAACGACGCTTTGGCGACCGCCTTTGGCAATGGCCATATCACTTGGAGCGGAGCCACGGCGAATCCCAATGGAGCCATGGATGCGAAGGTTCCGGTCGGCCAAGCGATCGGGCCGATCACAGTCACCGCCTATCTTGGCACCAGCAGCGCGACCGAGACTTATGAAATTGATTTTGATGACCCGGTTCCAACCGAATTGGTTGCGGGCAGCAGCACTAATATTACCGCCAGTTCCACCCCCTCGGGCAGAACAATTGGCTGGAAGGTAGTCTCCAGTGATCCGGGCGTAAAAGTATCCTTTGCCAATACCAACACAGTGGACGGTGATGCCAACACCATTAACGTGGATTCAGCTTCAGCCAGCGGCAATGTCGTGATTGAGGCCTATGATTACCAGATTGGTGCCGCTTGCGGAACGCAAACCACCATTCAAATTAAAATTAAAAAACTAGTTTTTTCAGATCAGCCAGCACGCCCTAAAACAGATGCGCCTGTTAATTGGTCTGCGAAATTGCAATTAGTTTGCGAATCAACTTGGGACAGTCCCAACTATACTAGTTTATATGCTATTACATACGGATTTAACATTGATACGAATGGTAAAGTAACATTAAAAAATCCTGTAGGATCAAGTCAGATTAAAATTGATACATTTAGCGTTTACGACACTGGTAGCGGAGGCGCAGGTGGCGTAACAATCCAAGCGCATTTCATTGGTTCTTGCAATGGCTATTTGCGATGGGTTCAAACCATTACAACAAGCGATCCCAAAGGTGGATGCGCTGGCCCCAATCAACCATACAACGACCCATGTCCGCCAGATGACAGCTTGCCTTACTATTGGACTGACGCTGAATGGACAAATAATATTTCCAATTATCCTTAATAATTTTCCATAAGTTTATTATGAAAAAAATCTTTTCTATTATTTTAATTTTAGTTGTGGTTACATCTTTCGCCTTTTTTTTCCTGCATAAAAACAGTGATGACATGCCTGTAGAAAAAGCGAAAACCACATTTTCCGAACCGACAAAACCGACAAATATGCCAACCTTTGTTGCAACTAATTCAAATGGTCAAACCCTCGCAACTGTCGACTCTTCGAAAAGAGTTGTTTCGCTTCAAGATAAAAGCGGGAAAATTCTTTGGTCGGTTAATGTGGCGGATAAAATAAATCAAAATATTTATGGCAATTCTGAAATTAGAGAAATTAAATTTGATGAATCTGGAGACAACTTAAATGTCATAGTTGGAAAACACACCTATGTTACTATCAACTCTAAAGATGGAAAATGTTTATTCAAAGGATCGGATTAAGCTTACAAACCTTGTTTTTGTTTGTGAGCAAGAAGGGCAATAAATAAGAAAATCGCGTTTGCTTAAAGGCATAAAGGGGTCAGTCCCAGCCTTGACAGGTGTCGGTAGGATGGTTAAACCGGAATCATGCCACGGCAACTGCGGATTGAGTATTCCGGCGCGATTTATCATGTGATGAATCGCGGGGATCGGCGTGAGCGGATTTTTGAGGATGACTTTGACCGGCAGCGGTTCGTCACCACCTTGGGCGAAGCTTGCGGCAAGACGGACTGGCAGGTTCACGCATATTGCCTGATGAACAATCATTTTCATCTGGTGGTCGAGACGCCCACGGCCAATCTGGTGGCGGGCATGAGCTGGTTTATGAGCACTTACACGGCGCGGTTCAACCGGCGGCACAAGCAGTTCGGACATTTATTCAGTGGCCGCTATAAATCGTTGATCGTGGACGGCAGCGGCACCGGCTACCTGCGGACGGTGTGCGACTATGTGCATTTGAATCCTGTGCGAGCGAAGCGGCTGCGCGCCGCCGAGCCGTTGCGTGATTTTGCGTGGAGCAGTTGGCCGGAGTATTTGAAGCCGCCGGAAGAACGACCGCGCTGGCTGCGGGTGGATCGGTTGCTGGGCGAACTGCATATTCCCAAGGACAGCGCAGCCGGGCGGGAAGAATTGGAGAACTATCTGGAAGTGCGCCGGGCGCAGGAGGACGGCGGGGAATTGAAGAAAATCCGGCGTGGCTGGTGTCTGGGCGGTGAGACGTTCCGGCAGGAACTCTTGGCACAGGCGCACCAGCGGACGGGAGACAGTCGGGTGGCAAAATTGAAAATTGAATCTGAGGAACAAAATGAATTTAATCTGAAATGAAACTGGGACTGACCCCTTTATGAAAAGCACCACCGCCGGTGATTATGTCACGGTTACGGCCACACTTACCTCGAATAACACCAATGCAGCATCTTTGTTGAAATGGACGGGTGGCACGGCGGTGACCGGCCAGCCGTTACAAAGGCATGTGCCTAAAAACAAGTCCACCAATATCGTAGTGACAGCCACCTGCGGCAATACTTCATCTAACGCGAGTGTGTGGATTATTTGGGCGACGATAAGCTATCAATTTACCAACGCAAACCCGTCGCCTTTGTTATTTAGCTTCTATGGTCAGTTTCCTGATGAAACGCTTGGAGTAGAGTTTTTTAGCGGAGCTTATTATGGAAAAATGTGTGCCACGGCGACAGTTACGCCGACAGGAATTCACAACATAATACCTAGTGGATGGGTGTTTCGGCAGTTCAAAAATGAAGATGCATATGAGAATGGAGTCCTAGACGAGGCTAAATCTACTTCGGAAATTGATTCAACTCCATCAACGCCATCTGTAAATACTATAAACCCAGCAATACCGGCTATCGATTCGAATGATAAAATTTATCTTATAGATAGTCCTAGCTTGCCGCAATTAAATGGCTTGTCTTCGGAAGAAACATATCAAAATTTCAAAGATTACATAATGTATAACGGAGCACCGTGTTCCGATACAACTTATTCGTGGCACTGGTTTGCTCGGCAAAAAACTTCTTCTGTTGATCTAAAAGATTTGGGGCCTGACAACCTCAAATTTCCTACCAAGACATTTTACCCACAATAAAAATGAAAGCATTATTTGAGGCTCAATATAATATGATACGTTTTTTGATTCTTTTAGTGGCTGGCGTTTTTATGTCAAGTCATGTTTATGGCGTCGAAGTAGACAAGGCCACTGGGTTGCCTTCAGACACAGCCAATAAATTTGATGTAAGCTTCCAAGCCATTATTGATTCCGTAAAAATTATAAATAACGATGCGGAAAAGACTCGAATGTTTTCTGGTAAATATATCGAGGAAAAGTCGCGTCTTGTTTGGCGACTTCAAGAAATTCTTGGCGCACCCAGTTCAAGCAACCTAAATCGTGGAATGTCCGCTTTTTATTTGGGAGAGTTTAAAGCAAATCAATCTGTGAGCGTTCTGGCGCAGAATATTACACTGCAACTAAAGATGCAAGATTATAGCGATGTTGGTTCAATTCAAGGTTTACCTTTAGTTGTTGGTTTTGCAGCACAGGACGCCCTTATCAAAATCGGCATACCCTGCATCCCCGCCGTGATTCGGAATCTGGCCGAAAGTGACGATGCCAAAGTCAGGGAATTATCTTTGCAGGTTCTTTACCGCATTGAAGGCGATAAAGACATCCTGCAACTCCGTTTGCAAAAGGCTTTAGTCGCAGAAAAGGACTCGGCCAAACAAGCAAGGTTGCAAACAGCCTTGAAATCTTTAGCTGAAATTAAAATGTGAAAGTTAGCCAGTCATCGCCAGACGTTCGTTGTCAACCCGCCGCTGTCTGCGGCTTCACCCTTTTGGAACTGCTGGTGGTCATCGCCATCATCGGGGTGTTGGCGGCGTTGCTGTTGCCCGCCTTGGCCAAAGCCAAGAATCAGGCGCGCAGCACCCAATGTCTCGGCAACCTGCGGCAGTTGACCTTGTGCTGCCACCTCTACGCCGGAGATAATGATGACCTCCTGCCCCCGAATGATTCCGTGGTCACGCCGGACGGCACGCCCAACGGCCAGACCATTGCCAGCGGCGTCTCCTGGTGCCCGGATCATCCGCAGACGGACACCAACCCCGCCAGCATTCAGCAAGGCGCACTCTATGGCTACAATAATTCCCCCGCCATCTACCATTGCCCGTCCGACATGGCCACCGCGCAAACCACCAACGGCCAGCCGCTAACCGCGCTGCGCCAGCGCAGCTACAACTTGAGCCAGTCCGTCAACGGCTATTCGGCGTATCTAAACAATTACGCGGATGCGGCCAACTTGCCCGCCTTCAGTTCGCTCTCGCAAATCCAGTCCCCCGGCCCGAGCGATTTGTTTGTGTTCGTGGATGAATTACCCGCCACGCAATATGACGCGTCCTTCGGGATGCCGCCGAAAGGTTCCACCAACTATCAGGCCTGGCAGAACTGCTGGTTTGATATGCCGTCTGACCGGCATAGTCAGGGAGCCAACCTCTCCTTCGCGGACGGTCACATTGAACATTGGCATTGGCAAATGGCCAAAGTCTTCACCGGTTACGGTCAGGCGGTCGCGGCGGCAGAAATGCCGGATTATGCGCGTCTTCAAAACGCCATGCGGCAGCCGTTGTAAGTCTGGCGGGCAGGGCAATAATGTTTTCGTGCATCGCGCAGGCAGTTTTGCCATAGTCAAGTCGTGGCCTGAAGTTCAATTTGAAACTAGAGCCATTCATGCTACGGTAATGTTTTCCTTTTTATGATTGTCAGTATTTTCAACGACGTGATCGGCCCGGTGATGCGCGGGCCGTCGAGTTCGCATTGCGCGGCGGCACTGCGGATCGGCCGGCTCGCGCGCGATTTGATGGATGCTGATTTCAACGAGGTGCTGGTGGAGTTTGACCGCGAAGGTTCGTTGCCCACCACGCACGACAGCCAAGGCTCGGACATGGGCTTGTTCGGCGGCTTGATGGGCTGGGACGCGGCGGATGAGCGGTTGCCCGGTTCGCCGCAGGCGTTGCGCGATACGGGTGTCAATATTCGCATCGAGACCGTGGATGTCGGCGACGAACATCCGAATACTTACCGGCTCACGTTGCGCAATGCCCGCGGCGAACAGCACTCGGTCATCGCCATCTCCACCGGCGGCGGCATCATGGAAGTGATCAACATTGACGGCTATAAGCTCTCGATGTTCGGCGATTACCACGAGACGTTGCTATATGTCATCGGCAACAGCGCGGACTTGGTGAAGCGCGTCGCGGCGTTACCAAATGTTGATGAGGTCACGCTGCATGAGCACTGCGGCAAGCAACTCGTGGAGGTGAAGGCGGCAAAATTTTTGAGCGAGGAAACGCTCGTCGAGTTGCGGAAAGTTTGTCCCATTCTGCATGTGAAACGGCTCGCACCGGTGCTGCCGATTGCTTCGCGCAAGGATACGCGCGTGCCGTTCACGACCTGCGCGGAAATGCTCGCGTATGACGCGGGCCGGAACATTCCGCTTTGGAAGCTGGCCGTCGAATACGAAATGGCGCGCGGTGAATTGACCGAAAAGGAAGTCATCGCGAAGATGGTGGACATCGTCCGCATCCTGCGCCGCTCCATCGCGCAGGGCATTGCGGGCACTCAATACGACGACCGCGTGCTCGGTCATCAGAGTGGCAAGTTCAACGATTTGATGGTGGCGGGCAAATTGCTCAACGGCGGCGCGCTCAACCGCATCGTGCTTTACGTCACGTCGCTGATGGAAGTGAAAAGCTCCATGGGCGTCATCGTCGCCGCGCCAACGGCGGGCGCGTGTGCGGCCTTGCCGGGTGCGGTGATTGCGATGGCGGAGGAAATGAAATTATCCGAGGAAGAAATGGCGAGGGCCATGCTGGCCAGTGGTCTCATCGGCGTCTTCATCGCGACGCGCTGGACGTTTGCGGCGGAAGTCGGCGGCTGCCAGGCGGAAGGCGGCTCGGCGGCGAGCATGGCGGCGGCGGCGTTAGTCGGCATGGCCGGCGGCACGTTGCTGCAATCTGTCGCGGCGGCTTCGATGGCGTTTCAGAGCATGTTGGGTTTGATTTGTGATCCCATCGGCAACCGCGTGGAAGCGCCTTGCCTCGGCAAAAATGTGATGGCAGCGAGCAACGCGCTGTCCTGCGCGAACATGGCGCTGGCGGGTTACGATCAAGTGATTCCGCTGGATGAAGTCATTGAGACGGCGCAACGCGTCGCGGGCCAGATGCCGCGCGAACTACGTTGCACCGCGCTGGGCGGACTCTCCATCACGCCGACTTCGCTCGCCATTGAGGCGAAGCTCGCGGCCAACAAAGCGGCGGCTTGCGGCAAGGGAAGTTGCGGCTGCGGCTAGTGATGGTTGGTGTCATCCCAGACGAACCACCACCATTTACTTGTCACCATTAAAAATTCATTCCGTTACATGATGGCTTCAAAACTCAACCAAGTGCGCCTGTTGTGCTCACTCCTGTTCTCATTATTCCTGTTGCCGCTGCCGGCGCAGACCCCGGTGCTCGCTACCAACCAGCCAGCGAAAGCCAAGCCCGCCGCGCGCCCGCCGGACTTCGCCGGTCTCCATCGCTATCGCGAAGCCAATGCCAAACTGTCAGCGCCTGCGCCGGGCGAAAATCGAATCGTGTTTTTTGGCGACTCTATCACGGAAGCCTGGAACCGCTATCACAAGGAATTTTTTACCGGTCGGCCTTATTTTGATCGTGGTATCAGCGGCCAGACCACGTCGCAGATGGTGATTCGTTTCCGGCCCGATGTGATTGCGCTGAAACCCAAGGTGGTGGTCATTCTCGCCGGCATCAATGACATTGCGGGCAATACCGGCCTCGCCACCTTGGAAGAAATCGAAGGCAACCTGACGTCCATGGTCGAACTGGCCAAAGCCAACGGCATTCGCGTGGTGTTGGCCTCCGCTTTACCGGCAGATCGGCTTCCGTGGCGGCGCGAATTGCCGAATCCCACCGAGAAGATTCTGGCGCTCAATGCGTGGTTAAAGGATTACGCGGCCAAAAACGGCTGTGTGTATCTGGATTATTTTTCCGCGATGGCCGATCCGCAGAATGCCATGAAGAAGGAATTGCAGGAGGATGCCGTGCATCCGAATAAAGCCGGTTATGCCGTCATGGAACCGCTGGCGGAAAAAGCCATCGCCGAGGCGTCGTCGGCCAAGTAAGTCGCGCGCCCTCGGGGCTGCGTCGTCTGCCGTCGCTCGTGCGGAAATTTAATTTTTACAAAAATGAAAACTGCCTCGTTGTATTTAGCGTGCCTCACCTTCGTGCTCGTCGGTTCGTCAACCGTCTTGGCAGAGTCGTTGCCGGCATTGCCGCCCGACGGAATGGTCAGCGAAAAATATGCTGCCGGAGATTTCAAACTGGCGGATCACCAAACGGCGGCGGCGGTGCTGGTGGACACCAACGACAGCAAGACGGTGTTGCTGGCGGCGGGATTATTTTGCGATGACGTGGCCAGAGTCACCGGCCTTAAGCCGGAATTAAAAACGGCCGCCGGTGCGATTAAAACTGAATGTGTGATTGTCGGCTCCATCACGGGCAGTCGCATCATCCGACAGTTGATTGCGTCCGGGAAAATATCCGTGACGGAGGTTGAGGGTCAATGGGAAAGCTGCCTGATTCAAGTGGTCGAAAATCCTTTGCCGGGCGTGCAGCGCGCTCTAGTGGTGGCCGGCAGCGACCGGCGCGGCACGGCTTATGGGCTGTTGGAAATCTCGCGGCAGATGGGCGTTTCCCCGTGGTATTACTTCGCCGACGTGCCCGTGAAAAAGAAAACTGCCGTGGCTATTCGCGTCGGTCGGTATGTTCAAAAATCTCCGTCGGTAAAATATCGGGGTGTATTTCTGAATGACGAGATGTGGGGCTTGCGGCCGTGGGCCATGAAGTCGGCGCCGCAGGAGGGTCACGGCTTGGGGCCCACGACTTACAGCAAAATTTTCGAGCTGCTGTTGCGGCTCAAGGCCAATTACCTCTGGCCGGCCATGCATGAAGGCGCGGGCGGGACCATCCCATTTAATTGTTACGAGCAAAATAAAGTCGTCGCGGATGAATTTGGTATCGTCATGGGTTCATCTCACATCGAACCCATGTTGCGCAATAATATCCACGGGGCCGAATGGGATCGGGAATATCCGGGCGAACCTTGGGACTACGTGGTCAACCGGGATCATATTTACAAATATTGGGAAGACCGGGTCAAAGCCAATGGCCGGTATGAAAACGTCTATACGATGGGCAAGCGCGGCAAGGATGATTTTGCGGGCAGCGACATCACGGTGCCCATGCTGGAAAAAATCATCGCCGACCAGCGCCAAATTCTGACGAACCATGTCAACCCGGACATCACCAAAGTGCCGCAGGTGTTGGTCGCCTACACGGAGGTGTTGAATCTGTATAACAAAGGCGTGAAGCTGCCGGACGACGTGATTTTCTGCTGGCCGGATGACAACTACGGCTACATTCGGCAGCTCCCGAATACGCGCGAGCAATCGCGCAGCGGCGGTTCGGGTGTTTATTATCATTTTCAGTGGTTGACCGGCGCGGCGCCCGCCTATCCGTGGCTCCACACGACATCGCCGTCGCTCGTCTGGGAGGAGATGAAAAAAGCCTACGACTATAATGTGCGAAAATTGTGGGTGGTGAACGTCGGCGATCTCAAGCCCGCTGAAGTCGGCATCGAGCAATGGATGGATATGGCTTGGGACATGACGCGTTGGACGAGCTGCGATACCAAACAATTCCTGCACCGCTGGGCCGCCCGGGATTTTGGCGAACCCTATGCCGCCGCGATTGCGGACATCATGGAAAAACATTTTCAACTGGCTTATGCCCGCCGGCCCGAACACATGGTGATGTGGGATCGCACCAAACTAGATAAATGGGATTGGTTCAGCCTCGTGAATAACAATGACGAAGCCCAGCAGCGCGTGGACGCTTACGAGCGGTTGGTTCAGCAGGTGGACAAGGTTTATCAATCGCTGCCCGTGGAAATGAAAGCCGCCTTTTTTGAAATGGTGCTCTACGATGTGAAGTGCGCCGCGCTGCACAATATAAAGGTGCTCAACGCGCAAAAGAGCCATGCCTACGGCGCGGAAAACCGGGCGAGCGCCGCCGATTACGCGGCCAAGGCGCGCGCGGCGGCGGCGGCGATTGACCAGATTATAGGGCAATACAACACCAACTTGCCGGTCGTGGGGGCCAAGTGGAACGGCATGGCGTCGCTGCCCGGCCCGTGGGGCGGGCAAGGTCATGCCTGGGATATGCCGCCGTTGAGCGACTACGCCGGTAGCGGCCCGGCTAAATTGAATCTGAGTTTGGAGGGCGGTGACCGGCTCCAGCTGCCTGCCTTCAGCGTTTACAATCAGGATAAGCGCTTCATTGATTTGTATAACTCCGGCACCGGCCAGATTGACTGGACTTCTACCGTGTCCGCGCCGTGGATAAAATTATCCGAAAACTCCGGGCGGTTGGATCACGAAACCCGCCTCTGGGCAACCATTGACTGGACGCTTGCGCCCAAAGGCGAAGCGCAGACTGGAACCATCACTTTCTCCGGCGCGGGTAAAACCAATTCGGTGAACGTCACGCTTTTTAATCCGGTCAGTCCGTCGCGAAATGAGGTGTCGGGCTTTGTGGAAAGCCACGGTTATTTGTCCATATTGGCGCAGCATTATTCCCGAAAAATGGATCGCGATGGTGCCGGTTGGCAGGTTGTTCCTAATCTTGGTCGCAATGGTGGTGCAGTTACGGTTTTGCCATTTACGGTTTCCAGTCGGACAAACGTGGCCGATATGCTGGCGCATTCACCGGCCTTGGAATATGACACCTATCTTTTCTCCACCGGCACGGTAAATGTCGTTTTCAATTTTCTGCCGACTCATAATATCAACGCGGAACATCAGATGCGTTTTGCCATGGCGTTCGACGACAATCCGCCACAAATGGTATCCGCGAAAGGTGTGGCCAGCTCGATCAGCAACTTGATGACCGTGTCTTCCAAGCAGGCCATCGCTCGTCCGGGTCGGCACACGTTGAAAATCTGGATGACGGATCCGGGATTGGTTTTGGACAAAATTGTGATAGATGCCGGCGGCGTGCGAGATTCCTATTTTGGCCCGCCCGAATCCTACATCGCTCGTCCGTAGTTCCGTCGCAAACAACTGGGATAGTTGCAAAACCTAGTGGCGGCAACACTCTTTTGCCGCCACCACGGAAATCTGAATGGCGCTGCTGGCGGTGTCATGATAACCTTGGCCGGTTGGTGCTTAATCTATTAACTGCAAAATTTTCAAAACTATTATGATTATCGGCGTTCCCAAGGAAATCAAAGAACAGGAATATCGCGTGGCGTTGCTGCCCGGCGGTGCGTATCAACTCATCCAACGCGGGCACACTGTCCTCGTCGAGCGCGGCGCGGGCATCGGTGCCGGTTATGCCGATGCGGAATATGAAGCTGCCGGCGCGAAATTGATTGCAACGCACGAAGAAGTTTTCGCCAAGGCGGATTTGATCGTCAAGGTCAAGGAGCCGTTGCCGACGGAATATCCACTGCTGCGGCCGGGTCAGATTCTTTTCACCTATCTACACCTCGCGGCGAATCTGCCGCTCACCGAGGCGCTGATGAAATCCGGTGCGACC
>CAIOUK010000171.1 GCA_903861445.1 uncultured Verrucomicrobia subdivision 3 bacterium
AGCGTGCCCAGCCACGCCATCCGGATCATGCCCGCCAGTTGCCGCTCGCGGTTCGTGGCCAGCGCCTGCGCCGTCTGCTGCGCGAAGACCATTTGCAACGGCATATTCGGCACGCACATCGCCACCGCCAGCATCACGCCGAACGCGCCGTATTCCGCCGCCGAAATTTTTTTGCTCAACAGATGAACGAAATAAAACAGCGCGCCGCCGCCGATGTTGGCGATCATCAGCCAGCCGCTCTGGCGGAAAAACGCCGCGTGCGGCTTGGGTTCGCCGGTGGAAGTATTCTCTGTGCTGGCCATCGCGCGCGAAGATTGGCGAATGTGGTCGGTGGTGGAAAGAAATTTATTTTACCGGCTTGGACTTGTTTTGTTTCTGTCTCCGCAGCCTGTCCTGCTGTCAGTTGTTGTCCTTTCCAAACGCTTCCTCATACTTCCTGTGACCTTCGCTTGTGTCAGAATCATTGGGACGGATGACCTCCGAACTAACGACCACAAACTTGTGTCCGTCGTTGGTGGACACCGCCAACGTCCCTTCGCCACCACCGTTCCGCCAATAGGTAACTATCCTCGGACGATGATCTGCGCCAAGAGGCAAAATGCGAAAGGCCTTCGGATGCAAGAAAAGGTCACCGATGTAGAAAAAAGTCCTGCCAACCTTACGAAATACGATGTAATCAGCACCGGCATTACCTCTGAACGCGGCCGATGAGATGAAAAGTTCAGGAATACCGTCGTGATCAATGTCGGCCTCAAAACTCTCTAGTTTAGCCTCGCCGACAGTCGCATCTGGCGAATCCATGAATTGTGTTGCTGACCAAGCAAAAGGATCGAAAATCGGTTGGGAATAAGACGCGTCGCCTAGCTTCCAAACGCTTTCCCATTCTGCCTGCGGCGATGAACACCCCAGCATAAAACAGATTGCAGCGCTGGTAATGTTCACTCTCAATTTGGAAGAAATGCCAATCATAACATTTAAATTGGCAATAAGGATTTTCACGGCAGCGACTGGAAAAACCGGACGAGCAAATCCTTCCCGCGCTCCAGTTCCGCCAGCGAAATCCATTCGTCCGCCGTGTGCGCCTGCGCGATGTCGCCGGGGCCGAACACCACGCTCGGAATCCTGCCCGCCGCCAGCACCGCCGCGTCGCAAAAATAATCTACGCCCACCGGCCGCTGCTGTTTCACGCTGCGCAGAAAATGCTGCACCAACGGCAGCCGGCCATCCGTTTCCAGCGGCAGCGCAGGCGCGAGCTTGGCGCTGGCGATTTCGGCGGACAATTTTTTTGCCCGCAGCCGCGCGGCGATTTCGCGGATGACAGATTTTTCCGTCTCGCCCGGCAGCGTGCGCCGGTCAATCTCAATCACGCAGGCGTCCGGCACGATGTTCGGCTGGGTGCCGCCGGAAATTTTCCCCGTGTTCACCGTGCCGGAACCAAGCAGCGGATGTTTTCGTCGCTTCAACTGCTTCGCGTAATCCGTTTCCAAAAAATCCACGATGCGCGCCATTTCGTGAATGGCGTTTTTGCCGAGGTGCGGCGTCGCACCATGCGCCGCGCGACCGCGCGTGGCGAGTTGCAGCCACAAACTGCCCTTGTGTGCGGTCACGACCTGCAATCGCGTTGGTTCGCCGACAATGGCCAAGTCCGCCTTGAAACCGCTCGCCACCAGCGCGCGCGAACCGGCTTGCGCATGTTCCTCGTCAATCAAGCCGACGAAAACAATCTGCGTCTGCTCCGGACGATTTTTGCACCCGGCCAGTTCCATCACCGCCGACAACATCGCGGCGACGGAACCTTTGGTGTCGCACGCGCCGCGACCATAGAGCCGGCCATTTTTGCGCTGTGGGATAAATTTGGTTCCTTCCGCGCCGACGGTGTCCAAATGCGGCGCGAGCAAAATGGTTTGCTTGATCTTACCGCGTGGCAACAAGCGCGCGATAACATTGGAACGGCTTGGTGATTGCTGGTGGCCGCCCGCAAAGACCTTTTGAAATTCCACTTCCAGTCCGGCGCGGGCGGCGGTGGCGGCGAGAAAATCGGCGATGCGTTGTTCGCCGGCTTGCGGATGGCGCGGCGGCAGAAAGGCGGGATTCACGCTGGGCAGCGCGATGATTTCAGCGAGCAGTTTTTCCGTGCGCGTCACGGCGGCAGGATGCCAGATGCGCGGTGGTGGCGAAAGCCGATTCGTCAGCCGGATGTGTCCTAATCATAATCCTACTCTTAATCGTAATCGGTCGAAAATTGGGATTGAGATTAGGACACCACACATCAGTTCGCCACGTCCACGCTGACGATTTCACCAGCCTCGCACTCAGCGCGCACCTCGAACGGGCGGCAGCAGACTTCGCAGTCCGTCGTGAAGCGCTGGCTGGCAAGCGTCGTGTCAATGGCCACGTCAAAGGACTGGCCGCAGAACGGGCATTGCACGGTGGCGAATTCTTCCATGACGGGAATCTACTGGCGCACCGTTAGAAATTGCAATCGGTTTTCAGACCTAAAAGCATTATTCTTTGTGGCGGATAAATGGTGGATGAATCCTAAATTCAATTATCGTGCGTTGCTGAACGAACGTTTGCGCCGGCCACTTGCCGGACGGCTGGACGCGTGGACGACGCTGCGACATTTTGCCTTGATCAATTACGCCGTTGCTCCAGAGCAGCTCGCAAAAGTAATTCCAGCGGATGATTTTGAAGTGGCGCGCTTCCAAACCCAAAATGGTGTGAAGGCTTTTTTAAGCATTGTTGCGTTTATGGATGTGGATTTTCAGTTTCCGCACCTCGCCCCGGGAATTAAATTTCAATTTTATCAAACCAACCACCGGGCTTACATCATTGAGAAAAAATCCGGCCAGCCGGCCGTCTGGTTTTTGGGGACAAATTTAGGGTCGCGATGGGTTCATCTGCCGCGTGCTTTGTGGAAAATTCCATGGCACTTTTCACAATACACTGTGGACTGCCGGTTTGATTTAAGCGCGAATCGCTACAAAAACTATTCGTATAATTTCAATTCAGATTGGTGCAAAGGCGAAATAAAGATTCGCGATACTGGCAAACCGATTTCGGTGATGGATGGTTTTACGACGATGGATGAAATGAAGCTGCTGCTCACGCATCCGGTTCAGGGGTTTTACCGGCGGCTGGACGGACGCGTTGGCACCTATCATGTCTGGCATGAGGAAATGAATTTTACTCGCGGCGTGGCGGAGCATTTGTATTTCAGCCTTTATGATGAAATGGGGTTCTTGACGAAAGCAGAAATGCAGCAGCCACATTCCATTTTTCTCTGCCCGGAAGTTGAATTTGATGTTCGACTGCCGCCAAAAAGTTTTCCGGTTTGCCCTTCCTCTCGTTTTAAGAGATAGTTTTCATCCGCTTTTGGCGGAAAAACTATGAAACCCCAAGTGGAAATCTATGACACGACCCTGCGCGATGGTTCGCAGGGCGAAGGCATCAATTTCTCGGTCGCGGACAAACTCCGCATCGCCGAGAAGCTCGATTCTTTCGGGGTGCATTATATTGAAGGCGGCTGGCCGGGCAGCAATCCCAAGGACATCGAATTTTTCGCGCAGGCGAAGAAAAAGAAATTTAAGAATGCGAAGCTCGCTGCGTTTGGTTCCACGCGCAAGAAAGGCGTGTCCGTTGAATCGGACGACCAAGTGCGCTTGCTCATCGAAGCAGAAACGCCCGTCGTCACCATCTACGGCAAGACTTCGATGCTGCACGTCAAAGAAGTTTTGCGCTGCACGCCGGAGGAAAATCTGGCGATGATCGCCGACACGGTGAAATTTCTGAAAGACCACGGCAAATTTGTCATCTACGACGCCGAGCACGCTTTCGACGGCTACAAGCTGAACGCCGAATACGCGCTCGACACCTGGCGCGCGGCGGAAAAGGCCGGCGCGGATTTCGTGGTGCTGTGCGACACGAACGGTGGTTGTCTGCCGAGCGAAATCGCTGCCATCACCAAGACCGCCAAGGCCAAGCTGAATTGCAAAGTCGGCATCCACACGCACGACGACAGCGGCGTGGGCGTGGCCAACGCGCTTGCGGCGCTTGACGCCGGCGCGTGCCACGTGCAAGGCACGGTCAACGGCTACGGCGAGCGCACCGGCAATTGCAATCTCATCAGCGTCATCCCGCTGGTGCATTTCAAGCAGAAGAAAAGCTGCGTGCCGGCGAAGTCGCTGGCCAAGCTCAAGGAACTTTCCATGTTCGTGGACGAGGTTGCGAACATCCGTCACAACCCGCGACTGCCGTGGGTCGGCGCGGCGGCGTTTGCGCACAAAGGCGGCACGCACGTCAACGCCGTGCAGAAGCTCGCGTCCAGCTACGAGCACATCAATCCCGAACTCGTCGGCAACGCGCGCAACATTCTCATCAGCGACCTCGCCGGCCGCAGCAACATCGTAATGAAGGCGCAGTCGCTCGGCTTTAAGCTGACGAACGATACGCCGGAACTGAAGCCCATCTTGAATCGCATCAAGGAATTGGAAAATGCCGGCTACGAATACGAGGCCGCCGAGGGTTCGATGGCATTGCTCATCAGCAAGGCGCTGAAGAAACGCGAACTGCCGTTCACGGTGGACACCTATCACGTCTCTATGCGCCGCGATGACAAAAAATCCGTCTGCGCCGCCACCGTGAAAGTGCGCGTCGGCAAACGCCGCGCGCAGGCGGAAGCCAAAGGCGACGGCCCGGTGAACGC
>CAIOUK010000172.1 GCA_903861445.1 uncultured Verrucomicrobia subdivision 3 bacterium
AAGTAGTGAGGATGGCAAAGATACCAGAGTGGAGTTGGAACCATTGCTTGCCAGATTAAGAACGGCTACTGGTTTTACACTTTCTTGGGAAATGCCGCTGGTTGGTGGCTTGATAGACTGGGTTGCAGAACAAATGGCCAGACCATCGCTGGATTTTTTACTGGCGAACAAATCAGAAAATAACCTTGGCCAGGAAGGATATGTCTTGAGTGTCCGAACCAACCGAATTGTGATTGCGGCTCAAACTACAACGGGTCTTTTTTATGGTTACCAAACTTTGCTCCAACTTCTTCCGCCCGAAATTTTTTCCACCAACAAAGTCTCCGGCGTAAAATGGGAAATCCCCTGCGTTGAAATTACCGATTCACCGCGCTTCCCCTGGCGCGGGCTGATGCTCGACGTGAGCCGCCATTTCTTCACCAAGTCGGAAGTGGAAAAACTGCTCGACGTGATGGCGTTGCACAAGCTCAACACGTTTCACTGGCATCTCACCGACGATCACGGCTGGCGGATTGAGATCAAAAAATATCCCAAGCTGACGAGCGTCGGCGCGTGGCGGGACGGCGTGGGCTTCGGCCTGGCCACCAATTCCACCACGGCCTACGATCCGGACGGTCGCTACGGCGGATTTTATACGCAGGACGACATCCGCGAAGTCGTGGCTTACGCGGCGGCGCGGCATATCACCATCGTGCCCGAAATTGAAATGCCCGGCCATGCGCTCGCGGCGCTGGCGGCGTATCCCGAATTCGGCACCGGCAGCGGCCCGTTCACCGTGCCGCTCAAAGGCGGCGTCAATCGCGGCATTTATTCGCCGGCCAATGAGCAGACGTTTCAATTTCTGGACGACGTGCTGACAGAAGTGGCGCAATTATTTCCGGGCAAGTATATCCACATCGGCGGCGATGAAGTGCCGAAGGAGCCGTGGAAAAATGACGCCACCTGTCAAGCTTTGATGAAGCGCGAGGGATTTAAGAACGAGGAGGAATTGCAAAGCTGGTTCATTCGCCGGATCGAAAAAATCGTGAGCGCCAAGGGTAAAACGATTTTGGGTTGGAGCGAGATTTTGCAGGGCGGCCTCGCTCAAAACGCCACGGTCATGGATTGGATTGGCGGCGGGCGCGAAGCCGCCAGCCAGGGCCACGATGTGGTCATGTCGCCAAAGACGCATTGCTATCTGGATTTTTACCAGTCGCGCAACCGCACGGCAGAGCCACGCGCCATCGGCGGGTTTTTGCCACTGCAAACGGTCTATGCGTTCGAGCCAATTCCCGCGAAGCTTGCGCCAGAATTTCACCAGCATATCCTCGGGGCGCAGGGCAATATTTGGACGGAATATATCTCGAATTTGAAACAGGTGGAATACATGGCTTTTCCGCGTCTGGCCGCGCTGGCCGAGGTCACTTGGTCGCCGAAGGAGGTGCGTCAATACGATGATTTTCTACGCCGGCTCAAGTTGCACGAGCAGCGACTCGAACAGTTGGGCGTGAGCTATCGTAAATCCACGCTGGGCGATGGTGCCGACGCCACGCCGGTAAAACCAAAGGCTAAGCCGAAAACAAAATCTATCAGTTCACAATGAAGCTTAAATTCACACCGCCACTCGATCCGGGATTTCAGCCCGCCATCCTCGTCAACCGCAACTACGTCGCCGCTGCGAAGAAAACCGGACGCGCCGTGCCGCTCGTTATCGGTTTGGAACGCGAATGCGGCTTGGTGTCACGGTTTGAAACGGTGGTGTTTCCGGACGCAGATGCCGCCACGCTCCAGTATGTCGAGCGCACGGTGAAATTTCTCCTGTGGGCCCGCGGCGGTTGGAAGGTTTATGTCGGCGGTCCCAAAGCCATCGGCGAATTCATCCGCAAAACCTATTCGCCGACTGGCGCACGGAAGTTTGATTGCAACCTGATGGGCGCGGCTTACGCGAAGAAATTCCAGGTCGTGGTGACGGCAGCGGATAAAGTTCCCGCCAACAGCGAAATGGAAGTCGCGGCGGGCGGCCACTTGAAAGGCTGCCGCATCGGCTTCGATTTGGGCGCGAGCGATTACAAAGTTTCCGCTGTGATTGATGGCGAAGCGGTGTTCACCGAGGAATCGCCGTGGGATCCGAAGAGCCAGCCGAATCCCGAATATCATTACCACCACATTTCCGCCGCGTTGCATCGCGCCGCCGCGCATATGCCGCGCGTGGACGCCATTGGCGGCAGTTCTGCTGGCGTGATTGTGGATAATGAAATCCGCGTGGCGTCGCTGCTGCGCGCGATTCCGAAGAAAGATTTTCCGAAGGCGGCAAAAGTTTTCAAACGCATTCAAAAAGAATGGAACGTGCCCATCGTGGTAATGAACGACGGCGACGTGACGGCGCTGGCTGGCGCGCTTTCGCTGCGCAAAAAGGGCATGCTTGGTATCGCCATGGGTTCGAGCGAAGCCGGCGGTTTTATGGACAAGCAGGGCCGGATTCTTGGCTGGCTGAATGAACTGGCGTTCGCCCCGGTGGATTACAATCCCGCGGCTGCCGCCGATGAATGGTCCGGCGATCGCGGCGTGGGCGCGCTGTATTTCTCACAGCAGGCGGTCAACAAGCTGTTGCCAACCGCAAAAATCAAGCTGCCGAAAAAAATGGGTTTGCCCGAACGCCTCAAGGAAGTGCAGGCGCTGATGGCTAAGGGCGACGCCCGCGCCGCGAAGATTTACGAGACCATCGGCGTCTATCTCGGTTACACGATTCCGCTCTATGCGGAGTTCTACGATTACCAGCACATGCTTATTCTCGGCCGTGTCACGACTGGCAAGGGCGGCGACATCGTCATCGCCAAGGCGAGGGAAGTGTTGAAAAAAGAATTCCCTGAAATCGCCAAGAAAGTTCAGATCCATGTGCCGGACGAAAAATCGCGGCGCGTCGGTCAGGCGGTGGCGGCGGCAAGTTTGCCCATGATTAAAAAATGAAACGCCTATCCCAATGGTTTTGCCTTGGCCTGCTGATGTGGCGCAGCCTTGCCCCGGCCAGTGAGGCCGATAAGCCGATGAACATTGTCGTCCTGCTCGCGGACGACTGGCGGTTTGATTCGTTGCATTGTGCGGGCAATCCGGTGGTGCAAACGCCCAATGTTGACCGGCTGGCGACGGAGGGTGTGCGGTTCACGCATGCCTGTGTGACCACTCCGATTTGCGGCGTGAGCCGGGCGTCCATCTTTACCGGGCAATGGATGTCGCGCCATGGCAACCAAAGGATGCAGATGTTCAAGACGCCGTGGGCGGAAACATATCCGGGGCTGCTGCGGACAAATGGTTATTATGTTGGCCACGTCGGCAAATGGCATAACGGCAGATTTCCGGCGGAGAATTTCGACTTCGGCCGGGCGTATTCCGGGCATCACTGGATTCAACAGGCGGACGGCACGAAAATTCATGTCACGCAGAAGAACGAAAAGGACGCGCTGGAGTTTCTCCGCACCCGGCCCAAGGACAAACCGTTCTGCCTGACCGTCGCCTTCTTCGCGCCGCATGCCGAGGATGGGAACCCATTGCAATACCTGCCGCAGCCGCAGAGCCTGGAGCTTTACAAGGACGTGAAGATTCCGGTGCCGGTCAATGCCACGGACGAATCGTTTCACCGCCTGCCGGAATTCGTTGCCAACGAGACGAATGAAAGCCGGATCCGCTGGCATTGGCGATTCGACACGCCGGAGAAATTTCAGACGATGATGAAGAATTACTACCGGCTCATCACCGAGGTGGACGCCACCTGCGGGCGGGTGCTGGCGGAGTTGAAGGCGCAAGGCGTGCTCGATCATACGCTCGTGATCTTCACCGGCGACAACGGCTATTTCCATGCCGAACACGGCCTCGCCGACAAATGGTATCCGCACCAGGAAAGCATCCGCGTGCCGATGATTGTGTGGGATCCCCGCATCAGCAAAGCGAAACAGGGAACCACCAACGATGAATTCGTGCTTAACGTGGATATTGCGCCGACGATTTTGGCCGCCGCCGGCATACCCGCGCCCAAAACCATGCAGGGCCAAAATTATGCGCCGCTGTATATGGCGGAAAAGACTCCGGCGTGGCGCACCGAATTTTTCGAAGAACATGCAGCCAGTAAAAAAGGCGTGTTCATCCCTGCCTCGGAAGCGCTGGTGCGAAAAGATTGGAAGTATTTTTACTGGCCGGATTACCAGCGTGAACAGCTTTTCGATGTGATCGCCGATCCGCACGAGGAAAATGACCTTGTCAAAGATCCGGCGCAAAAAGCCCGGCTGGAAGAAATGCGGCAACGCTTCAATGAACTCAAGGCGGCGGCCCGGTGAATTGAGAAAACCACGAAATGAACATCCATCGAAAAGTTTATGTGCTTGCCCTGGCTGTTCTGATGGTCGCGTTGGAAGGGAACTTATTCGGCGCGTCGCCGGATTTCCAATCGCCGCACCTCGCTGTGACCTGGTCGCGCACCGCCCCGACCTTGGCGGTGTTTGGGGTGGATTCGCTGGGGCAAGGCCGGTTGCAGCCGGTGAATCTGGTGACCACCAATCTTCCGGCGTGCCAGTTTTCAAATGCTACCACCGCTGTGTTTTATCAGCAGGACGGCATAAACTTCTGGCGGGGTGAATGTGGTGAAAAGGAAATCAAGTTAAGTTCGGATTACGCCGGAACCGTCGCTCCGCCATTCGTGTGGCAATTCAGTCAACGTTCGGTTCACGCCACGGTGCTGGGAATGATGCAGCCGGGTGAGCAGCGGGTTTCGGTGCCGTGCTTGTTGCATTTACCCGACATGGGCACGCTGCGAATTACTTGCAATGTTGCCGGAGCGAAACTGGATTACACCGCTGCCCGCTGTGTGCGGCTGGAATTGCCGGCGGCGACTGCGGCGCATCCGCATGTGGAATACCGGCTGGAGGTGGTGGCTATTTATCCGAAGCTGCCCGGGATTGAAAACAATCCGCTTTACGACAGTTTCCGGCGGGACTGGCTGAATGTTTTTCAGGTCAATCCCCGGCGGCAGATGCTGGCAAATAATTCCGCCAGCGACATCTGCACGTTCACCGTATTTGAATACTCCGACCTAGCCATGCACACGCCGCCTTTGGCGGACGGGCTGACCGCAAACGATCTGGTGCGCATGACGCTCGACCGCTATCTGGCGGGAGTCAAAGGCTACGGCCAGATCGGCGGCTGGAAAACGCCCTGGACGTCTTTGGACTCATTGCCGTCCATGCTGATTTCCGCGTGCGACTACGTCAACAGCTCCGGCGATTTGAAATGGGCCGAAGCCAATTACGAAAAACTTTCCGCCTGGGGCCATGAAATGTTTGCCGCCGACCAGGACGGCAACGGCCTGGTCGAATATCCCGGCACCGGCAACTTCGGCGAACGCCCGACGCCTAGCCGGCGTCCGGCGAACTGGTGGGACACCATCAACTTCGGTCACGAGGACGCCTTCTCCAACGCCCTGGCTTATCAGGCAGGAAAATTGTTTGCCGACCTAGCCCGCCGGTTGAAAAAGACCGAAGACGCCGAATTTTTTGCCGCGCGGGCAGCGAAGCTGAAGGCGGCTTATGCGCCGACATTTTTGAATCCGCAGACCGGCGTTCTGGCCGGTTGGAAAAGTGCCGACGGCCAGTTGCATGATTATTGGTTCACTTATGTGCAGGGCATGGCGATTACGTTTGGTTTGCTTGATGATAAAACGGCCAATCAGGTTATGGACAAGTTGCTCGCAAAGATGACCGAGGTCGGCTTCACGAATTTTTCACTCGGTCTGCCGGGCAATCTCGTGCCGGTCAAAAAGGGCGATTACGTTGACCATGGGAATGTTTCACCCAAACGCTTCGGCCAGCCCAAGCTGGACGATGGTAGCGATGGCTTTCAGTATTATGAGAACGGCGGTGCGACCGGCTGCTGGGCTTATTATACGGTCAAGGCGCTGATTAAACTCGGACGGATTGAAGATGCCCGCCGCATTTTTCATCCGATGCTCGCGGCCTATGCCCGGGGTGAATTTCAGGGCTTTGAACCCAACGGCGGTTCTTATGATTGGCGCGACTGGGCGGGCCACGGCCACGGCTACGAAGGTCTGCTCACGGATAATTACCACGCATTGCTGGCGGTGCTGGATGACGTGAAAGTGTCGCACACATCGCCGGTCAATTCGCCGGAAGCGAAGCAAAAATAATGATGTCCGCAACTCGGCCACAATTGCACTGCCGCGAATTGCCCGCGTTTGAGGCGGACAATTTGGACGCCGTGCGCCAAGCCTTCGCCGCAATGGAAAGCTGCGAACTGCGACAGGCATGGCTGTCCAAACCAGAGCCGGATTTTGCCACCGCAACCGTGCGGGTCGGCTGGCGCGGAACTTCGCTGCTGGCCTTTGCCGAACTGGCGGACGCGGACATTTTCAGCCGCGCCACCGGCCACAACCAGCGGATGTGGGAACTGGGCGACGTGTTGGAAATTTTTCTGTCACCGGAAAATTCCGCCAGCTATGTGGAATTCCACGTCACGCCGAATAACTATCGGTTGCAGTTACGTTTTCCCGACACCGCGACGCTGCGACAGGCGCAGGCGGAAAATCGCTTCGAGCGTTTGCTGTTGCCGGACGGTGTTTTCTGTTCGCGCGCGTGGGTGCAGCCGGAAAATAAAAAGTGGTTTGTGCTGGCGGAAATTCCGGCAGACTTGGTTGACAGCGCGGAACCATCGTTGGTTGGTGTTGCTTGGAAATTTTCCTTCAGCCGCTATGATTATACCCGTGGTCGGGCGAAACCGGTCCATTCCTCCACCTCGCCTCACGCCAGCGTGGACTTTCATCGGCGCGAGGATTGGGGGACGTTGATATTTATTTAAGGCTTTTATGAAATTGAAATTGCCCACAGCTCAAGTTTTTGTTCCCGACGGCCAGCCCGTTGCGATGGCGCTCCCGCGCATCACGCATCTCGGCATCGGCGCGCATCAGGACGATCTGGAATTCATGTCATTTCACGGCATCCTCGAATGTTTCGCGCGCGACGACCAATGGTTTGGCGGCGTCACCTGCACGAACGGCGCGGGCAGTTCGCGCACCGGCGCGTATGAGAAATTTACCGACGCGCAGATGATGGCGGTGCGCCGCGTGGAGCAGAATAACGCCGCTGTCGTCGGGCAATACGGAGCGATGATTCAACTAGATCATCCCAGCAGCACGGTCAAAAGCCCGACCGATCCGGCGCTAAAAAATGATTTGAAGGAAATCCTCGCCGCGACGCGACCCGAAGTTGTTTACACGCATAATCCGGCGGACAAACACGACACGCACATCGGCGTGGTCATCGCGGCGTTACAGGCGATGCGCGAATTGCCGCGCGACCAGCGTCCCAAACGTGTCATCGGCTGCGAAGTCTGGCGCAATCTCGACTGGCTGGCTGACGCAGAAAAAGTGGTCATGGACGTGAGTGGGCGCGACAATTTGGCGGCGGCGCTGAACGGCATATTCGATTCGCAGATTGCCGGCGGCAAACGCTACGACCTCGCGACGTTGGGCCGGCGCGCGGCAAACGCCACGTTCTTTGAGTCGCACGCGACCGACCGCGCTAATCAGGTCATCTTTGGCTTGGATTTGACGCCGGTGGTGGCGGATGAGACGAAGGACATTGTGGATTTCGTCGGCGGTTTCATTGACCGTTTCAATGTGGATGTGAAAAAGAAATTGAGCCAGCGGCTCGGAAAGATTTAAGCCATGGAAATCATCATTCAACCCACCGCCGAAGCGGCGACGAGCGTGGCGGCGCGGCTCATCGCCCGACTGTTGCGCGAAAAACCGGACGCCGTTCTCGGTCTCGCCACCGGCAGCACGCCGCTGCTGCTTTATCGCGAACTCATCGCCATGAAGCTCGACTGGCGCAAGGTGACGACTTTTAATCTCGACGAATACGTCGGGCTGGACGCCACGCATCCGCAGTCCTACCACAGCTTCATGTGGGAAAATCTTTTCCGGCACACCAACATCGCGAAGAAAAACGTCCACATCCCCGACGGCATGACGAAGGATATTCCGAAGTTTTGCGCGACCTACGAGAAGCAGATTCGCATGGCGGGCGGGATTGATTTGCAGGTGCTGGGCATCGGCACGGACGGCCACATCGGTTTCAACGAGCCGTCCTCTTCACTGGCCTCGCGGACGCGCATCAAGACGCTCACGCAACAGACGCGCAAAGACAACGCCCGTTTCTTCGGCAGCGAAGCCGCCGTGCCGCATCACTGCATCACGATGGGCATCGGCACGATCATGGAAGCGCGGCAAAATCTGCTGCTGGCGTTCGGCCCAAAAAAAGCCCGCGCCATCGCCGAGGCGGTCGAGGGTCCCATCACCGCGATGAATCCCGCCTCGGTGTTGCAGCTACATCCGGTCACCAAAGTCTGTTTGGACAAGCCGGCAGCCGCGCGGCTCAAACGCGCGGATTATTACCGCTGGGTTTATGAGAATAAACCGGGCTGGCAACAGATTTAAGCCGGCTTCATATTAGTCGCTAGAATATATGCACCCAATTCTTGCAATGGGAGATTTAGCGACGCCTGTTTTGTTTCTTGTGCTGTTAACTGTTGACGGCATTCTTGCGGTCGTCATTGGCTTACTTGCATTATCTTTGCGGAAGCGCTCATTGGTAGCACTCGTTATTGCCAGTATTCTTGTGCTGATTGACGGTTACATGGTCATCATGAATATGTCATGGGCGAGCGATGCTTTTTTATATCCATTGACCGAAGACAATTACAAAAATCCTGATTTGATATTTTGGTGTCGAGTGGCTGTTGTCATCTGGTTGCTAGCAGTTAGTGTGGCCACATTTTATTTTGTCAGAGTGATTCAGGCGCGATTGCCCAAAAAAACAATTTCTAACACAACCTCGCCCAGCCATCGCCTAGCTGTTTGTTCATGGTCATTGCAGCCCGCTAATCCGCAGGAGTTGGTGGCAAAATTAAACGCGATAGGTATTACCCGCGTTCAGCTCGCGCTCGACCCGCTGCGCGAAACGCCCGCCGTCTGGGGCGACATAGCCAAGTTGTTCGCACAGGCGGGCATCACGATTGTTTCCGGTATGTTCGGCTGCGTCGGTGAAGATTACTCCACCTTGGATTCGATTCGCGAAACCGGCGGCATCGTGCCCGACGCGACTTGGAAGGAGAATTTACAAAACATTCAGGCCACGGCGGATATCGCGGCGGATTTGGGCTTGAAGCTGGTGACGTTTCACGCCGGCTTTGTGCCGCATGATTCGACCGATGTCGGTTACGCCAAGATGTTGCAGCGGCTCGCGGCGGTGGCGGAAATTTTTGCCGTCAAAAAAATGGACGTCGCACTTGAAACCGGCCAGGAGACGGCGCACGATCTCGCCGCCTTGCTAAACGCGCTCCAGCGTCCAAACGTCGGCGTGAATTTCGATCCGGCGAATATGCTGCTCTACGGCAAAGGCGATCCGATTCAGGCGGTGCGGTTGCTCGGGCCGTGGATCCATCAGGTGCACATCAAGGACGCGACGCAGACCAAAGCGCCGGGAACGTGGGGCGCGGAAGTTCCCGTCGGCACGGGCGAAGTGAACTGGCCTGCCTTTTTTGCCGCGCTGGCGGAAATAAATTACGCCGGCGACCTCGTGATTGAACGCGAAGCCGGCACGCAACGCGTGGCGGACATCCGCACGGCGCGGGAAGTGGTTTTGAAATTCGTTGGTTAAAATTTTTGAAATATGGCCAACGCAAATTCTGCCAAACCGGTCAACGTGGCTGTCGTCGGCCTCGGTTTCATGGGCGTGACGCATCTGCGCGCGTATCTGGCAAACCCATTGGCGCGGGTCGTGGCCGTGTGCGATGCCGTGCGCGTGCCGGTGAACGGCGTGCTGGCGGGCGTCTCCGGCAACATCAAGAAGTCCGACGACATCCACCTCGGCACGGACGTGAAAGTCTATCGCAAGCTGGAGGAACTACTGGCCGATTCGGAAGTTCAGCTCGTGGATCTCTGCACGCCGACGCCGCTGCATCCGGAACAGGCTATCGCGGTGCTGAAGGTGGGCAAACATGTCCTCTGTGAAAAACCGCTGGCGCGCACGGCGGCGGCGGCGCGGGAGATTTTGCAGGTGGCGGAAAAATCGCTAGGAATGTTAATGCCCGCGATGTGCATGCGTTTCTGGCCGGGCTGGAGCTGGCTCAAACAAATGGTGACGGAGCAAACTTACGGCAAGGTTTTGGCGGCGAACTTCCGACGCGTTTCCCAAATGCCCGGCTGGAGCGCGCAGGGCACTTACGCTGGCGGTCTTGATCTGGGTGGCGCGTTGTTCGATCTGCACATCCACGACACGGACTTCGTGAATTTTCTTTTTGGCAAACCGGCGAGCGTGTTTTCTTCCGGCGTGACGGGCGCGAATCATTCGGTCAATCACGTCGTGACCCAATATCATTTTCCCGACGGCCCGACGGTTCATGCCGAGGGTAGCTGGCTGTTGGCGCAGGGTTTTAACATGGCCTACACGCTGCATTGCGAACGGGCGACGATTGATTTTGATCTCTCGCGCGGTGCGGAAGCGCTGCGGGTGACGGAGTTTGGTCAACCGCCGCGCACCGTGCCCTGCGTCGGGGGAGACGGCTACGGCGCGGAGATCAGCTATATGCTGGAATGTGTCGCGCACGGTCGTCCGCCGCAGACCGTCACCGGCGCAGACGGGTTGGTCGCGCTGGAAATTTGCGAGGCGGAGGAAAAATCCATTCGCACTGGCCAGTCCGTAAAGCTTTGAACTAATATCGCCCAATTCATTCCATGCAAAAATCGCCTCACTTCAAACTGTTCGTCATGATGGTGTTGGAGTTTTTCATCTGGGGTGCGTGGCTGCCGCTGATTTTTGGCTACCTGCCGAGCCTCGGGTTCACGCCGGCGCAACAAGGCTGGATTCTCAATGCCTTTCCGATTGCGGCTTTCGTAGGCATGTTTTTCAGCAACCAGTTTGCCGACCGGAATTTTGCGGCGGAAAAATTTCTTGCGTTCAGCCATCTCGTCGGTGGCGTGGCGATGATCGGGCTGGCGTTCACGAAAGCATTCTGGCCATTCTTCGGGCTGATGCTCGTTCACTGTCTGCTCTATGTGCCGACGATGTCCATCGTGAACTCCATCGCCTTCGCCAGCATGAAGGATCCGCAAAAAGAATTTGGTCTTGTGCGCATGGGCGGCACGGTCGGCTGGATTCTGGCGGCCTGGCCGTTCGTGTTCATTCTCGTGGACTACGACAAGGTTCACGCCGCCAATCCCCAGGGCATCGCAGGATGGATTGGCGCGATATTGGCCAATCCGTTGACGGGCGACGCGGCGAAAGCCGGCGCGCGCTCGACTTATATCGTGGCGGGGATCGCCTCCTTATTGCTCGCGGCTTTTAGTTTCGTTTTGCCGCACACGCCGCCGAAACGTGCGGGCGTCGGCACGGATAAACTGGCTTGGCTGGAGGCGTTCAAACTGCTGAAGCATCCGTTCGTTCTGGTGCTGTGGATTGTCGCACTGGCGGATTCGTTCGTGCAGAACGCCTATTTCAACTGGACCGGCCTGTTCCTCGGCACGGCGCGCGAAGCCGGCGGCGTGGGGATTGCCGGCAATTGGATCATGCCCGTGATGAGTGTGGGCCAGATAGCGGAAATTCTTACGATGTTCGTGCTCGGCGTGACCTTGAAGAAACTTGGCTGGCGCACGACCATGATCGTGGGCATTCTCGGGCACACGGCGCGATTCGCGGTCTATGCGTTTTTTCCGCAACACCCCACGCTGATCATCGTGGTGCAGGTGCTGCACGGCATCTGTTATGCGTTCTTCTTCGCCGCAGTCTACATTTTTGTGGACGCCTATTTTCCGAAGGACGCGCGCGCCAGTGCGCAGGGACTATTTAACGTGATGATTCTCGGCGCCGGCGCGTTGCTGGCAAATTCCATTTGCCCTTATTTGTGCCAACAAGTTTTCACCCACGCCGGCCTTGTGAATTTTCACGGCTTGTTTCTCGTGCCGATGTTCTGCTCGCTCGTCGCCGCGCTCGCGCTCGCACTATTTTTTCATCCACCGAAACAACCAACAACCACTGAACCTTTGCCAAACTAACCTATGTTCCACCTCCATCATTCCATCACAATCCCTCGTTGCTTGCTGGCGTTGCTCGCCGTTGTCTTGCCGGCGGTGACCGGCTGCCAGTCGGCGAAATGTCACGCAACCGACTACAGCGTGCCGCCGCCCGGTTTCCAATCGGTCTTCAACGGCAAGGATTTCACCGGCTGGGCCGGGCCGCTGGATTGCTGTGCCGTCAAGGACGGCGCGATTGTCTGGCAGCGTGGCAAGGGCGGCACGATTTACACCCAGGCGGAATACACCAATTTCATCGTGCGTCTTGAATTCAAGCTGCCGCCCGGCGGCAACAACGGCCTCGCCATCCGCTATCCCGGCTACGGCGACACCGCCTACGTCGGCATGTGTGAATGTCAGGTGCTCGATGACAACTACGAAAAAAATACCGGCGAAAAAATTGATCCGCGTCAGGCGCACGGCTCGGCTTACGGCATGGTGGCCGCCAAGCGCGGTTTCCAAAAGCCGCTCGGCGAATGGAATTTTGAGGAAGTCACCGTCAAAGGTTCCACCATCAAGGTCGAGTTGAACGGCACGGTGATTCTCGACGCGGACTTGAGCAAGGTCACCGAGTTCGCCGGCAACCGCAAACATCCGGGCAAGGATCGCCCGAGCGGCCACTTTGGTTTTGCCGGCCACGACGACCCGGTGATGTTTCGCAACATTTACATCAAACCGCTTGAGTAAATTTTCCCGACATGAATTCCAGTCATCGGCCATCGCGACGCTCGTTTCTCAAAACTCTGGGTGTGGCCACCGTGGGTGCGCCGTTCATAACCGGTTGCCTGACGACCCGTCCGCGTAGTCAGGTGCTGCGGCACGCCGCTTTCGGCGCGGGTGGGATGGCGTGGGTGGATCTCAACCAGATTGCGGCGGTTCCGGGCGTGGAGATCGTGGCCATTTGCGACGTGGATTTGAACCGCACCGCCAAGGCGCGCGCGAAATTTCCGTCAGCGAAAATTTATCAGGACTGGCGCGAGCTGCTGGACAAAGAGGCGAATAACATTGATTCCGTCAACGTCTCCGTGCCGGATCATATGCACGCGCCCATTGGCGTCACGGCGATGCAACTTGGCAAACATCTTTACGGTCAGAAACCGCTCGCGCACGATCTCTACGAAGTGCGCCGTACGACGAAATTTGCCGCGCAGAAAAAGATTGTCACCCAGATGGGCATCCAGATTCATTCCTCCTCGCAATACCGCAAGGCCGTGCGGGTGATTCAGGACGGCGTCATTGGCAAGGTCAAAGAAGTCCACACCTGGAGCAACAAAACTTGGGGCGATACCTCGGCATTGCCGACCAAAGCGGATCCGGTGCCCGCCGGCTTCGACTGGAATTTATGGCTGGGTGTGTGCGCGGAACGCCCGTTCATTGGCGATGAATATTATCATCCGGAGAATTGGCGCAAGCGTCTTGATTTCGGCACTGGCACTTTCGGCGACATGGGCTGCCACATTTTTGATCCGGTGTTCTCGTCGCTCAAGCTGACCGCTCCGGTTTCCATCCGCTCCGAAGGCCCCGCGCCGAATCAATGGAACTGGGCGCTTGATTCCAAAATCCATTACCTGTTTTCCGGCACGGAATATACCGCTGAAAAAACTTTGCCCGTCACCTGGTATGACGGCGCACAGAAACCGCCGCCGGAAATTGCCGCGTCGCTCGGCCTCAAACGGCTGTCCGACCAAGGCTCCGTTTTTCTTGGCACGGATGGCGTGATGGTGCTGCCGCACGTCGGCCGGCCGCAGCTTTTCCCCAAAGAAAAATTCCAGGATTACGTCGCACCCGATATGGGCGAGGGAAATCATTGGGAAGAATTCGTTTCGGCCTGTCAGGGCAAGAGCCGGACCAGCGCGCCGTTTGCCTACGCCGGGCCGCTCACGGAATCCGTCCTACTGGGCGGCGTGGCCTCGCACTTCCCGCAAACCACGCTCCAGTGGAATGCGCAGAAATTAAAATTCGATCTCGCGGCCGCAAATTCTCTCGTGCGCCGGGACTATCGCAAAGGTTGGACGATTAAAGAACTGGCCTGAGCCAGTGTGAAAGCCGACCGCAACATCCTGCCGGAATTACATTTTACCCAAGCTGTTTTTTAGCGCAGCCAAGCACCGCTCATTCTCCTTTTGCGTGCCGATGGAAATGCGAATCCACTCCGGCAACTGGTAGCCGCCCATTGGTCGCGTGATGACGCCGAGCTTCTGCATCGCGTCAAAAATTTTCTGACCTTCGCCCACGCGCACGAGAATGAAATTTGCGAACGACGGCACATATTCCAGCTTCAACTGCCGGAACGCCTTGGTGAAAAAATCCAGTCCGCTGAAATTATTCTGCCGCGTTTTGCGGACGTGCTCGTCATCGTCCAGCGCGGCAAGTGCGGCGGTTTGTGCGAGCAGATTGGCATTGAACGGTTGCCGGATTTTTTCCAGCGCGGCGGCCAGTTCGGGGCTCGCGATGCCGTAGCCGATCCGCAGACCGGCGAGGCCGTAAATCTTGGAAAACGTCCGCATCAAAATCAGATTCTTCCGTGCGCCGAGACGGATGAGCGGAATCAAGTCCACCGGGTCGTCGAGAAATTCGATGTAAGCCTCGTCTAACACCAACAGCACGTCGTCCGGCACGCGGTTGACGAAATCAATCAGCTCCTCGCGCATCGCGAGCGTGCCGGTGGGATTGTTCGGGTTCGCGACGAACACGATGCGCGTTTTCGGCGTAATCGCCTTGAGCATTGCGGGCAGGTCGTGTCCGTAATCTTTCGCCGGCACGGTGATGACGTTCGCGCCGAACATTTTTGCCACGATGGGATAAATCGCAAAGCAGTATTGCGACACGACGATGTTCGAATCCGGCGTCAGCAGGGCGTGCGCGACGAACTCGATGATTTCGTTCGAGCCGTTGCCGAGAACCAGATGGCCGGTTTCCACGCCGAGCTTCGCGGCGAGTTTTTGTTTTAGGTAAAACGCATTGCCATCGGGATAAAGATTCACGCCGGGAATTGCCTTTTGCATCGCCGCCATCGCCAGCGGCGACGGACCGAATGGATTTTCATTCGACGCGACTTTGATGATGGAATCCTCCGGAATACCCAATTCGCGCGCGACTTCTTCGATGGGTCTTCCAGGTTGGTAAGTCGGCAAAGTTTTTAGAAACGGAGCGAGCGGCAGCATAAAATTATTCGCCGGGAAGTTTCGCATCCGCGCCCGGATAAAGTTTCTGATAATCCGTCGCCTGCACGCCGATGATGGAAGCCACGCCGAGGATGTCGTGCGCCGTAGAACCGCGAGAAACGTCAGCGGCGGGTCGGTTCAGGCCGAGCAAAATCTGGCCGTAATAATTGGCGCGGGATACGACGCTGAGCATCCGGCTGGCGATGTTGCCGGAATTGAGGTCGGGAAAAATCAGCACGTTCGCGCGCCCGGCCACCTGGCTGTCGTGCAATTTGCGCGAGGCCGTTTCCAGCACGAGCGCGGCGTCCACCTGCATTTCGCCATCGAAATCGGCTTCGATATTGAGCTGTGCCGCTTTGCGTCGCGCCGCCGCCGTGGCCGCCTGCATTTTGCCGATGGACGGATGCGCCGCGCTGCTGCCCTTGGTGGAAAATGAAAGCATCGCCACGCGCGCCCGCACGCCGAGCATGTGCCGCGCGAGCTTCGCGGTGGAAACGGCGATGTCGGCGAGTTGTTCCACGTTGGGGTCGGGAATCACGCCGCAGTCGGCCATGAACAGCGTGCCGTTCTCGCCGATGCGTGTGTCCTCAACCTCGATGACCGTGCAGCTCGAAACGGCTCCGATGTTCGGCGCAGATTGGACGATTTGAAACAGCGGACGCAACACGCTGCCGGTGATGTGCGCCGCGCCGGAGACGAGGCCATCCGCCTGGTGCATCGCCAGCATCATCGCGCCATAAAAATTCGGCTGCATCATTGCATCGCGCGCTTCGGTGGGGCGCAGACCTTTTTCGCGGCGGATGCGGTAAAGCCGGCTGGAAAAATTTTCAAGATCTTCGCTGGTCGCGGGATTGATGATCCGGATGCCTTCCAGTGAAATTTTCAACTGTTCTGCTGCCGCGCGGACTTTGCCCTGGTCGCCGAGCAAAATTGGCACGCCGAGCCGCAACGAATAAAACTGCCGCGCCGCCTGCAAAATGCGCGGTTCCTCGCCTTCCGGAAAAACCACCCGTTTGGGGTGCCGCTGCATTTTTTCAATGAGATTGCCGATGAAACGCATGGCGGCAAGTTAGCGGACAAATCTGAAACTGCCAAAGGAATTTAAGTTTGCCACCGAGGCACAGAGCGCACAGAGACCGATGAATTAAATTTTGCTTTTCTCTGCGTCCTCTGTGTCTCTGTGGCAAATTCGCGTCCGCGCATTGACTTGGATTTCTTTCACCGTTAGCCTTGCACGCAAATGCAGGAAATCATCGAGAAACTTCTCATCCTTCAGGATTGCGACCGGAAAATCTCCCGCGTCACCCAGGAACTCGCCCACATCGGGCCCGAACGCGAATCGCTCAAGGCCAAGGCCGCCAGCACGCAGACCGCGCTCGACGCCGCCAAGCTGCGCGTGAAACAGATTGAATCCGAGCGCAAACAGCGCGACCTCGAAATCGAGGGCAAGAAGGCGCAGATCGAAAAATATCTCAACCAGCAGTTGCTCACGCGCAAGAACGAGGAATACAAGGCGCTCACGCACGAAATCGAGATGGCCAAGGAAGTCATTTTCAAAATCGAGGATGCGGAAATTGTGTTAATGGAGCAGGCCGAAGTCGCGCAGAAAAATGTCGTGACCGCGACCGCCGAGGCCGCCGCCGCCAAAAAACTCGTGGACGACCAAATTGGTCAGTTAAACCAGCGCGAGGAAAATCTGAAGAAGGAATTCACCGAACTAACGGCTGGCCGCGCCCAACTGGCGGCCGCCGTGGACGAATCCACGCGCAACCGCTACGAGCGGATTTTCAAGAGCAAGGGCGAGAACGCGGTCGTGGGCGTGGAACACAGTGCCTGCGGCGGCTGCCACATGAAATTACCGACGCAGATTGTGACCAACTGCCGGGCGCAGGGGGAAATCATCACCTGCCCGAACTGCGGCCGGATTTTGTATTTCACCCGCGACATGATTTTGAAGGCGGCGGATTAAAATCAGGCTGCGGATTAATCTGCGAGCGTTTCGGTCACGATGCGGTTCGTGCGCAGCTCGATCTGCCGGATTTTTTTGAGAATCTCGCGGGGAATCATGGGAA
>CAIOUK010000173.1 GCA_903861445.1 uncultured Verrucomicrobia subdivision 3 bacterium
CAGCTTCGCGTCAATGGCACTGCGCGGCATCGCGTCAAACTTCGCCGAGGCCGGTGCCTGCACCAGCACCACGCCGGCCTGCGCTTTGATGGCCTTCAATCCCAGCGTGCCGTCGCTGCCCATCCCGGACAAGACCACGCCTATGCTGCGCTCCCGCTGATCCACCGCCAGCGAACGAAAGAAGAAATCAATCGGCAGCCGCAACCCGCGCGTCCCGGTCGGTTCCAACAGATGCAGCACGCCGTGCAGAATGGACATGTCTTTGTTGGGCGGAATGATATAGACACAGTTCGGCAAAACCCGGGTGCAATCCGTCACCTGAATGACTTTCATCGGCGTGACGCGCTGGAGTAGTTCTACCATGATGCTTTCATGCTCCGGATCCAGATGCTGCACGACGACAAAGCCCAGCCCGCTATTCGCCGGCACGGCTTTCAGAAATTGCTCCAACGCTTCCAACCCGCCAGCGGAAGCGCCGAGGCCGACGATGGGAAAGGCGTCCGAGCTTTTCGGCCGCTGATAATCCAAAACTTTATCCGGCTTTGGTATTCCCAATAAGCCAGTTTTTTTTGATGAAGATGTGGCTTTGCGTTTCATGCGTCACCGTCCCAAAACCCAACCCGTGTGTTTTCCATTAGAGAGCTAAACGCACTCTGCTCCCAATAGGAAATAGTTGCAAGCCTGCAATGTTTTATTACGGCCAGACTTAGCTGGCTAACAAATCCGGGGCAACTGCTCGCCGCTCGGCATATCTAAAATCCGGCTTACGCCCAGCACGCTTCTGATGGTCACGAGCGGCGCGGCTTTTTCGGCCACTTTGCCGATGAGCGCGGCGGCGGCGGAAACTTCGTGGTGACGAAGAATTTGCAGTGCTCGTCCGGAATCTTTCGCCGGGATAAATGCGACAAATCTCCCTTCGTTCGCAACCTGCAACGGATCCAGGCCGAGCATCTCGCACGCCGCGTGAACGTCCTCGCGCACCGGAACGACATTTTGCTCGATGGCAATTTTCACGCCCGCAGCTTCGGCAATTTCATTTAACGCGCTCGCCAGTCCGCCGCGCGTCAGATCGCGCAGACAATGAATTTCAACTTCGTTTTTCAACAGCGCTAAAACCGGTTCTTGCACCGGTGCGGAATCGCTTTCAATCGTGCTTTCAAATTGCAAACCTTCGCGCACCGCCATGATTGCCATGCCGTGCCGGCCCAAATCGCCGCTCACCAGCACGGCATCGCCCGGCTGCACATTTTGTGGCGCGATTTTTTGCCCGTGCTCGATGACGCCGATGCCCGTCGTGTTGATGAACAGGCCGTCGCCTTTGCCCTTGTCCACGACCTTCGTGTCGCCGGTGACGATTTGAACACCGCATTTTTTCGCCGCGTCGCTCATGGAACAGACCACGCGCCAGAGCGTTTCCATCGGCAAGCCTTCCTCAATGATAAAGCCGCAGCTCAAATACAGCGGTCGCGCGCCGCTCATCGCCAAATCATTCACCGTGCCGTGAATGGCCATCGAGCCGATGTCGCCGCCAGGAAAAAAAATCGGCCGCACGACGTAGGAATCCGTCGTCATCGCGAGTCTGCCTGGCGGAACTGTGAATTGCGCCGAATCGTGGCGCGTATCGAGAATCTGATTGGAGAACGCTTTTCCGAAAACGTCTTCCAGCAGGCGATGCATCAGCTTTCCGCCGCCGCCGTGAGCCATCAGGACGTGCGGATATTGTGAAATCGGAATCGGGCAGACTGCGTTGAAATCAGGCGTCTTCATTTGGCCTCCGCAAGTTGAGCGGCATCATGCCGCCGATACTGGTAGTAAGCCGCGCACGCGCCTTCGCTCGACACCATCGTCGCGCCGAACGGATGTTCCGGCGTGCAGCGCGTGCCGAACGCCGGGCACTCGTGCGGTTTTTTCAAGCCCTGCAAAATTAATCCGGCGATGCACTCGGCGGGTTCCTCCACGCGATGATCCGCCAGTTTGAATTTTCTCGCGGCATCAAACACGGCGTAAGCTTCGCTCAGGCCCAGACCGCTCTGCGGAATTTCGCCGATGCCGCGCCACTTGCGGGGAACCACCGTGAAAACTTTTTTAACCAGCTCCTGCGCCGGCTGGTTGCCTGCGCGGGTGACGGCTCGCACATATTGGTTTTCCACCTCCGCCCTACCCTGCTCCAACTGCAATACCGTCATTAAAATTCCCTGCAAAATATCCAGCGGCTCAAAGCCGGTGACAACAATCGGCACGCGATATTTTTCCACCAGCGGAAAATATTCCTCGTAGCCCATCACCGCGCAGACGTGGCCGGCGGCGAGAAACGCTTGCACACGACAGTTCGGTGACGACATCAGCGCCTCAATCGCTGGCGGCACGAGCATGTGGGAAATCAGCAGGGAGAAATTCTTCAACCCTTTTTGCGCCGCCTGAAAAACCGCCATCGCCGTTGCCGGCGCAGTAGTTTCAAAACCGACGCCGAAGAAAACCACCTCGCGCGCCGGATTTTCCTCGGCGATTTTTACCGCGTCGAGCGGCGAATAAACGATGCGCACGTCGCCGCCTTTGGCTTTCACCGCCAGCAAATCGGTCGTGCTGCCCGGCACGCGCAGCATATCGCCAAACGACGTGAAAATCACTTCGGGCCGCGCAGCGATTTCCAGCGCCTGATCAATCACTTCCAGCGGCGTCACACACACCGGACAGCCCGGCCCGTGGATGAGCGTGATTTGTTTCGGCAACAGTTCATCAATGCCGAACTTCACGATGGCATGCGTCTGGCCGCCGCAGACTTCCATGATCGTCCACGGCTTCGTCGTGACGCGGTGGATTTCCGCCGCGAGCTTTTGCGCGAGGTCGCCGTCGCGATATTCATCGAGATATTTCATGGCGACTTTTCCTCCAGCTCACCCAGTTCGCCCATTTTTTTCAAATATTCAAAAACTTTTTGCGCCTCATTTTCGTCCACCTTGCTCAACGCAAAACCGACGTGGATGATGACATAATCGCCGACGACCACCTCCGGCACATACGCGAGGCTCGCCTCCTTGATGACGCCGGAAAAATCAATCCGCCCCATGCGCGTCAACGGATCATCGCCGCTGATGCTCAAAACTTTTCCAGGAATGGCCAAGCACATAAATTATTTCAGAGTTAAATTGTTTCGCGCGGCAAAAATCTGTCCCAGCGCGATCCCGCCGTCGTTCGGCGGCACCCGCTGATGCCAGTATGGCTGGAAATTTTCCGCGCGCAACCGCGTCACCGTGCGTTCGGTCAGGTAACGATTTTGAAAACAGCCGCCACTCAAGACCATACGCGGTTCGCCAAAATGGTTCGCCACGGCGACCACCGCCTCGGCCAGCGCGTTGTGAAATTTTGCGGAGATTTCCGCCACGGAAATTCCGGCGCGCACATCCGCCAAGATTGCCGGAATCATCCGCGACCAATCCAAGATAAGTGACG
>CAIOUK010000174.1 GCA_903861445.1 uncultured Verrucomicrobia subdivision 3 bacterium
CGCCAGCGTCTTGGAGTGCGGCGGCCCTCCGCCGCTTTGCTACGGTGCGGACAGTCGCTCCAACGCTGGGCTGAATGACACAATCCCTTCGGGATAGTTGTAGCGGCGGTTTATGCCCGCCAGTTCTCGCCGTCTGGCATGGTTTATTCAAACTTAAACTCTCAGTGACAGGGCGGTGGTGGTTGTGATAGTTTTTTCCTGCCATGGACATGAAAATGGACAGCGGCGGTTTGCCCGTCGATGAGGCGGAAATGAAACGCCGGGCGCAACGCCAAGCCGAACGTGAGCGCGAGGAGCGGGAGCAGTCCCGGGCAAGCTTTCGCGCGAAACTGGTGACCGAGTTGCGCCGGTTGTTCTCCTATTTTTTGGTGATAGCGCTCGTGGTGTTCGCTTGCCTGCACTGGACGCAAATCCGTTCGTTTGTGTCGCATAATTTTGGCCGGCTGAGTGGCCCGCTTCAGCCTCATATCGTTCCGGCACACATCTACGCGACCAATTATGAGCAGCAGGTGAATGAAGCGGGGGCGGTAAAATGATTTTCCTCGCCGCTCCGCCAAATTTTATCGGCAGAACTCGCGGAAAAAATCTTCCGGTGGCGTGGTGAATTCCCAATCGCGCCCGCGCCATTGAAATCGCAGCCGTCCGGCGTGCAGCGCTTGTGAGGACAGGATAAGCCGCCCGCGCTGTTCCTCCGTCAGCCGTCCTTCAACGAGCGCGAGATATAAATCCGGGTCGCCGCCGTAAATCTTGTCGCCCACGATGGGATGGCCGAGATGCTGAAGATGGATGCGGATTTGGTGTTTGCGGCCGCTGCGCGGCTGGATGCGAAGCAACGAAAACTCTTTTCCATTGCGCGTAAATCTTTTTTCTACGAAAAACTCTGTCTGTGACGGTGTGCCATCGGCACGCACGCAATCCTTGATGGCGACAACACTTGTCTCGTCTTTGCCGAGCGGCGCGTCAATGACGCCGTGTTCCGCCGCGACATGCCCGTGGACGATGGCGGAATATTCCTTCGTTACCGCGCGCGCTTCCCAGATTTTTCCCAACTCACCCGCAGCCACGGCATTTTTGGCGATGACGACAAGGCCGGAAGTTTCGCGGTCGAGGCGGTTAACCAAATGCGGCTCGGAATCGGCCTTTAGATAAATCCGGGCGCGGCTGATGAGGCTGGAATATTTATCGCCCTTGGTCGGGTGGCAAACGAGGTCGGCGGGTTTGTGGACGACAAGTAAATCGGCGTCCTCGTGGATGATGTCGAAAAGTTTTTCCACTTGAAAATGTAGGAGACGAGGTGACGAGTCTCAAAAATTGTTCTGATGTGAGACTCCTTACGTCGTCTCCTACGAAATTAGACTCCGCCAAACCGCCGGTTGCGCTTGGCGTATTCTTCCAGCGCGGCGAAGAATTGCGGCTTCTTGAAATCCGGCCACAACGTCGGCGTGATGACCAGTTCGGCGTAGCTAATCTGCCACAAAAGAAAATTGCTCACGCGCATCTCACCACTGGTGCGGATGAGCAAATCGGGATCGGGAACATTGCGCGTCCAGAGATGGTCGGAAATAACTTTTTCCGTGATGTCGCCCGCCTCAAGTTTTCCCGCTTTTACTTTTTCTGCGATTTGCCGCACACAATCCACAATCTCGATGCGGCTGCCGTAGCTCAACGCCATGATGAGCGTCAGGCCGTTGTTCTTGGAAAGCGTGGCAATGGATTTCGCGAGATGCTCCTGCACGTTGTCCGGCAGCCGATGAATCTGGCCGATGACTTCTAGCCGAACATTGCTCTTGTTTAATTCCTTCGTTTCCGTTTTGAGATAGTGAACGAGATATTTCATCAGCGCGTCCACCTCGTCTTTCGGACGGTTCCAATTCTCCGCCGAAAACGCGTAGAGCGTGAGATACTTGATGCCGAGTTCGCCCGCCGTGCGGATGATTTCGCGCGCCGAATCCGCGCCGCGCCG
>CAIOUK010000175.1 GCA_903861445.1 uncultured Verrucomicrobia subdivision 3 bacterium
GCCGATCTTGCGATGGTCGCGGCGCTTGGCCTCCTCGATCATCTTGAAATATTCGTCCATCGCGGTCTTGTTCTTGAACGCCGTGCCGTAGATGCGCTGGAGCTGCGGGCCTTTTTCGTCGCCCTTGTAATACGCGGCGGCCACGCTGGTGAGCTTGAACGCGCCGATGTTGCCCGTGCGCATCACATGCGGCCCGGCGCACAGGTCAATGAAGTCGCCGTTCTTGAAATAGGAAATCGCCTCGCCCTCGGGAATCTGCTTGAGCAAATCCAATTTGAACTTGCTGGCGTTGCCGGGCCGTTCGCCCAGTCCGCCGAGGCGTCCGCTCGACGCATCGGCCATCGCCTGTTCGCGCGTGACGACGATTTTTTCAAACGGATTGTTCGCCTTAATTTCCTTTTTCATCTCGGCTTCAATCTTCTCGAAATCTTCCGGCGAAATGCGGTGCGACAATTCCACGTCGTAATAAAACCCAGATTCCACGGGCGGCCCGTAAGCAAACTGCGCGTCCGGCCAAATCCGCAAAATGGCCGTCGCGAGAACGTGCGCGGCGGAATGGCGGATGCGTTCCAGCTCCGTCATCTTCGCGCGATCATCCAAAGTTTTGCGTTCCGGGTTCGGCGCGTCAGGCACCGGTTGTTGTTCAGCAGACATGAAATCATTCTAGCCACAGAGACGCAGAGGCACAGAGAAAAATTTCAGAATCCGCTCTGCGTCTCTGTGCCTCTGTGGCAAATGCCGCCGTAGTTTTAAGCGTAGCGATCGGGCGAGAGCTGGCTCAAATCAAACGACGGCTTTTCGCCGCTGACGAGTTCGCTGACAATCTTGCCGGTGATGGGCGAAAGGCTCAGGCCCATCATCGCGTGACCGGTGGCGAGGATGAGATTGGAAAATTTCGCCGTGCGACCGAGATACGGCATTCCGTCCGGCGCACACGGCCGCAGCCCGCGCCACGGCTGGATGTCCGCAAAATCCTCCAACGTGAATTTCGGAAAATACTTCGGCACGGCCTTGATGATGCCACGCACGCGCACGGGGTTGATATCCTCGTTCAGCCCGGCAATCTCCATCGTGCCGCCGAAGCGCAGCGACGAACCCATCGGCGTGATGGCCATGCGCGCCTCGGTGAAGATGGAACAAAGCTGCGGCAGTTCGCGCGGTTGCGTGAGCGTGAGGCTGTAGCCTTTGCCGGCCTGGATGGGAATCTTCAGGCCCAATTCCTGCGCCAGCACCGGTGACCACGACCCGCCACAAATAATAATTTCATCCGCCGTCAATTCGCCGTGCAGCGTTTCCACCGTGCTGATTTTTCCGTCGCGCGCCTCTAGATTGGTGACTTCGGTGTTCCATTTGAAATCCACGCCAAGCTTTTCCGCCTGCGCCTGCAACGCGGCCACGTATTTTTCCGGGGTAAAATGCGCGTCCTTGGGAAAATAGACCGCGCCCGCCACATTCATCGTCACGCCGGGATCGAGCTGGGCGACTTGTTGGGCGTTCAGCACTTCCGCCGTCACGCCGAGCGCGTTCGCCTGCGCGGCGAACTTCGCTTCGTCATCCAGCCCGTGCTGCGTGTGGCAGAGCATCAGCAACCCGCGTGTGACGAGTTCAATTTGTTCCGTCGCGGCAAATTCCTCGAACATCGCGCGGCTGGCGAAGCTCAAGTCACGGATTAACGGAGCGCTGCGGCGGACGTGTTCCGCGTTGGCGGCGCGCCAGAATTTTATTCCCCAATCGAACAATTCTGCGCTAAATCGCGGCTTGATATAGAAAGGCGATTCCGGATTCCACATCCACTTCAGGCCAAGTTTCACCATGCCCGGCGCGGCCAGCGGCACGAAGTGGCTCGGCACAATCATCCCCGCGTTGCCGAAGGAGCAGCCGTCGCGCTGCGCGCCGCCGCGTTCGATGACCGTGACGCGATGGCCTTTCCGTGCGCAATGCAAAGCACTCGAAAGTCCAATCGCGCCGGCGCCAATGATAAGAACATTTTTGCTCATACGCGAATGCCCCAGCAGAACGGGTCGGCTTCATTGAGTATCAACGTAGCTTCGGTGACAACGTGCGCCGTGCCGGTGATGGTCGGGAGGATTTCGCCGCGTTCACGATTCAGCCAACTAAATTTGCTGCTGAACTTGCTGCCGAGAATACTTTCCTGAATCCACGTTTCGTTCTCGGCGAGTTTGCCGTCACCTGCGAGGCACGCGAGCTTGGCGCTGACGCCCGTGCCGCAGGGCGAACGGTCGTAGGCTTTGCCGGGGCACAAAACGAAATTCCGGGAATGGCCGCCGGTCTGCCCCGGTCCGAACAATTCGACGTGGTCCACGTCGGGAAAACCCTGCGCGTTGAGCGCCTGCCGGATGCGCCAGCCGACATCGGTGAGCGAATCCACATTCGCGAGGCGCAGGTCGTAGCCGTGTTCGTTGGCGAGGAAAAACCAGTTGCCGCCCCACGCGACATCGCCGGTGATTTTGCCAAGGCCGGGAACGTCCACCACCACCGCTTTATGCGTGCGATAGCTCGGCACGTTCGCCACGGAAACTTCGCCGTTTGCGTGCAGCGTGGCGGTGACGACGCCGGCGGGTGTTTCGATTTTGTGGTCGCCGGGTTTGATTTTGCCGAGATGTGCCAGCGTGACAATCAAACCGATCGTGCCGTGGCCGCACATGCCGAGGTAGCCGACGTTGTTGAAGAAAATAATACCGGCGGTGCAGGACTTGTCCTGCGGCGGAACGATCAGCGCGCCGACAATCACATCCGAGCCGCGCGGTTCGTTGACCACGGCAGAGCGAAATTTATCGTGTTGCTCGCGAAAATTTTTCAGTTGGTCCGCCACCGACCCGCCGCCAAGTTCCGGGCCGCCGGCAAGGACCACCCGGGTCGGCTCGCCGCCGGTGTGGGAATCGATAATTGAAATGCGTTTCATTTTTACACGGTTATCTGGAGCTCTGTGTCAAGATTTGATGTGACCGGCATCGGCGCTTGATTCTCTTGTTAGCGTGGGAAAATAGTCGTCCGCGCACCGCAATGAAATCTCAAAATTTGAAAGTGCCGGCTATTGTCCACGCAGGCAGCGGGCGGCGGCGAAACATTCCCGGGCGATGCGCTGGTAAAGCAGCGCCTGCTGGTAGCGGTCGGTTTCCTCAACCAGTTTTCCACCGGCGTCGGGAAACATGCGCGCATAGTAGTAGGTGCCAGACAACAGTTCGGGCGCGAAGATGAGGACGTCGCCCGCCTTGGCGTGGTCGAGAAAACCGCGCATGGCACGCGTCCATATCGTGCGGAAGTCCGTGAAATAATCCGTCACCCCGCTCGCCGCAACCGGGCGCGTGGTGGCATCGTCTATTGGCATCTGCATGTGGCCGGGGCTGGCGATGCGGCCGTGCATGAAGCCGATCCGATCAAAGATGGGCGACATGAAATTCATCTTCATCTCAATTCCGCCGTAAACCATTTCCTGTCCGCAGTAAAAATGGCTGAAGTCGCCATTGAAGAGCACCTCTGGAAACTGTTTCGTGATTTGCACCGTGCGCCACATGTCCTGCGTAATCGTGGCGCGATGAGTTTCGATGAAGATCGGCAGGCGGGTTTTCTCCGAGGCGTTCAGGATGGATTCCACCAAACGAAAAACTTCATCGTCGTCTTCGATGCCCCAGCCGACGTGGACGGTCAGGCATTGGTCGCCGCGCTTCGCGTGCTTGGTGGCGATGGGCAATGCTTCGCCCGGCGTGTTGATGCGGTCGAGACCACAGAAAGACATGATGCTTGCGGACGGCGGTTCGCCGCTGGTGACCTGCACGCCGTCAAAGCCGTCCGCGCGCAGGCGGGCCAGCCGTTCGTTGCCTTCCAGTCCGGGCCAGACGGTGTCGGGTCGGAGATCCGCGAGGTTGTCAAGGTTCAGATAAACGCGCAGCTTGGGCGCGTCGGTGGAGCCGTCGTTGAAATAGCGGCGCATGGTTAAAATTCGTCGAAAGCGATTTGCGATTCGGAAACCCCCAGCGCGGCCAGCATTTTACGGCAGGCCGCAATCATTTGCGGCGGACCGCACAGATAAAATTCTACGGCCCGGATGTTCGCGTGCGATTTGAGGTATTGCTCCAACACGACTTCGTGGATTAAGCCACGATGACCAGTCCAGTTGTCTTCCGGCAGCGGTGCGGACAGCGCGAGGTGGAAATGAAAGTTCGGGAATTTGGCGGCGATATCCGCGAAATAATCCCGATAAAAAATCTCCTGCCGCGAACGCGCGCCATACCAGAAGCTCACGCGGCGGGCCGTGGCTTCCGTCTCGAACAGATGCGACAGATGCGCCCGCAACGGCGACATGCCCGCGCCGCCGCCGATGTAAACCATCTCCTTTTGCGTGGGCTTGAGGTGGAAGTCCCCAAACGGCCCGATGGCGGTGACGACGTCGCCGGGCTTCAAATTGAACATGTAGGCCGAGCCGACGCCCGGCGGGCAGTCCTGTCCGGGCGGCGGCGTGGCGATGCGGACGTTGAAGCGTAGCGCGGATTCGGTGCGGGCATTGCTAGCGAGCGAGTAATTGTTGCGCCGCGCATCGCCGGGATGCTTGGCAACGAGATCAAACAGATGATGCGCCCGCCACACGGCGGCATACGGTTCAGGAACTTCGAATTCGCGGAAGAAAATCGTTCCGTAGGCGGGAATGTCGAACTGCAAATAATCGCCGGGCGTGAAGGCGACCGCGTCGCTCGGCGAAACCGGTTCAAGCATCAACTCTTTGATGAACGTCGAGACGTGGCGATTGCTGATAACGCGCAGGCTGATTTTCTTCGGCCCACGCGCGCCCGCGCCGCCGGGGCGGTTGATATTCAGGAAAAGTCGGCCTTTGCGTTCTTCCAACGGATAGGTGCGTAAGCCACGGCAAATCGGCGCGCGCGCGGGCGAACCATCGGCGAGATGGAAACGGCCGTTGTGCTTCGGGCATTCAATCGTGCCGCCGATAACGACGCCGTCCGCGAGATGGTTGTTGCCGTGCGTGCAGATGCCGTCGGCGGCGAACAGCGCGCCGTGCTCGTCGCGGCAAAGCGCGTAGGTTTTCCGGCCGTGGTCAAAGCGAAGCACGTCGGATTTGCCCAAATCCGCCGCCGCGCAAATTTCAATCCAACCGTCAGCATCGGTTGTGGTGGCCGCCGCACGGAGGCCTTCTGCCGCCCGCGTGCGCGCCGGTGGCAATTCGCGTTTGACGTGGTAGGCTGGGTCTTTCACCTGCCGCAATAGCGTCGGCAAAATTTCTTTCCACGCGGTGAGGATGGATGGATACGGCGGCGGGCAATCGGCTTTGATGATTTCGTGCAGTTTCGGCAGCGCATGATACGGCACGAGCGGGAACATGTGGTGTTCGACGTGGTAATTCATGTTCCAGTAAATGAACCGGCTGAGCGGATTCATATAAACCGTGCGGCAGTTGAGGCGATGGTCGAGGACGTTTTCAGCCAACCCGGCGTGCTGCGTCGTGTTGTGAATGATCATGAGCCAGGTGCCGAAGAATTGCGGCAGAACCAATAGGAAGATGGGGGTCCAACTGTGCAGCAGGATTGCTGAAGCGATGACGCCTGCGTAAATTGCCACGCAGAGGCGGGCGTTGCGATAGACCTTCGGGAATTCGGACTCGGGAATGAACGCGCGCTCGGCGGGCGTCATTTTGCCCAGGGCGTGCCGAAGCAGGCTGGGGAAATAAGTGCGGTAGCCGCCCACGGCGCAGAGGCTCAAGACCAGTCCGACCAAATCCGGCGGACGCGGCACTTGGATTTCGGGATCGCGGCCCACGACAATGGTGTCGCTGTGATGGCGGTTGTGACTCCAGCGCCAGACCACGGATTCCCGCATGACCATGAACGAGGCGATTTCGTAGAGCGCGGTGTTCATCCAGTCCGTCTTGAACGCCGTGCCGTGGCCGCATTCATGCCAGCGGGAATCTGAAGCCGTGCCGTAGAACACCGCATAAATCAGATAAGGAATCACCACCCACCAAGTTCCCCAGAGCGCGATGGTGGCGTAGCCGGTGGCCAGCAGAATCAGCAACAATAGCAGCGTGTCACGAATCGCCGGCCCGTTGCGGCGTTCGAGGAGCTGGCGCAGTTCCGCCTTTGGGACGGGCGTGGTATACCATTCGGCCTCGGCGAGGCCTTTTTCCACCGCCAGCGCGGCATTCGCGCCGGTGAGGCTGTAGTCAGGAACAAGGGTCTGGCTCATCCGTTAGTTAGGATTAAACATTTGTGCCATCGCCAAAATATTATCCGGATTGCGTTCCGCGTTTGGTGGCACGGACTGTGGTTGAGTTTGGTTATCCGGTTTGGCAGACACGGAAAAGTTTAACCACAAAGCCGTCTGGACACGAAGGAAGAAATTTGATTCCCGTTTTATTATTCCAGTATTTCGACGGTGAAACGCATTGATATTCAATGCGGGCGAAGCCGCAGCCTTGGAAGACCTACACGCGCTGGGCGCCAACTTGAATTTAAAACCGCCCATAAAAATCCCCTGTTGCTTTTGGCTGAACCCATTATCCTGTGGGACAACATGAGCAAGCTGCTGTTGATTGATGATGAAGAGGACGTGCGGTATTCGCTACAACGCATTCTCGCCGCCGATGGAATCGAACTCGCCACGGCTGCGTCCGGCGAAGAGGGATTGAAGGTCATTCCCAAATTCAAGCCCGACCTCGTGTTGATGGACGTGCGCATGACCGGCCTGACCGGCATGGAAACGCTCCGCAAAATCCGCCAGAGCGATCCCAAGCTGCTCGTCATTTTGATGACCGCTTACGGCACGACGCAAACCGCCATCGAGGCGATGAAGCTGGGCGCGTATGACTATTTGCTCAAGCCGTTCGACATTCCCAAGCTCAAGGAAGTTATCGCCAACGCGCTCAAGGCCGCGCGCGACATGAAACAGGTCGTGTCGTATCAGCCGATGCTCGAATCCGAAGATTACGAATCCGGCATCATCGGCCGCAGCGGCCCGATGCAGGGCGTCTTCAAGCTCATCGGCCAGATTGCCGCGACTGACACCACCGCGCTCATCACCGGCGAAAGCGGCACGGGCAAGGAACTCGTTGCGCGTGCCATTTACCATCACAGTGACCGCGCCACCCAGCCGTTCCTCGCAGTGAATTGCGCGGCGATTCCCGAGCAGCTTCTGGAAAGCGAATTGTTCGGCC
>CAIOUK010000176.1 GCA_903861445.1 uncultured Verrucomicrobia subdivision 3 bacterium
AAAGCGCCTGCACGCGGCCAAAAGTTTTTTCCAGGGCGCGCAACGCGGCGACACCTTTCTGACTGCCGGCCTCAACATCGGATTCCGGCAATGAACCGAGCAAGACGGCGTTCGGCACCAGCTTCATCGCTTCCGTTAGCGCCTGCACAAATGACAAATTGCTGTCGTAAGTGCCGCCGCTGATGACTTGGCCATTCGAGAATTGCCGGATGTAGGCAACCAATTCATCCACCAGCACGACGCACGGCGAATGATTTTCCAAGAGCGTCCGCAAAACATCTTTGCCGGGCGATGTGCCGTTGGCATCCGCCTCTTTTAGCAGCGCGAAGGCTTCTTCGCCGCCAAGCTGCCATGCGAGTTCGCCCCAAAGCGTGTGAATGGCTTGCTTACCGTGCTTCCACGGCTGGCCGGGGGAATGGGCGTTGCCGTCCAGCACGGCGACGCGCGCCTTGGGCATGTCCATGAGCTTGGCCTGATCCAGCAGCGCGGGAATGCCGGGCAAATCTTTCAAGGCGCATTTGCGCGTGGCGAGGTGATAGACCGCCAGCATGGTATGCGTCTTGCCGCCGCCGAATGCGGTTTGCAGTTGGATGACGGGATCGCCGCCCTGACTGTTCAAGCGGCGGGCAACGGACGTGAGCAGCAGGCGCATTCCCTCCGTGATGAACGTGCGCTCAAAAAACGCTGCCGCGTCCTGATACTCCCGCGTGGCCTTGCCGGTGTGAACCGCCGTGATGTCGGCGGCAAATTCGGACTGTTGAAACGTGCCTTCCAAAACGTCCGCGTGCGGCACGGCGATTTCTCTCCAAGGTTTCAGGCTCATAAATTTTAGCGTTCAAAGCCGGGCAATTCCTGCGCGGCGGGTTTGGGTGCGGTGGCGGCAGCGGATTCAATGCCGGTCCAACTGGTGATGAGTTCGTTATAGGCGCGGGCGTCTTCGGCCTGGCCGAGACGTTCGCAAAGCGTGTAGAGGCGATAGGCCAACTGCCGCACGGCCTCGGCCTTGCCGCCAAGCGCGGCCAGCAACGCGCCGGAAGCGGAATCGCCGCCTTGCCGGAAGGCGCGGATGAGTTGGTGCAACGCTTCCCATATTGGCGTGCGCTTGTCGGTGCGCGGGTCCCAATCAGTGGGATATTCCGACCATTTGAGCAGGCGGACTTTACCGCCGCCACTCTGAAGGACACCGGCTTCTTTCAATCCTTCTACACTCGTGGATTTGGAGCGAGCTAACACGTCCGCCTCGCCGAAGACATTTTCCGACCAGCCGTGTTGCTCAAACCACCGCAGGCAAAATTGCGTGTCGGCATCGAAATCATCCTCGGCAAGGAAACGGTTAATTAGTTGGAGCGCCGTGCGGACACTCATGGGTTTGCCATCAGCTTCAAGCACGGCGGTATATTTGGAGAAAACGGCCATGCCGGGGCCAATGATGGCCTGCGACAAATCCACCGGTGCGACGGGGGAACGGTCATCGCCAGAACCTTTGGTCATTTCATCGAGTGCATCTGGTAGCACAATATCCAGTTCCCGTAAAAATTCACGACGCGAAATAGTTGTGGCATCCAAGGGGCGTTTTCGGCAAACGAGAACGATGCTTGAAGCGAGGGCATTGGAGCCTTGTCCACGCATTCGTGATGAGTTCTCCGTTCGCAGAGGCCATGTGCCGCTGAGTTGAAGGCCAGCTTGAAGCACTGCACCAAGAAACGTTACCCAGCCCGTCGAGGCCGTGCCTAACTCGTCATTGGTGTCTGACTGTTTGAAGGCGTAGTAGATGGTAACTGGTGCTTCTGGGTGTGCCTGAGTAACCAGACTCCGCATGGCGGAAGTCATGCCGTCCAGGAAGAATGCTTCGGCTTCGTCCTTGCCGCCATGTCGGAAGGGAGTCGCAACAAGTTCCTCTGCCTTTGGAACAGTTATCGTCGCCAGCAAATTAGGAAAGACTGGGCGGAGCGCGCGGCGCAGCCACACATAAAAAAAGTCGGAAAGATCCGCATAGCCAATGTTATCGTAATAAGGCGGGTCGCTTGAAACAAACTTCCCTCGCGAAACGCTTTGCGTTTGCGCGTCTGCTTGGCCCACATATCCATGAAACCACGGTTGCGTTTGCTCAAAAACCTTGCCCATTGCTTTTGTTAGACCATCAATGAATATTTCCCATGAGCCAGACGAATTGCCGAGTGGATTGGCTTCGGCAAAATCCCAAATCATCGGAATCGCCTGCCGACCAAAAAGCTGCCGAGGACATTGGGCAATAGGTTCCCAGCGAACCAAACTATTTCCAAGATCAGCCATTTTATCGAGGGCAAACGCTAAATACAGACTGACGGCCTCGGCGTAAGCCATGGAACCAACGCCGCCAGAATCAATGCCTTTGCCGTCGTCTGGAAAGTCGGCTGCGAGCGCGTCTAAGCGAATGCGCTCCCGCACCTCAGTCACAAGGTCACTGAATGTCGTCAACGCTACCAACTGGCGCGGTGTAAATAGATCACTCCATTTCGTTAGTCCATAATTGCCAACTCGAAAGCCAAGGGCTTGTTGGCAAAACTCGACTTCCGGCTTCCAAGTGGGTTTCGCGGTAGCGGCTAGGGCTTCTAGTTCATCTGTTGGTGCTAGATAAACTCTGCCTCGGACGCCTTCGGCGACGACGCCCATCAGGCGTTGGCTCATTCGTCCGGCTTGAGCTTCGTTCTTGATGTAGCGGCCATCAACAACTGCATCGGAAACGATGCAGCGAAAGTTAGCGCCCTTTCCTGCTGCTTTCGTTCCGTTTTCTGCATC
>CAIOUK010000177.1 GCA_903861445.1 uncultured Verrucomicrobia subdivision 3 bacterium
CAGCGATTTAAACGTGCGTTCCAGTGAACTGATTTGCTGGCTGACGGCGGACTGAGTGACGCTGTTGATTTGCGCGGCCTTGGTGAAACTTTCCGTTTCCGCGAGATCGCAGAAGACTTTCAAACTTTCGATTTGCATAAGAGAAGTTAAACAAAACTATCCAAATCAGTCAACCGCCGTTGTCGCCTGCAACATGGCCTTGACCTTGAGCAGCAGTTCCGTGCTCGTGAACGGCTTCTGCAAATAACCGCCGCCCGTCTTGTGATCCTCGGGCATCACATAACCGCTCGTGCACATCACCGGCAAATCCGGATCCAACTCCCGGATCCGCTCAATCAATTCACGGCCGCCCATGCCCGGCATCACCAGATCCGTGATGACCAGATTCACCTTGTTGCCCGGCTGCGTGAGCACTGCCAGCGCCTTCTGCCCGCTGTTCGCCGTCAACACCTTGAATCCAAAATCGGAGAGAATCGTCTCAGCCATCGTCAGCAACAAGCCTTCATCATCCACCACCAAAATCGTGCCGGTGCCGCGATAACCCTTGTCGGCACCCACCGCCTCGCGCACCAGGCTGTTTTCCGCCGGCAGGTAAACCCGCGCCGAAGTGCCTTTGCCAGGCTGGCTGGAAATCGCCACGCCGCCGCCGTGATTCGTGATGATGCCATACACCAACGCCAGCCCCAGCCCGCGATGCGGCGCGCGCTTGGTCGTGAAAAACGGTTCGAAAATCCGCGGCAACGCATCCGCTTCGATGCCCGTGCCGTTGTCGGAAATTTCCACGCACACATAATTTCCCGCCGCCAGCCGCACGTTCAAATCCTGCGTCGCCTGTGTCAATTCCACATTGCGCGTCTCCACCGCGATCTGCCCCGTCGCGTTCGCCGGAAACGCCTCCACCGCGTTCTCAAAAATCTTTGTCAAGGCCTGCTGCAACTTCGCCTCGTCAAACCGCGCCGCATACAAAGCCCGCTCCTGCGTCATCTTCCAATTGAACCGCGTGCCATGCGCATTTTTGAAAAATTCCGCGCAGCGGCTGGCCACCAGATTCAAATTCCCTACCGGCACGCGACGCGTTTCTTTTTCCTGCCGGCTGAACAGCGCCAATTCGCTCGCAATTTCCGCCGCGCGCGCCGCCGATTTTTCCACCTCCAGCAACGACCGCCGCCACGGATGCTCCGGCTCCGCCTTGCCCAGCAGCAGCGACGTATGCGCCAGCACGCCCGTCAGCGCGTTGTTGAAATCCAGTGACACCGTCCGCGCCAATTGCAGCACGCAATCCAGTTTCTGTTTCAACGCCGCATCCGTCGCGCCCGGCTTGGCCGCAGTCGCGGCCTCCGCGCCCGTGGCTGCCGGCAATAATTGCAGCAAAAAACAATTTTTACCTTCGTGGGAAATCGGGCAGATCGCCGTTGAAAAAACGGCCGCCGCACCGCCGGACACGTTGAACTTCAGCGAGGTTGTCGGCAACGGCGCCTGCTCCCAGCGCTTGAAAAAATCCACGGCGGTCACGCCGCTGTCGCTAGGCCAAATCGCGGCCAGCAGCGGTGGATTCCCGTTCAACGCCGTGCCAAAAAGACTTTTAGCCGCCGCGTTCACTGTCAAAATCTCGCCTCCGGCGGTGACCAGTAAGGCCGGCCACGCCGCGTTTTCCCAACCAAATGTGACTTCAGATTTCATTTAAACTCAGGCTGGACAAATTACGCTGAATTCTTCGGATATCAAGAAGCATCAATTCCATGGTTTTCGTAAAACTCCGCAAAATTCTTGATGAGCCCCGCGCCGGATTTTTTTACGCGCTCCGCCGTCTCCAAAACTTCCGCGTGCGACAAATTCTCCTTGCTGATGCCCGCCGCCAAATTCGTGATGCACGAAACCGCCGCCACGCGCAGCCCGCATTGCCGCGCCGCAATCGCCTCCGGCACGGTGCTCATGCCGACCGCGTCCGCGCCGAGCGCGGCGAACGCGCGGATCTCCGCCGGCGTCTCGTAGCTCGGCCCGCTCACGGCCAGATAGACGCCGCGCTGCAATTTTAGTTTGGAAATTTTTCCAGCCTTGAACAAAAGCTCGCGTAAACTTTTATCATAAGACTCCGTCAAATCCACAAAACACGGCAAACCAGAAATCGCCGGGCCGCGCAGCGGATTCGCGCCCATAAAATTGACGTGGTCGGTCAGCACCATGAAATCGCCCGCCTTGAATTTTTTGTTCAAACCGCCCGCCGCATTCGTCAGCAGCAAATCCGTGACGCCAAAAGCAGCCAATGTTCGCGTGGCAAACGTCACGCGTTCCATTTCGTGGCCTTCGTAAAAATGCGCGCGGCCGCTCAAGACCAAGACCGGTGTTTTACCAAGATGACCGAAATATAATTCGCCGGCGTGACCGCTGACAGTGGGCTTAGGGAAGCCGGGGATTTTCGCGTAGGCAATTTTTTCCACCACGCGCAGTTCCGTCAGCGCGTGATGAAATCCACTGCCCAGCACGACCGCAAGCTTTGGACGCAGCGGAGAAACTTTTTTGAGCCAAGCGGCGGCAGTTTGCGGGGTTGGCTGACTCATTTTGAAGCGAAAATATTTGAGGTAACTTGAAACCAATTAGAAGGCATATTGAATGTCACCGGTTGATTCGGATTGAAAATATAAAAGCGCTTGTGCAATTCGTGATTTCCAAATTCAATTTTAATAAACCAGACATGCTTGCCGTCGGTGTTGTCATTTGGAAAATCATACCAAACGGCCACACTGGTTCCGGAATAAGGTTCTCCGGAATAGGTTTCACAATTTGTATAAAGCGAATAAATGGCGGGTGACTTTGTCAGCTCTGATTCATACAGAATTTTGAAATTATCTCCACCCCACTGGTTCAGCAAGGCACTTGCTTCTCGGTTAATTTCATTTACCCCGCCGGCTCTTTCAAAAAGCTTCTGAGCCTTTTCTGGCGTCATTTCAGGCACGCGGCTTTTCTCAACCGCGACCATGATTCTCACGGCAAAAAACAGGCCAAGCAGGCCAACAACAAATAAAACGAACAATCCAACTATAACTTTCAGAATAACTGTCACTATTCCTCGATTTTGCCGACTTTGATTCACATGTTTTAGAATTGATTATCTCTTCGCTGCCAGATTTTGCACATGCCGGTCGATGCGGTTACTCGCTTCGATGAGTTGCTCGTAGCTCGTCGCGAAACACGCGCGGCAGAAACCCTTGCCGTTCTCGCCGAAGGCCGAGCCGGGGACGATGGCGACTTTCTCCGCCTGCAACAAACCGATGGCAAAATCTTTTTCGTTCATGCCCGTCTTGCTGATGTCGGGAAATGCGTAGAACGAGCCGCGCGGCAGATGGCATTTCAGACCTATTTCGTTGAACCGGCGCACAATGAAATCGCGGCGGCGATGATACTGGTCGCGCATCTTTTTCATCTCGTCCTCGCCATGCGCGAGCGCTTCGATGGCAGCTTCCTGTGCAATGATGGACGCGCAGAGCATCGAGTATTGGTGCACCTTCATCATGGCCTCGATGAGCGTAGCCGGGCCGCACGCGTAACCGATGCGCCAGCCGGTCATGGAAAATGCCTTGGAAAATCCGTGCAGGAAAATCGTGCGTTCCTTCATGCCGGGCAGACTCGCGATGCTTGTGTGAACGCCCTCGAACGTCAGCTCGGAATAAATTTCGTCGCTCAACACGATGAGATCTTTTTCCACCGCGAACTTCGCGATGGCTTCAATCTGCGCGCGGTCGCAGGTGCCGCCGGTGGGATTGCACGGCAGGTTGAGCATCAAAATTTTGCAGCCCGGCTGCCACGCGGCGCGGAGCGCGTCCACGGTGAGCGCGAAGCCATCCTTGGCGAACGTCGGCACGGGCACGGGAATGCCATGCGCGAGCGTGATGCTCGGCGAATAGCTGACGTAGCACGGCTGGTGATACATGACCTTGTCGCCGGGATTGATGAGCGCGCGGCAGGCGAGATCGAGTCCCTCGCTGACGCCGACGGTGATGATGACTTCGTTTTCCGGCGCGTAGCTGACGTTGAAATTCTGCTCGGCGTATTTGTTGA
>CAIOUK010000178.1 GCA_903861445.1 uncultured Verrucomicrobia subdivision 3 bacterium
TTCACGCCCGCGCTGTTCCCGCAGCTCAACGTGGCGTTTGAAAACTTCATGAAAAAAAACGGCGGCGAGCAGAAATCGGAGTGCCTCATTCCCGCGACCGTCGGCGACCTCGTCACCAGCGGCAAAGCCAAATGCCAAGTGCTGCGCTCGGCGGATTCGTGGTTTGGCGTGACTTACCGCGAAGACCGACCGGTCGTCGTCGAAAACATCCGCCAGCTAATTGCCAGGGGTGATTATCCGGAAAAACTTTGGGTGTGAAGTAGGCGTGGCATCTGGTTACTTGTTGGCCATGATCCGTTCACTGCTCATTTTATGCTTGGCCATATTGCTTTCTGGCTGCAGCTCGCCAACATCGAGCAGATGGTGTAATAGCAACAAGCATGTTGTATTGATGAAATTCGCCTACGAACCGGCGACAGTCGAAATTTACGGCATCATCCGCCCCCATACATTTCCCGGTTTGCCTAACTATGAAAACGTTGCGGCGGGTGACGAGCCGGAAAATTGCTGGCTACTGCATTTGCTCACGCCTATTACTGTTTCAGCCAATGGACTAAAAGAATATCCCATCAACAACGAGACGGAAACCAACGTCACTGAATTACAGCTTGTTTTTATGGGCGACGGTGACTACCCCCAATACCGGAAGTTCGTTAGCCAACGGGTCAAAGTGGTAGGGATGCTGTTCCACCAATTCACCGGACATCACCACACGCCGGTTCTAATTACGGTGCAAAAAATTGAAGGACTAAAATAAAGTTCTACTTTTCCTTCCGCACCACGCTGTCGCGCTGCGCCCAGTCGGGATTCAAATCCGGAAAATCCAGATTGTAATTCAGCCCGCGGCTCTCCGGCCGCATCAGAGCGCAGCGCACGATGAGTTCCGCCACCGTCGCGATGTTGCGCAGTTCCAACAGGTCGGCGGTCACGATGAAATTCCAGTAATACTCCTGAATTTCTTGCTGCAAATTCGCCAGCCGCGATTGCGCGCGTTGCAGCCGCTTGTTCGTGCGCACGATGCCGACGTAATCCCACATCAGCCGCCGGAGCTCGTCCCAGTTGTGCGCGACAACGACGAGTTCATCCGCGTTCGTCGCGTTGCCGGATTGCCACACCGGAATTTTGAAATCGGATTTCGGCAGCGGCGCGGAAAGAATTTTCTCCGCTGCGCGATGCGCGCAGACGAGCGCCTCCAGCAGCGAATTGCTTGCCAGCCGGTTCGCACCGTGCAGGCCGGTGCACGCCACCTCGCCAACGGCGAACAGTCCCGCGATGTCTGTCCCGCCGTCCACGTTCGTCACCACGCCGCCGCACTGATAATGCGCCGCCGGCACCACGGGAATCGGCTCGCGCGTGATGTCTATTCCGTAGCGCAAACACGTCTGGTAAATATTCGGAAACCGTTCGATGATGAATTTCGCCGGCTTGTGCGTGATGTCCAGATGCACGCAGTCCGCGCCGGATTTTTTCATCTCGCTGTCAATCGCGCGGGCCACCACGTCGCGCGGCGCGAGCGATTTCAGCGGATGCACGGCGTCCATGAATTCCCGGCCGTCGAGCGTTTTCAAGATTCCACCCTCGCCGCGAACGGCCTCGGAAATCAAAAAAGATTTCGCCTTCGGATGATACAGGCACGTCGGATGAAACTGCACGAACTCCATGTTCGCGATGCTCGCGCCCGCGCGAAATGCCATCGCCACGCCGTCACCGGTCGCGATGTCGGGATTCGTCGTGTAGAGATAAACCTTGCCGCAACCGCCCGTCGCCAGCACCGTCACCGGCGCGGCGAACGTCCAGACGCGGTTCGCCTTTTTGTCGAAAACATACGCGCCGAGACAGCGATTCTCGCCAACGTAACCGAGCTTCTGGCTGGTAATCAAATCAATCGCGATGTGGTTTTCAAAAATCTCGATGTTCGGCTGCGCCGCGACCGCCGCGAGCAACGCGCGCTCGATTTCGCGACCCGTCACGTCTTTTGCATGCAGAATGCGCCGCTCGGAATGGCCGCCTTCACGACCGAGGTCGAGCTGTTTGCCGCCGTCCTCGCTCGGCGCGGCGCTTTCGGAAAATTTCATGCCGAGCGCAATCAGCTCCGCGATGCGCGCCGGCCCTTCCTCGACAATCGTGCGGACGACGCTTTCTTTGCACAAGCCCGCGCCCGCCGTGAGCGTGTCACGCACATGCGACTCGAAGGAATCTTCCTTGCTCGTGACCGACGCGATGCCGCCCTGCGCGTAATTGGTGTTCGACTCCGCGCGGTCTTTTTTGGTGACGATGGCCACACGCCCGCGCGGCGCGACCTTCAGCGCGAACGTCAGCCCCGCGATGCCGCTGCCGAGGATGAGAAAGTCAAATTGTTTCATGTTGCTTGCCACAGAGTCACAGAGCCGCAGAGAAAACAAGACTCTGTGTCTCTGCGCCTCTGTGTCTGATTATAGTTTTGCATTATCAATCAACCGCGTCTTGCCGAAATAAACCGCCAGCGCCATGTGCGCGCCGCGTTTCACCTGCGCCACCGGCTGCAAGGTTTCGGGATCAAAAAACTCGACGTAATCCAGTCGCGCCAGCGGCGCGGCAGTGAGGAATGCCTGCAAATCCTTTTTCAATCGCGCCGCCGTCACGGGTTTTTTTGCTATCGCATTTTTCGCCGCTTGCAACGCGTGGAACAAAATCACCGCCTGCGCGCGCTGCTCCGCGTCGAGATATTTGTTCCGCGAACTCATCGCCAGCCCATCCGGCTCGCGCCGCGTCGGCGCGACGATGATTTGAACCGGAAAATTCAAGTCCATGACCATGCGCTTAATGATGGCCGCCTGCTGAAAATCTTTTTGCCCGAAAATGGAAACGTCCGGCAGCACGAGATTGAACAGCTTCGCCACCACTGTCGTTACACCGCGAAAATGCACCGGCCGCACCGCGCCTTCCATCACGCGCCCCAAATTTTCCTCAACGACATAAGTGCTGTATTTGCCTTCCGCTTTGCCCGGATACATTTCCGCGTCGCCCGGTGTAAAAACCACATCCACGCCCTCGTCGCGGCACAGTTTCAAATCACGTTTTAAATCGCGCGGGTATTTGGAGAGATCCTCGGTCGGCGCGAATTGCGTCGGGTTGACGTAGATGCTAACGACCACGATGCCGTTTTTGCCAACGCGTTTGCGCGCCTCGCGCACGAGGCTCAGGTGGCCGTCATGCAAATAGCCCATCGTCGGCACAAAGCCGATTTTCACGCCGGCGCGTTTCCAGCGCAGCGCGAGTTGCTGCATGGCGGCGGCACGGGAGACAATTCGCATGAAAGAGGTTTAACTTAATTCGGAAGCAATTTCACGAAAGAAAAAGCCGCACCGGGGTTTCCGGCGCGGCGTTGTTCCCCACCCAAAAATTTTTAAGCCTGCGCGTAGAGGTGCGTGTGTTTGCTGCACGACTGATTCGTCGGCGCGTCCGGCACGCGGTCGTTCGGCGTCACGATGTTGTTCGCGAGCATCCAGGCTTCGACCTCGTCGCCGCTGATGTCGGACAGCATGTGGCCGTTGATTTCGACGCAGGGGCTCAACATCTGGCCGCTACGCTCAATCATCTCCGCGCGTTGCGCCGGGTCGTTGATGATGTCGCGGTCTTCAAAAGGCAAATCATATTTCTTGAGAATGGCGCGGACGCCATTGCTCCAGCCGCAGGTCGGTTTCAAATAGGCGATGATTTTCGGTTTGCTCATAGTTTTACAAAAATTGTTGTTTCGACGACAAGATAGTGCCACATCAAAGGCTGCCCTGCAAATTTTCTTTGGACACGAATTGGCACGAATCCCATTTGTGAAAATTAGTGCAATTCGTGTCGGGCTTTTCAGTTCATTCCTTGGCCGCATGTTTTTTCCGGTGCGCCAGAATTTTTTCCGATGGCTTGAAGTTCGCGATGAATTCCCGGTAAAACTCCGCAAATGTGCCGGCGGCGAGATGTGCGCGGGCGTCGGCCATCACCTTGAGATACATGTGGGTGTTGTGGACGCTCAACATCCGCAGGCCGAGAATTTCATTCGCCTTGAGCAGATGCCGGAGATAGGCGCGCGTAAAATGTTTGCACGCGAAACAGTCACAGTCGTCCTCAATCGGTTTGAAATCCATTTTGTAGCTGCCGCCCTTGATGCCGAGTGCGCCGCGCCGCGTGTAAGCCGTGCCGTTGCGCGCGACGCGCGTGGGCAGCACACAATCGAACATATCCACACCGCGCGCGATGAGTTCGAGCATTTGCGCGGGCGTGCCGAGACCCATCGCGTAACGCGCCTTGTGCGCGGGCAGATGCGGGACGGACATTTCAATCGCCTGCAACATTTCCGGTTCCGGTTCGCCGACGCTTACGCCGCCGATGGCGTAGCCGTCAAAATCCATTTCAACCAACGCCTTCGCGCATTGCTCGCGCAGCGCGGGATTGTTGCCGCCCTGCACGATGCCGAAAACTTTCTGGCCGTCCGCGCGCGGCTGCGTGCGACATTCGCGCGCCCAGCGGATGGTGCGCTCGACGGCGAGGCGCTGCTCCTTCGCGGGCGCGTCGTGCGACGGACATTCGTCGAAAACCATCGCGATGTCGGAGCCGAGCACGCGCTGGATTTCCATGGATTCTTTCGGGCCGATAAATAAAAGCGAGCCGTCCAAGTGCGAACGGAATTCCACGCCGTGTTCTTTGACTTTGCGAATTTTTGCGAGACTGAAAACTTGAAAGCCGCCGCTGTCGGTGAGAATCGGCAACTGCCAATTCATGAACTTGTGCAAGCCGCCGGCCGCCGTGATGACTTCCAGACCGGGCCGGATGTTCAGATGGTAGGTGTTGCCGAGAATGATTTGCGTGCCGCACTCCAGCAATTCGCGCGGATCCATCGCCTTCACGCTGGCTTGCGTGCCGACGGGCATATAAACCGGCGTGTCCACGACACCATGCGCGGTGGTCAATTTACCAAGCCGCGCTTTCGTGGTCGTGTCCGTTTTGAGAAGTTCAAACATCGGTCAAAGGATAAAATAAAAACGGCGCGATGGCAGGTGAAAATTGCCGGCGGCTGAACTGTGGTAAATCTGACGGCGATTTTCGTTGGAAACGGGTGGAAGCAATTATTTTTCCATTTTCAAATCTGCGGCTTGCGGCTAGGTATCTAACTGCGTTAAAGTTTCCCCAACTTCAACAACAAAAATTTATGTCACAAACCGGCCGCCAATCTCTTAATCTCAGCAAAGTGCTTTGCGTCATCATGGGTGGCGGTCAGGGCACGCGGCTGTTTCCGCTCACGAAGGATCGCGCCAAACCGGCGGTGCCGCTTGCCGGCAAATACCGCATCGTGGACATCCCGATCTCGAATTGCATCAATTCCCGCTTCCGCCGCATCTATATTTTGACGCAGTTCAATTCCACGTCGCTGCACGGCCATATTTCGCGGACGTATAAATTCGACCAGTTTTCCAGCGGCTTCGTGGAAATTCTCGCGGCGCAGCAGACCTTAAACAACAACTCCTGGTATGAAGGCACGGCGGATGCGGTGCGGAAAAATCTCGTCCACTTTTTGAACCACGATTTCGACTACCTGCTCATCCTGAGCGGTGACCAGTTGTATCGGATGGATTTTCAGGAAGTCATCGAGCAACATCGTGAAACCGGCGCAGACATCACCATCGCCACCATTCCGGTGAATCGCAACGAGGCGAAAGCCTGTGGCATCCTGCAAATGGACAGCGAAAAACGCATCACCAATTTCGTCGAAAAACCGAAGGAAGACGCCCTGCTGGATTCACTGAAAATCACGTCGGCGATGAATGCGCAGCTCGCCATTCCCAATGGCAATGAATCCTTTCTGGCCTCGATGGGCATTTATGTTTTTAACCGCAACGTCGTCACCGAGCTATTGGACAATCCGCTCTCTGATTTCGGCAAGCACATCATTCCGGCCGCCATCAAGTCGCACCGCGTTTTCTCCTATGTTTATCAAGGCTATTGGGAGGACATCGGCACGATTCGCAATTTCTTTGAAGCCAACCTCGACCTCGTGAGCGAACTGCCGCGCTTCAATTTCTTTGACATGAGCGCGCCGATTTTTTCGCGGCCACGCTTCCTGCCCGGCTCCAAGATCAACGGCGCGCAGATTGACCACGCCGTCATTTCCGACGGCTGTATCATCAACCGCGCCCGCATCAGCAACCCCATCGTCGGCCTGCGCACCATTATCGGCGACGGCACGGAACTCAACCGCGTCGTCACCCTCGGCAGCGACTATTACGAATCGGCGGAATCCGTGGCACGCCATGAAAGCGAGGGTCGGCCACGCGTGGGCATCGGCGCGCATTGCAAGATCGAGAACGCCATCATTGATAAGAATGCGCGCATCGGGAACAACGTGACCATCTCACCCGCCGGCAAGCCGGAGAATGTGGATCACGAACGCTATTTCATCCGCGATGGAATCGTCATCATTCCGAAGGACGCGGTAATCCCGCATGGGATGGTGATTTAAAAATGTCCAGCCCGTGTTCACTAAAAAAATCCTAGACGCACCCGCGTTTCGTGAATTCCCCCGCTATGCGGGGGCGGGCGTCGCGTTGTTTGGCCTCCTAATCATCGCCAGTTGGTATGCCCACTGGCGTCCCGTTTTGCAGATGCTGCCGAATACGGCACCGATGCAGTTCAACACGGCGCTGTGCTTCATTCTGACGGGTGCGGCCTTGTTTCTATTGACCACGCGCCATGAATATTATGCGCCGTGGCTGGCGCTGGCGGTCGGCTTCTTCACGGCGTTGATTCTGGTGGAATATCTCACCGGTGCCGATTTGAGCATCGACCAGCTTTTTTTCAAACCGTATTTCGAGGCGGACACGGCTTATCCGGGACGCATGTCGCCGCTCGCGGCGGTTTGTTTCGTATGCATTAGCGCTGGCATCATACTGGCCAGCTTGGATTTTGCGTGGCCGCACCGCCTCACCTTGGCGGGAATGTTTGCCTGCATCGTCGGGATCGTCGCGCTGGTGGCGCTGGTGGGTTTTGCGTTCAACATCCAATCAGCCTACGGCTGGGGTTCTTATTCCCGGATGGCGATCAACTCGTCCGTGGTGTTTTTGATTCTCGGCAGCGGCCTGCTGGTGCTGGCGTGGCAACTGGCGCTGCGCGCGAATTTTAATTTCCTGCGCTGGCTGCCGGTCACCGGCTCGGTGACGTTGATGGCCATGATTGCGTTCGTTTCCGCCGTCAACATGACGGAATTGCGAAACGCAGCCGCTTGGCGCAAGCACGCCTTTCAAGTGATTCTCAACGCGCAGGCTTTTCAAGACAACTTCACGGCCATGCAACTCGGCTTGCGCGGCTATGTAACGTTGCACGACCTGAATGCGCTGGCCTCCTATGAAAAGTGCCTCAAGCTTGAACCCGAGCAATTCGTCCGGCTGGTCAAAATGACACGCGACGATTCCGTCCAGCAACAGCAACTCAAAGCTTTGGCGAAGGCCATGGACGATATCCTGGACTATGACCGTAGGATGCTCGCGATTTACGAACAGGAAGGTTTTGCGGGCATTTCCAAAAATGACGCGACCGGCGAGGGCCGGCGGGTCTTCGGCAATGCCGTCGCCGAGATCAAAAAGTTTTCCGAGGCGGAGCAAAAATTATGGAACGGGCACAGCAACGCGGAAGAAGCGGATTCCGACAGTGCCGCCCAGCTGCTCCTCTTTGGCAGCGTGCTGGCGGCGGCGTTGCTGGTATTCGCCAACAACATGGCCAGCCGCGAACTGCTACACCGCCAGCGGGCGGAAGCCGTATTGAGCCGGGCATTGTTGCTGCAGAAGGCCATTCTCAACTCGGCAGACTACGGCATCTTCAGCACCGATCTCAAAGGCGTGGTGCAAACCTTCAATCCCGCCGCCGAGCGGATGCTGGGTTATACCGCCGCAGAAATCATCGGCCACGCCACGCCCATGTTGTGGCACGATCCGCAGGAGATTGCCGAACGCGCCGAAAAGCTTTCCACAAAATTGAGCCTGCCCGTCAAAGCTAATTTCGAGGTCATCTCCATGCAAATCCTGTTCGCGCCGGACCGGATTGCCGAGAGCGAGGCCAGCTTCATCCGCAAGGACGGCAGCCGGTTCACCAGTTCTCTGGTGGTCACGGTGTTGACCAACGAGACCGGGGATCTGCCCGGCTTCACCGGCATTTTCCGGGACATCAGCGAACACAAGCAATACGAGGCCGAACGCGAAAAGCTCATCGCCGAATTGCAGACCGCGCTGGCTGAGGTGAAAACTCTTTCCGGCATGATCCCGATTTGCGGCTGGTGCAAAAACATCCGTTCCGACAAAGGCTACTGGCAAAGCGTCGAGCAATATGTCCACCTGCACACCGACGCCACGTTCTCCCACGGCATCTGCCCGGAATGCGCGGAGAAAATGAAAGCGGAAATCCTCAAGGCCGGCGTTTGAAATCTGAGCCCTTGGGAAACGCCAGTAACCGCAGACAGTCGCCCAGCGCGGCAAAATTATTCCCTGATTCAAAAACGGATTTTCCCGCGTGACAGCCGGCAATTCGTGGGGCATTGTCCAGCGATGACAACGTCCGAAGCCACACAGCTGCTGGAACGGTTCCGCGCCGGGAAAATTCCACGCGACGCAGTGCTGCGCGCCTTCCAATCCGCGCCCGTGGCCGACCTCGGCTTTGCGCAGGTGGACATGCATCGCGCGCTCCGAAAAAATTTCCCCGAAGTCATCTTTGGTGCCGGCAAAACGCCCGAACAGGTCGTCAAAATTGCCGCTAAACTTTTGGAGCACGGCCAGCCGGTGCTCGTCACGCGCATCACCGGCGAACACGCCCGCGCGCTGAAGAAAAAATTCAAACGCGCCGTCCACCACGACTCCGCCCGCTGCGTGACCATCGAGGAAAAATCGTTGCCCAAGCGCGATGGTTTCATCGCCGTGGTCTGCGCCGGCACCAGCGATTTGCCGGTGGCCGAAGAAGCCGCCGTCACCGCCGAAATCATGGGCAACCGCGTCGAACGCGCGCATGACATCGGCGTCGCCGGATTGCATCGCACGCTCGCCAAGCTCGACTGGCTCCAGCGCGCGAATGTCATCGTCGCCGTCGCCGGCATGGAAGGCGCGCTGCCGAGCGTGCTGGCTGGCCTCGTTTCCAAGCCGGTCATCGCCGTGCCAACGAGCATCGGCTACGGCGCGAGTTTTGGCGGCATCGCCGCGCTGCTGGCCATGCTGAACAGTTGCGCCAGCGGCGTGACCGTGGTGAACATTGACAACGGTTTTGGCGCCGGCTACGCCGCCAGCCAGATCAATTCACTGGCCACAGATGCTCACAGATGAAACACAGATTTTTCTGGCTTCTGTAATTTTTCCAATCTGTGTTAATCTGTGAGCATCTGTAGCTGAAATAATTTTCCCATGAAGACGCTATACCTCGACATTTTCAGCGGTATCGCTGGCGATATGTTCATCGCCGCGCTGCTCGACCTCGGCGTGGATGCCAAGAAACTGGAGCGGGAATTGAAGAAACTCAAGCTCGACGGTTTTCATCTCCACATTTCACGCGAACAAAAATCGTCCATCGCCGGCATCAAGTTTGATGTCCACCTCGCGCACGATCACGACCACCACCATGAACCGGATCACGGCCACGAACATTCACACGGCCACGAACATCATCACGATGAAGCCCACGCGCCTCATGAACATGACGACCAGCGGAATTTTTCCGAAATTAAAAAACTCATTTCGCACAGCAAACTTTCCGCGTGGGTGAAGCAAAAATCCATCGCCGTTTTCCAGCGCATCGCCGTGGCCGAGGGAAGAATTCACGGCCTACCGCCGAACGAAGTTCACTTTCACGAAGTCGGCGCGGTGGATTCCATCGTGGACATCGTCGGCGCGGCCATCGCGTTGGAATTGCTCGGTAAACCGCGCGTGTTCGCCTCGCCGGTGGTCGAAGGCACCGGCTGGATTAACTGTGCACATGGAAAATTTCCCGTGCCTGCTCCGGCCACGCTCGCGATTCTCGGCGCGCGAAAAATTCCGGTTTCGCAATGCGACGAACCACACGAACTCGTCACGCCAACGGGTGCAGCATTACTCGCGGAATTTGTGGAACGCTTCGGCACGATGGAAAATCTGGTGGCTGAAAAAATCGGCTTCGGCCTTGGCACGCGCGACAACCTGACGCGACCGAATGTTTTGCGCGCCGTATTGGGCACGCAATTAAAAGCGGCCACCGGAAAAGCCGAAGCCAGCACCGCTGGTTTGGATTGGGAAACCGACCGTGTCGCCGTGCTGGAAACCAATCTGGACGATTGCACCGGCGAAATCCTCGGTGCTTTCGTCGAAACTGCATTGAAAGCTGGTGTCCTCGACGTTTTTCACACACCAATCCAAATGAAAAAAAATCGTCCCGCCGTGTTGCTTTCCGTTTTATGCACCGAAGCGGACGCCGACAAATTCAGCGAGTTGATCCTGCGGGAAACGACGGCCTTTGGCGTTCGGAAGACGATTGCCGAACGGCGCAAGTTGCGCCGCGAATTTACCGACGTGAAGACCGCGTTCGGAACTGTCACCGTGAAGTTTGGTCGGCTTGGTGGTAAAGTGGTTCAGGCTGCGCCGGAATTTGAATCAGCCAAAAAACTGGCAGCCAAGGCTGGCGCGCCGGTGAAACGGATTTATGAAGCGGCCGTTCAAGCTGTAAAGAATTTGAAATGATGAGCGAAGCAAACACCAAGCTGGAAAAATTGCGGACGTTGCTGCAAAGCTACGGCTCCTGTCTCGTGGCGTATTCCGGCGGTGTGGATTCCGTTTTTCTCGCGCGCGTGGCGCACGACACACTGGGCGACCGCGCGCTGGCGGCCATTGCAGATTCGCCGAGCCTGCCACGTCGGGAATTGCAAGAGGCTTTGGACATCGCCGCAAAGTTCCAATTTCCCGTCCGCGTCATCAAGACGCAGGAATTTGCCAACGACAATTACACGGCTAATCCGGCGAACCGCTGCTATTTTTGCAAACACGAGTTGTTCGAGGAATTGACGCCGCTGGCGAAAGCGGAAAATTTTGCGGTCATTGCCTACGGCGAAAACGCCAGCGACATCGGCGATTTTCGTCCGGGCGCAAAAGCGGCGGCGGAATTTCAAGTGCGCGCGCCGCTCAAGGAAGTGGGTTTGACCAAGGCGGAAATCCGCGAATTATCCGCGCAGCTTGGCCTGCCGACGGCAGACAAGCCGCAGATGGCGTGCCTGAGTTCGCGCGTGCCCTACGGCGAAACGGTGACGCCAGAAAAATTGCAGATGATTGAGCAGGCGGAATATGTTTTGCGCGACCTCGGCTTCCACGACGTGCGCGTGCGCCATCACGAAATGCAGAAACAAAATCTCGCGCGTATCGAATTGGCACCGGCGGAAATTCCCGCGCTGCTGGCGAACGGAAAATTGGCGATGGTGGCCGATGAATTGAAGAAAATTGGCTACGCGCACGTCACGCTGGATTTGCAAGGTTATCGGCGCGGTAGCACGAACGAAGCGCTGGCAGGAAAAATCTGATTCCGTTTCGCAGTTTGAATTTTTTTGCTTTCTGCGGCATCATCCCGGCAGATGACACAAAAATCTGTTTCGCTTAAATCCGCCCTGTCCGTTGCCATCAAAGCTGCTCGTGCCGCCGGCAAAGTCATGCGTGACAACTGGCACCAGCCCAAGCGCGTCAATTCCGCCGAGGCGCACGATATCAAGCTGGAACTGGACGTGCGCTGCCAGGCGCTCATCGAAAAAATTCTCGCCGCCGCGTTCCCGCAGATTCCCGTGCTCGGCGAAGAAGGCAGCACCGGCGACATCACTGCCAAATACCGCTGGGTGATTGACCCGATTGACGGCACGGTGAACTACTTTTTCGGGATGCCGCACGCCGCGGTTTCCATCGCGCTGCAACATCGCGCCGAATCGGTTGTCGGCGTGATTTACGATCCGTTCACCGATGAAATCTGGACGACCACCAAAGGCCAGCCAACGCGCCTGAATGGAAAAATTGTCCACGTCAGCAAACGCTCCAAGCTCGAAGAATGTGTCATCGCGATGGGGTTCTCCAAGAGTCAGGACAATTTGGAAAAAAGTCTGCCGCACCTCGTCCGCATTGCGCGGCGCGCGAAAAAGATCCGCATCATGGGTTCGGCGGCGCTGGAACTGGTCTATGTCGCCAGCGGCCGGCTGGATGCCTACGTCGAGCGCACCATTAATTTGTGGGACGTGGCCGCCGGTTCGCTGCTCGTAGAAAATGCCGGCGGCGAATTTTACGCCGTGCCCGGACCGCACGGAACATTGCGGATGTGCGCCGACAACGGTAAATTGCGGAAGAAGCTTCAGGTCGGCAGCTTGCTAAAATAATTTTCTTATGGGCGAAGAAGCAAATCTCAAAAGCCGACTGCAAGATTGGACTGATTGGGATTTGGCGGCATATAACTTGGCTATTTGCCTTGGCTTAATGCCCGATGACCCTGCATTTGGAGGCGCAAAGCACGTTTTTTGGGGAGCAAATAAACTTGGCGAATCTCTGTATTTAATATTAGACAAATTGGTTGAACAAGGAGCTTTGGAAAAGCGTGATGAACCTGACATTCAATGTCGCTGGAATCCATCATTTCGTTGAAGTTGGCGGTAATCTAAAATAGTTTTCCAATTTCTTTAACGCCTTGGCACGATGGCTCAACTGGTTTTTCACGTCCTCGCCGAGTTCGGCAAACGACCGCGTAAAACCGTCCAGCACAAACAGCGGGTCGTAGCCAAATCCGCCCTGCCCGCTCGCGGCCAATTGAATCCTGCCTTCGCACGCGCCGTCAAAAATCTGTGCCTCGAACTCATCCACAAAACAGACCGGCGAGGTGCTTTCAACTTTTCCAGCCGGAACCGGCACGAGCGCGATAACACAGCGGAAGCGGCCGGTGCGTTTTGCCAGCGGCACGTCTTTGAGCAAGCGTAGCAGCTTGGCGTTATTGTCGGCGTCGTGAGAATTTTCCGTCTTGTCTAGCGCGGCGAACCGTGCGGAATGCACGCCGGGCGCACCGTTGAGCGCATCCACTTCCAAACCGGAATCGTCGGCCAAAACAAATTCAGGAGTTGGATGTTGGATGTTAGATGTTGGAAGTTTTTGCGCCAGCCAGCGGGCGAGTTCCACGGCTTTCTTCGTCGCGTTGCCGGCAAATGTTTCCGCATCCTCGATGACGGCGGGCGCATCGGGAAATTCCTTCAGCGTGAGGCAACGAAAGCTGGTGCCGAGGATGGCCTGAATTTCACCGACTTTGTGGGCGTTGCGCGTGGCGATGAGCAGCGTCGTCATCTGCGGAGATTAGCAAAATCTGCTTGCGGCGCAAATTCCCGCGACACAAAATCAGCGGATGAAATCCCGCCTGTTGACCGTATGTTTGTTGCTTGCCTGCGCCAGCCAGCTTTGGGCCGCCGATGGTAAAGTAAAATCCTCCGACGCAGCTTATATTCTCACGCCGCCTGCGCCGGCTACGCCGCGCATCAATGGGGCAAACGTCTTCGGCGTGCGGCCCGGCTCGCCGTTTCTCTACACCATTCCGGCAACGGGCGCGCGGCCGATGGAGTTTTCCGTGCAAGATTTGCCGGCGGGTCTGGTTGTGGACGCCAAAACCGGGTGCATCACGGGAGCCTTGAAAAATAAAGGTGAATTCGTCGTCACGTTGCACGCCAAAAATTCCCTCGGCACGACGGATAAAAAATTTCGCATTGTTGTCGGCGACCAGATGGCGCTGACGCCGCCGATGGGCTGGAACAGTTGGAATTGTTTTGCCAACAAGGTCACGGAAGCGGATGTGAAGAGCGCCGCGGACGCCATGGTCAAAAGCGGCCTCGTCAATCACGGCTGGAACTACATCAACGTGGATGATTTCTGGCAGAACCATCGCGGCAAGGAGGGAGCCTCGCACCGACAAGTGAAGGACGCGGAAGACCCGACTTTGCAGGGGGCATTTCGTGATGTGAAGGGCTTCATCGTGCCGAACTCGCGCTTTCCTGACATGAAAGGCATGGCGGATTACATCCATAATCTTGGTTTGAAGGCCGGCTTGTATTCCTCGCCCGGCCCGTGGACGTGCGGCGGCTGCACAGCGAGTTGGCAGCATGAGCAGCAGGACGCGGAAACTTATGCGAAATGGGGTTTTGATTATTTGAAATACGACTGGTGCAGTTACAGCGAAATTGCGTCCGGAAGAAAGAGCAAAGGCATTACCGAAACACCCGAGGTGCCAGTCTGGAAATCCGGCACGACGAATCCGGAAGGTGCGATTTATCCGTATCGCGTCATGGGCAAATTTCTGCGCGAACAAAACCGTGACATTGTTTTCAGCCTTTGCCAATACGGCATGGCCGACGTTTGGAAATGGGGCGGCTCCGTCAATGGCAACTGCTGGCGCACCACCGGCGACATTCGCGACAACTGGAAAAGCATGAGCGACATCGGCTTCAATCAGGATCAGGCCGCGCCTTTTGCCAAGCCGGGAAATTGGAACGACCCCGATATGCTCGTCGTCGGCCAAGTCGGCTGGGGCAAAACGCATCCGTCGCACCTCACGCCGGACGAGCAATACACGCACATCAGTTTGTGGTGCCTGCTCGCCGCGCCGCTGCTCATCGGCTGCGACATGACCAAGTTGGACAACTTCACCCTCAATCTGCTGTGCAACGACGAAGTGCTGGCGATTGATCAGGATGAACTCGGCAAACAGGCGACGTGCGTGCTGAAAGATGGCGACGTGCGCGTATATGAAAAAGAACTGGCGGACGGCGGACGCGCCTTCGGCATTTTCAATCTTGGCTTAACCTCGGCGAATTGGGATCTGAAGGCGCTGACGCAATTCGGTCTGACCGGCAAGCAACACGTCCGCGACCTGTGGCGGCAAAAGGATTTGGCCGACGTGGATGCAGCCAGCGGCAGCTTGCCGCTGACGATTCCGGCACACGGTGTGGTATTCTACAAGCTGACGGCGGCGAAGTGATTCACATCTACAAGCTGGCGATGACCGGTCGCCAAGGCTAAAGCCTGACATACCTTTCGAGCCGGTTTTTGCTTGCGATGTAAATTGACCGTCGCAAAATCGGCAGATGAAATTCCGTTTATTGGTCGCCTTTTTCATTGCGTGCGCCGCCCAGCTTTACGCCGCCGATATCAACGCAGTTTCCGCGCCTTACATTCTCACGCCGCCCGCGCCGGCCACGCCGCGCATCAATGGCGCGAGCGTTTTCGGCGTTCGTCCCGGTTCGCCATTTTTGTTCACCATTCCGGCCACGGGCGAACGGCCGATGACTTTTGCCGCCGACAATCTACCGCACGGGTTAAAACTGGATTCCAAAACCGGATGCATCACGGGAACCTTGAAAAATAAGGGCGAATTCAGCGTCACATTCCGCGCCAAAAACTCCCTTGGCACGGCGGAGAAAAAATTCCGCATTGTCTGCGGCGACCAGATTGCGCTCACCCCGCCGATGGGCTGGAACAGTTGGAATTGTTTCGCCCAGGCCGTTTCCGCCGACAAGGTGAAGGCGGCGGCGGATGCGATGGTCAAAAGCGGCCTCATCAACCACGGCTGGACTTACATCAATATTGATGACTTTTGGGAAAACCATCAGCCGACGAAAAAACCGGCGTTGCAGGATTTGTTGCAGCCGGTGCGGGACCAAAACGGCGTGATCCAGCCGAACGCGCGCTTTCCCGACATGAAGGGTTTGGCGGACTATGTTCACGGTCTCGGTTTGAAAATTGGCCTGTATTCCTCGCCCGGCCCGTGGACGTGCGGCGGTTGTGCGGCGAGCTGGCAGCATGAAGAACAAGATGCGCAAACCTATGCCAAGTGGGGCTTTGATTATTTGAAATACGACTGGTGTTCCTACGACGATATCGCCACCGGTCGCATCCCGAACGACAAATACATCCCGCGCTTCAACCAGTCGGATGCCAAAGCCACAAATTACGCGGGCGCGATTTATCCGTATGCGGTCATGGGCAAATTCCTGCGTGAACAAAAACGCGACATCGTTTTCAGTCTTTGCCAATACGGCATGGCTGATGTGGCAAAATGGGGCGGCTCGGTCAAGGGCAACTGTTGGCGCGTCACGGATGACATCACCGACGAGTGGGGCCGGGTCAACCGTGGCTGGCTGGGCGAAGGCGGCGGCGACGGCGGCGGCATGGCCACCATCGGTTTCAACCAAGATAAGAACGCGCCCTACTCCAAGCCCGGCAACTGGAACGACCCCGACATGCTCGTGGTCGGTCAGGTCGGCTGGGGCAACACGCATCCGACACGCCTCACGCCGGACGAGCAATATACGCACATCAGCCTGTGGTGTCTGCTCGCCGCGCCGCTGCTCATCGGCTGCGACATGGAGAAGCTGGATGCCTTCACCCTTAACTTATTGAGCAACGATGAAGTGCTGGCGATTGATCAGGATGCCCTTGGCAAACAGGCGACGTGCGTGCTGAAAGATGGCGACGTGCGCGTTTACGAAAAAGAACTGGCCGACGGCAGTCACGCGTTCGGTATTTTTAATCTGGGCGTGGCGGCGGCGAATTGGGAGTTGAAGGCGCTCACGCAATTCGGTCTCACCGGTAAGCAACACGTCCGCGACCTGTGGCGGCAAAAGGATTTGGCCGACGTTGATGCGGCGAGCGGCGCATTGCCGCTGACCATTCCCGCGCACGGCGTGGTGCTTTACAAGCTGACGCCGGCCAAGTGACTTCCGCCCGCAGCGTTGTCTCGGTTGAATTGCCCGCCGAGACAGCCTGGCTGTGGCCGAATCACGCTTTTCAACTTGTGGTAAAAAATTTCCGCTGCAAAATCGCCGGATGAAATTCCGTCTATTGTTCGCGCTGATATTTTGTTGCGGCGTCCAGCTTCGAGCCGCCGATACCAACGCAGTTCCGGTAAATTATTATATTCTTACGCCGCCCGCGCCGGCCACTCCCCGCATCAACGGCGCCAACGTCTTCGGCGTGCGTCCCGGCTCGCCGTTTTTGTTCACCATTCCGGCGACGGGCGAACGACCGATGGAATTTAGTATCGAAGGCGCACCTGCTGGCTTGATAATTGTTACGAACGGAATTGAACCTCAGTGGATAACACAAGGTTTTGGTGTGTTAAAACTCGAGCCTGTCAACGGACAAATGCCGTGGACAACCGAACCTGTTGGCGTGTTAAAACTCAATCCTATCAACGGACAATTGACTGGCTGGATTGCAGCCAAAGCCGAATACAAAATCGTCTTGTGCGCAAAAAATTCCCAAGGCGTAGCCAAAAAAGATTTTCGCATCGTCTGCGGCGACCAGTTTGCCCTGACACCACCGATGGGCTGGAATAGTTGGAATTGTTTTGCCCATGCCGTTTCCGCCGACAGAGTGAAGGCGGCGGCCGACGCGATGGTCAAGAGCGGCCTCATCAACCACGGCTGGACATATATCAACGTGGACGATTTCTGGCAAAACCATCGCGGGCCAAAAGGGTCTCCAAAGTGGCAGGCGGAGCAGGCCAACGACACGACCTTACATGGCGAATATCGCGATGCCAAAGGATTCATCGTGCCCAACTCGCGTTTTCCCGACATGAAGGGATTGGCGGATTACATCCATTCGCTCGGCTTGAAGGCTGGTTTGTATTCCTCTCCCGGCCCGTGGACTTGTGGCGGTTGTGTCGGCAGCTGGGAACACGAACAGCAGGACGCCGAAACCTATGCCAAATGGGGCTACGACTATCTGAAATACGACTGGTGCAGCTATGATGATGTCGCCATGGGCAAGTTGCCGAACGACAAAAATATTCCGCGCTTCAACCAGTGGGATCGCAAGGCCACAAACTACGCGGGTGCCATTTGGCCTTTTCAACTCATGGGCAATGCCCTACGCGAGCAAAAACGTGACATCGTTTACAGCCTTTGCCAATACGGCATGGGCAAGGTCTGGCTCTGGGGCGCTTCCGTCAACGGCCAGTGCTGGCGCACCACGGGCGATATTGTTGACTGCTGGGCGGCACCTGACAAAAAAACTTCGGACAGCGTTACCAGCATCGGATTCAACCAGGATGACTACGCCCCCTACGCCAAGCCCGGCAATTGGAACGATCCCGACATGCTCGTCGTCGGCGAAGTAGGCTGGGGAAATTTGCATCCGACCCGCCTGACGCCGGATGAACAATATTCGCATATCAGCCTGTGGTGTCTGCTTGCCGCGCCGCTGCTCATCGGCTGCGACATGGAAAAGTTTGACGATTTCACGCTGAATCTTTTGAGCAACGATGACGTGTTGGCGATTGACCAGGACGAACTCGGCAAACAGGCAACGTGCGTTCTGAAAGATGGCAACGTGCGCGTTTATGCGAAGGAGCTGGCGGACGGCGGGCGCGCGTTCGGCATTTTCAATCTTGGTTCAGCGACGGCGAATTGGGAGCTGAAGGCGCTGACGCAATTTGGCCTTATTGGCAAGCAACACGTCCGCGACCTCTGGCGGCAAAAGGATTTGGCCGATTTGGATGCGGCGAAAGGAATTTTGCCACTCACGATTCCTGCGCACGGCGTGGTGTTCTACAAGCTGACGGCGGCAAAATAATTCGCGCCAATAACCCGGCAAACCGATCAGGGCCGGACGCCAAGGCGAAAAAATAGTCGCGCTTTTCAAGCGGAGCAGAGGTTTTTGCTTGCCATGCAAATTCCCCGCCGTAAAATTATTCGATGAAATTCCGCTTGTTGGTTGCGCTCTTATTTTCTTGCATCGGCAATTTTTGCACCGCTGATACTAACACCGCTCCCGCGCCATACATTCTCACGCCGCCCGCGCTGGCCACGCCGCGCATCAACGGCGCGAATGTTTTTGGCGTCCGCCCCGGCTCGCCGTTTCTGTTCACGATTCCGGCCACGGGCGAACGGCCGATGAACTTTTCCGTAGACAACCTGCCGGCGGGTTTGACGGTGGATGCCAAAACCGGACGCATCACCGGTGCCTTGAAAAACAAAGGCGAATTCACTGTCACGCTCGTCGCAAAGAATTCCCTCGGCACGGCGGAGAAAAAATTCCGCATCGTCTGCGGCGACCAGATTGCCCTCACACCGCCGATGGGCTGGAACAGTTGGAATTGTTTTGCCCACGCCGTTTCCGCCGACAAGGTGAAGCGCGCGGCGGACGCGCTAGTGAACAGCGGACTCATCAATCACGGCTGGACTTACATCAATATTGACGACTACTGGGAAAATCATCAGCCAACGGAAGACCCGTCGCTACAGGATTTGTTGCAGCCGGTGCGGGACAAAGACGGCGTAATCCAGCCGAACGCGCGCTTTCCCGACATGAAGGGCTTGGCGGATTATGTTCACGGCCTCGGTTTGAAAATCGGTTTGTATTCCTCGCCCGGCCCGTGGACGTGCGGCAAGTGCGCGGCGAGCTGGCAGCACGAAGAGCAAGATGCACAGACGTATGCGAAGTGGGGGTTTGACTATTTGAAATACGACTGGTGCAGCTACGGCAGCATCGCGTCAGGGAAGATGACGAACGGGGTGAACGTTCCAACTTGGAACAAGAAGTCAACCAATGCCGATGGCGCAATTTATCCATATCGCGTCATGGGCGATTGCCTGCGCAAACAAAAGCGCGACATCGTTTATAGCCTTTGCCAATACGGCTATGCTAGTGTTTGGAAATGGGGCGGCTCCGTCAACGGCAACTGCTGGCGCACCACCGGCGACATCGAGGACACTTGGAAAA
>CAIOUK010000179.1 GCA_903861445.1 uncultured Verrucomicrobia subdivision 3 bacterium
AGTGGAAAACAGAAAGCGGAAACGGAATTGCAGCGGTTGGTTGCAGGCGCAAAGCAGGCGCATGACTTGGGATTGCAGGTGAATGCCGGCCACGGTTTGAATCTGCAAAACCTGCCTGTCTTGTTCGCCGTGCCGCATCTGGTGGAACTCAACATCGGCCATAGCCTCGTCAGCCGCGCCATTTTTACCGGCATGGAAAACGCCGTGCGCGAAATGTTGGCACTGATGAAAAATTACCGCGGGTAAAAAACTTTAGTGTAGTTGCTGGCTTCGCTAAGGCATTTCAAGGAAAATTGGATGCCAATCTTTCTCTTTCACAAAGGCTGTGTTCGTCGATTTTGGTGAAACATTAAATGTTATTGTATAAGCGATAAGGTGTTGTCGCCATTCGTAAAAAAGATAGCCGGGCACGGCAAGCTGACCATTGCGGTTATTGGGAATCGGATAAAATCTTGCACCCGTTGTGTAAGATTTGCCGAGTAGAGATACAACATGGTCGATATTGGCTTGCCGAGAAACGAATAGCCACGAAATGTGAAATCGCACATCGGGAGTTGCAAGCAAGAGTCCTAAAATACCAAAAATCAAAAACAGTTTGCGCCATCGCTTTGAAATTTCATGGAATTTCACAGAAAACAAATGAAGTTTATAGTTAATTGGTATTCCGAGTTTGCTTGCGCGTCAATCGCAAATCGTAAATCGTAAATCAAATGATCCTCGGCACCGGCATTGATCTCATCGAAGTGGCGCGCATCGCGTCGTCGTTCGAAAAATTTGGCGAGCGGTTCGTGAATCGGATTTTGTTGCCGGATGAAATCGCCTATTGTCAGTCGCATAAAAATCCCGCGCCGTTCCTGGCCGCACGGTTCGCGGCAAAGGAGGCCGTTTCCAAGGCGTTCGGCACCGGCATCGGCGCGCAGCTCGGCTGGCAGGACATTGAAATTCGCCGCAAGGAAACCGGCGAACCGTTCGTTGTGCTGCACGGTAAAGGCGCGGAACTGCTCGCGGCGCGCGGCGCGCGGCGACTGCACCTCAGTTTGACCCACACGGAAAATTACGCGGCGGCCACCGCGATTTTGGAAGACTGATTTTGCCCGGACGCCGACTTGCGAGTTGGCTTTTGTGGCGTCGCCTGTTAATTTTCGCGCCCATGTCCGAACCCGCCAGCGCCATTCCGACGCCGTCCAAGGCGCAGGTTTTTTTGCGCCGGCTGGCGTCCACCGCCGTTTTGTGGACGGTGATTCTTACGGCCTTGTTCTCCGGCATCCGTTTTATTTCCGAGGGTGTTTTCATTCTGCTCATCGCACTGCTGGCGCTCGCCGGGCTGGTGGAATTTTACGGGATCGCGGAAAAACGCGGGATGGCGAGCTTCAAGATTTCCGGCGTCATCGGCGGCCTGCTGCTGATGGTGGGGACTTTTCTGAACGTCACCGGGCATCTCGGCACGGCCAACGGTTCGCCCGCGCGCGTGAATGATTTCGAAACCGGCTTTCTCATCCTGTTCGTGCTGGGACTTTGTGTGCGGCAGTTCGTTTCCAAAAGGAATGTCGCCGGCATCACCGCCATCGCCACGACGCTGTTCGGTTTGATGTATGTGCCGTGGCTGCTGAACTTCATCCAGAAAATCAGTTTCTTCCCATTTCCGACCGGCAGTCCGGTGGATGCGGGAAAATATTTTCTGCTCTACTTCATTCTCGTCACCAAGTTCAGCGACATGGGCGCGTATGCCGTCGGCTCGCTCATCGGAAAACACAAGATGATTCCGCGCATCAGTCCCGGCAAAACCTGGGAAGGTTTCGGCGGCGCGATTCTCGTCTCGACCAGCGCGAGTCTCGCGTTCGTTTATTTCTTCGGCGCGAAAATGGTTGGGATGAATTATCTGCACGCGATCATTCTCGGTGTCATCTTGAGCATCGCGGCGGTCATCGGCGATTTGATCGAATCGCTGTTCAAGCGCGAGGCCGGCGTGAAAGATTCCGGCAAACTGTTTCCCGGCATCGGCGGCATTTTGGATTTGCTCGACAGCCTGTTGTTCAACGCGCCGTTGATGTATCTCTATCTGCGCCACGTTTTGGTGAATTAAATTTGAAAATGAAAAACGTCGTTTTACTTGGCAGCACCGGCAGCATCGGCACCAGCACCATCAAGGTGGCGGAAGATTTGCCGGACCAAATCCGCCTCATCGGTCTCGCCGCCGGCGGCAACGCCGACTTGCTCCTCGAGCAAACCCGCAAGCACAAGCCCGCCGTCGTTTCCATTGCCGATCTGGCCAAGGCCAAGGAATTGCAAAACACCCTCGGCGCTTCCACGCAGGTTTTCTGCGGCGATGAAGGCTTGCTCAAACTCGCCACGCTGCCGGCGGCGGACATTGTTTTGATTGCCATCGTCGGCACCGCCGGATTGCAGCCGGCGCTGGCGGCGATTCGCGCGGGCAAGGACATCGCCGTCGCGTCTAAGGAAATCCTCGTGATGGCCGGCGAAATCATGATGAAGGAAGCGCGCAAGCACGGCGTCCGGGTGCTGGCGGTGGACAGCGAACATTCCGCGATCTTCCAATGCCTCGACGGCAAGCCGACGAGTTCCGTCCGCAAATTGATTTTGACCGCGAGCGGCGGACCGTTCCGCAGCAAGACCGATTGGCCGAAAGAAAAATTTTCCGAAATCACCGTGGAACGCGCTCTCAAACATCCGTCGTGGGTCATGGGCCGCAAAGTCACGATTGATTCGGCGACGCTGTTCAACAAGGGGCTGGAAATGATCGAAGCGCGCTGG
>CAIOUK010000180.1 GCA_903861445.1 uncultured Verrucomicrobia subdivision 3 bacterium
CGCCCGATGAGACCGAGGAACTGCTCGCAATGCGCCTCATCGCGCAATGCTGCCTCTACGGCGTGGATCGCAATCCCATGGCCACCGACCTGGCTAAGCTCTCGCTCTGGCTGGCCACGCTCGCCAAGAATCATCCGTTCACCTTTCTCGACCACGCCATTCGCTGCGGTGATTCCCTCGTGGGGCTGACGCGCCGGCAAATTGAGACCTTCTCCTGGGAATCCGAGTTCACCACCGGCCAGCTTTGGGAGAAGAAAGTTCGCGACTACACCACCGCCGCCCTGCGTGAACGTCAGGTCTTGCTGGGGTTGGGTGATGACTACGGTGTGCCGGCACTGAAACGTGCCCGGCTGGAAAAAGCGGATGAACTGCTCGACTACGTCCGATTTATTGGCGATGCGGCCATCTGTGCGTTCTTCAGTGCGGACAAGGACAAGGCCCGCGAAGGCAAGCGGCAGGAATTCATTGAACGGCTCTCGGACACGGATTTTAGCAAACGCCCGATTGCCGAGGTGAAAGCCTTGCGTGGTGGAAAATTTCCGGTGACGCCGTTCCACTGGGAAATTGAATTCCCGGAAGTGTTCGACCGCGAGAATCCCGGCTTCGATGGCATTGTCGGTAATCCGCCTTTTATGGGCGGTATGAGAATATCCCAGTCGTTATCTGCGCCCTTTTTGGACTACCTGTATTTTCTTTGCCCAGGTGCAGGCGACAGAACCGACTTGGTCGCCTATTTTTTTCGTCGCGCTTTCACACTCATCCGCCAAGGTTCTACTTTTGGTCTTGTTGCAACCAAGACCATTGCACAAGGAGACACACGAGGCGGCGGGTTGTCGTGGATATGCAAAAATGGAGGAAGCATCTACTCAGCTTCACGCCGTTTGAAGTGGCCTGGAGCAGCGGCGGTCATAGTCAGTGTCGTTCACATGACAAAAGGAGAATGCCACGAACCACGAGATTTGGATGGTAAAAAAGTATCCACGATAACCTCGTATCTTTTCCATCAAGGCACGAACGACGAACCAGAACATCTCAAAGCAAATCAGCAAAAGGCTTTCATCGGGTGCAATATCTTGGGTATGGGTTTCACTTTTGATGATACGAATCCTGTCGCAACGCCTATTGCAGACATGCACAGATTGTTGGCAAAAGATACCAAAAATGCACAGCTCATTTACCCCTTTATTGGCGGCCAAGAAATCAATTCAAGCCCAACTCAAGAACCAGAGCGATGGGTAATAGATTTCGGAGAAATGCTCGAAGAGCAGGCGAGTCAATGGACAGACCTGTTTGCCATCGTTCGGGCCAAAGTCTGGCCTGAACGCGAGATGAAAGATGGTGCTTATCTCAAGAAGTGGTGGCAATACGGCCGCAGTAACAAGAAGGGAACAGAGCTGATGCGCAAGCGCCAGCAGGTGTTGACGGTAGCACAAACCAGCAATTCACTTGGTTTCGTTTTTCAACCATCGAATCGGGTGTTTGCGCACACCGTAGTTATTTTCCCACTTTTGGAACTTTCAGGATTTGCTGTAATTCAGTCACGTGTGCATCAAGGGTGGGCTTTATTTTTCGGCGCTAAAATGAAGGACGATGCTCGTTACATTCCAACCGACTGCTTCGAGACGTTCCCGTTCCCCGCCGGGTTCGAGACGAACGCGGCGCTGGAGGCGGCGGGGCGAGAGTATTACGAGTTCCGCGCCGCGTTGATGGTGCGCCAGAACGAGGGCCTCACCAAAACCTACAACCGTTTCCACGACCCGGAAGAATCCACCCCGGACATCCACCAGCTCCGCCAGTTGCACGCGCAGATGGACGCCGCCGTCCTCACCGCCTAC
>CAIOUK010000181.1 GCA_903861445.1 uncultured Verrucomicrobia subdivision 3 bacterium
ATTCGCGGGCGAGGAACTGCGAGAGGTTCAGCACCGCCGCCTTCGCCGCCGAGTAGCTCATCACCCGCGACAGCGGCAGGTGTGCCGACACGCTCGCGATATTGATGATGCTGCCCTTGCCGCGCGCACACATGCCCGGACCAAATTCCTGGCAGGGCAAAAACGCGCCGCCGATGTAATTCAAATCCAGATTCGCGTTGAGTGCTTCGAGCGAAATTTTCTCGAATGGATTTTCCGCCGTGACCGTGACTTTCGGATCATTGCCGCCGGCGGCGTTCACGAGAATCGTCGGCGCACCGAGCGCAGCTTCAATTTTCTTGTGCGCCTCCGCAAGGCTCGCTCGCGAACTGGCGTCGCAGGTAAAAAACGCCGCATTGCCGCCGGCATCTTTGATTGCCTTGACGCGTGCGTTGCCGCGGTCTTCGTTTCGGCCCAGCACGGCGATCTTCGCGCCGGCCGCCGCAAGGCCATCAGCCAACGCGCCGCCCAGGACGCCCGTTGCGCCGATGACCACAGCGACCTCGCCTTTGAGTGAAAAGATTTCAGATGTATTCATAATTTTGTTCGTTGCAATTAAATTGAGCCACAGATTTTCACAAATGAAACACAGATAAAAAACTTTGTTCGGAAAATTTGTGTTTCATCTGTGCCCATCTGTGGCCTTTACCGCACCACGCGCGCGCCGCCGCCGCCGAAGGTTTTTTCCACTTCCTTACGGGTGGCCATGCTCGTGTCGCCGGGCGTAGTCGAGGCCAACGCGCCGTGCGCTGCGCCATATTCCACTGCCTTCTGCGCGTCGTTGAATTCGAGGAAACCGAATTGCAGGCCGCTTGCGAAACTGTCGCCACCGCCGACGCGATCGAGAATTTCAAGGCCGGGATACTGGCGGCTCTCGTGAAATTTTCCTTCGTGCCAGAGAATCGCGCTCCAGTCGTTCTTCGTCGCGGTGATGACGTGACGCAGCGTGGTTGCAGCGACTTTGAAATTCGGGAATTCTTTCACCGCAGTCTCAATCATCGCCTTGAACGCATCCGTTTCGATGTGTTTGAGATCTTCCGCGCCTTTGACGGCGAAACCGAGCGACGCGGTGAAGTCTTCTTCGTTGCCGATCATTACGTCCACATACTTAGCGATCTCGCGATTCACTTCCTGCGCCTTCTTGAGACCGCCAATCGTTTTCCAGAGCGACGGACGATAATTCAAATCGTAGCTCACAACGACGCCATGCTTCTTCGCAGCCTTCACGGCTTCAATCGTGAGTTCAGCCGTTGTCGCGGAAAGCGCGGCGAAAATGCCACCGGTGTGCAGCCAGCGCGTGCCAACTTTTCCAAAAATATGATCCCAATCGAAATCGCCCGGCTTGAGTTGCGACGCCGCGGAATTGCCGCGATCCGGCACGCCGACCGCGCCGCGAATGCCGAAGCCACGTTCGGTGAAATTCAAACCGTTGCGCACGCTGCGTCCGATGCCGTCGTCTTCGCGCCACTTGATGAAGTCCGTGTCCACGCCGCCCTGCATGATGAAGTCTTCGATGAGATGTCCGACCTCGTTGTCCACGAACGCGGTGGCCACGGCGGTTTTGTAGCCGAAACATTTGCG
>CAIOUK010000182.1 GCA_903861445.1 uncultured Verrucomicrobia subdivision 3 bacterium
CACATGCACCCGACCGATGCGGAATTTTACGGCGTCAAAGCCGGCGACCACATGAAATTGAAAATCGGCGGTCCGTGCGCGATCACGCTGGATCAATTGCTGGTGCGTGTGGATCCGAGTTTCAAACTGGAAGTTCACATTGACACCGACGAAGGCAACGCGTGCAACCTCGAACCGCACACACCAGTCGAACTTTTGAAATGAAAGTGAACAAAAACATTTTTACCGCGAACCACTCGAAATACGCGAAAGCAAATTTTTGTTCGCGTGTTTTGCGTATTTCGCGGTTTGAATATCCGTGTTTATCTGTGTTTATCCGTGGTTAAAATTTTCTCGCAACTCTCAACCATCAACCAAAATAAATTATGAACGAAGCAATAGGAATGATTGAAACCAAGGGCTACGTCGGCAGCGTGGAAGCCAGCGACGCCATGGTCAAAGCGGCCAACGTCACGTTGGTCAAAACCATCGCCATCGGCGGCGGCCTCATCACCGTCATCGCCCAGGGCGACATCGGCAGCGTCAAAGCCGCCGTGGACGCCGGCGCGAAAGCCGCCGCGAAAGTCGGCGAACTCGTCGGCTCACACATCATCGCCCGCCCGCACGAAGAACTGCTCGCCGCGTTCCTCGGCAACAGCGCCGCCAAGAAATAATTCACCCAACCAAAATTTTAACTTTTAACGAATATGTCAAAACAAGCTGGTGGAATGATTGAATGCAAAGCTTTCTGCGCCGCCGTGGAATCTGCTGATGCCGCGCTTAAATCCGCGAACGTCACCATCACCGGCTGGGAAAAAGTCGGCAGTGGTTATGTCACGGTGTTTTTCCGGGGCGATGTCGCTGCCGTGAAAGCCGCGACGGATGCCGGAGCCGCCGCCGCCGCGCAAGTCGGCTCGGTCGTCAGCGTCCAGGTGATTCCGCGTCCGCATGACGGTTTGAGCGGACTCGGTAAGTGGCTCGAATAATCCTTTATTCTCGCGGTGAAAATTCTCGTCGCCAATATCGGTTCGACCTCACTCAAGTGGCGGTTGTTTGATTTTTCAAACAACGCCGAACGCCTTTTGCATAAAGGCGGCTTTGAGCGCGTCACCGATTATCCGAAGGCGATTGAGGACTGCCTCGCCGAACTGAAACAGGCGAACGCCATCGCGAGCGAAAGCGAATTGAGTGCCGTCGGTTTCAAGACCGTCATCGCCAAGAACGTCACCGGCTGCGTGCGACTCGACGAGCGAGTGCTACAGGCGATGACCGATTACAACGGCCTCGCGCCCGCGCACAATCCGCCTTACATCACCGGTATCAAACTGTTTGCGCAAAGGATGCCGAGCGTGCCACTCATCGCGCTTTTTGAAACGGCGTTTCACCAGTTCGCTCCCGAAGCGTCGCAACGCTACGCCGTGCCGCAAACGTGGCTGGACATTGGCGTGCGCCGCTGGGGATTTCATGGCGCGAGCCACAAGTTCATCGCCGAGCGCTCGGCGGAATTGCTCTGTCGCCCCGACGTCGCCGAACGTGCGCGGCAGCTTTACGTCAACAACGGTGCGGCGAAAATTTCCGGCGCGCCGCTGCGCGTGATTTCCTGTCACCTTGGCGGCAGTTCTAGCGTGACCGGAATTTTGAACGGCGCGTCCATTGGCACGAGCATGGGCATGAGTCCGCAATCCGGTTTGCCGCAGAATAATCGCGTCGGCGATCTCGACGCAGAGGCTTTGCCTTACGCGGTGAAAACGCTCGGCCTCACGGTTGAAGAAGCGCAGAAGCAGTTGAGCAAACAAGGCGGTTTGCTCGGCATCAGCGGAGTGTCGAATGATGTGCGAGACATTTCCGATGCCGCCAGCAAGGACAATGCGAACGCCAAGCTTGCGCTCAATGTTTTCGTGGCGAGCGCGCGGCACTGGATCGGCGGCTACTTTTTGCAGTTGAACGGCGCGGACGCGATCGTGTTCACCGCTGGCACGGGCGAGAACCGTGCGGAACTGCGCGCCGCCATTTGCGCGAATCTGGAAAACCTCGGCATCAAGATCGACGCGGGGAAGAATAGTTCCACCCGCGCGACTGAAGCCATCATCAGCGCGGCGGATTCGGCAGTGAAGATTTTTGTGATCCCCACGAACGAAGAACTCGTCGTGGCGCGCGAAACGAAACGTTTTTTGGAAGCCAAGAAAAACTAAATTTATCAACACCTCTCAACCAACAACCAAAAGTAATTATATGCCACAAGCCATTGGAATGATCGAAACGCGCGGACTCGTCGCCCTCGTCGAGGGGACGGACGCCATGCTCAAAGCCGCCAACGTCGAACTCGTCGGACCGATGACGCAGGTCGGCAACGCCCTCTGCACCGCGTGTGTCGTCGGCGATGTCGCCGCCGTCAAAGCCGCCACCGACGCCGGCGCGCAGGCCATCAAAGCCATCAAAGGCGAACTGGTCAGCGTCCACGTCATCGCCCGTCCGCACGCGGATGTGGAAGCGGTGCTGCCCAAGAAGAAATAATTCCGGTAGGGCGGCGCTGCCGTGCCGCCAGAATTTGGGCAAAGCCGCAGCTTTGCCCTACCAATAACACTATGTTCCTCGCCAAAGTCGAAGGCCAGGTGGTCGCCAC
>CAIOUK010000183.1 GCA_903861445.1 uncultured Verrucomicrobia subdivision 3 bacterium
ACTCGACGTCCTTGATTTTCACCTTCGGGCTTTCTTCCACCCGAAACGTCACCGTGCCGTGGCCGCTGATTTCATCGATGTTCAGGACGTATTTCACCTTCGTGTCCGCCAGGCCGTATTTTTCATACAGCTTTTTCATCTCCTGGACGTTCGCAAAAAGTTTCTGCTCATCCAGCGGTTCGCCGACCTTCACGGTGACCTTTTTCTTAAGCTTGGAATCGCTCAACTCATGGTTGCCTTCGATCTTGATGTCCGTGATGCGCGGGCGAACCTGAATGATGTAAGTGAGCACCACGCCTCCGTCGTTGGCTTGTTCGGCGGCCACGCGGATGTTGTAAAACTGGCCGGTGCCGTAAAGTGAATGCACATCATCCTGCGTGATGCCCGGCAGATAGCTGGCTCCCGCTTTGAGCTTGATGTTGGAACGGATGAAATCCTCGCTGACCGAAGCCGGCCCGACGAACTTGATATCCACGCGTTCAATTTTTGGCCCCGCGCTCTGCGCCCACCCGGCGGTGGCACAGCCTAATACGAGGGAAATACCCAGGGGACGAATGATTGATTTCATTTTTTTATCTACCAGCCGGCACGTCTTCATCGCTAAATTTGGTCGCGCTTTCAAATCGCGTATATGGTTTCAAGAACGTCAAATGCACATCGCCGGTCGGACCATTGCGCTGTTTCGCAATCACCAGATTCACCGGCAATCCGTCGCTTTCTTCCGTCACTGCGCCGTCTTCATCGTCACCCGCGTTCGGTTTGTAAAGCAGTCCCACCAAATCCGCATCCTGCTCGATGGAGCCCGACTCGCGCAAATCGCTCATCCGCGGCTTCCGGCTCTTGTCCTTCTCGATTTCGCGGTTCAACTGCGCCAGCACGATGATCGGCACGTTGAGCTCTTTGGCCAACGCCTTGATGCCGCTCGAAATATCGGCAATTTCCTGCTGGCGATTGTCCTGCGCTCGCCGCGCAGTAGAGTTTAATAACTGCAAATAGTCAATCACGAACAGCTTAATACCATGCTGTTGCGCCATGCGCCGCGCCCGCGCCCGCAACTGCAAAATGGAAAGTCCTGCCGTGTCGTCAATGAACAGCTTTGACCCCGACAACCGTCCTGCCGCACTCGTCAATTTTGGGAAATCCGTCTCGATCATGAACCCTTCGCGGATGTTCCGCAGGTTCACCCGCGCCAGCGAACACATCATACGCAGGATGAGCGATTGCGAACTCATTTCCAAACTGAACACGCCCACCGGCAGCTTCATTTCCACCGCCGCGTGTTCGGCGATGTTCATGGCCAGCGAGGTTTTGCCCATCGAAGGCCGCGCCGCGATGACGATCATTTCGCCGCCGTGCAAACCGTCCGTCATCTTGTCCAAATCGGGAAAGCCCGTCGAAATGCCACCCAATTGTCCCTGCCGGGCGTGATAACTTTCAATCGTCGCGATGGCCCCGTGCACCAGCGTATTGATGGACTGCATGCCCGTCTGCTCGCGCGATTCATTGACCCGTAAAATTTCCTTCTCCACCTCGTCCAGCAATTCTTCCACGTTGCCTTCGTAATCAAATACCTTGCCCACCACGCCGGAACACGTCGTGATAAGTTTTCGCAGGAGATATTTTTCACGGACGATGTCGAGGTAGTAACTCAGGTTCGCCGCGCTCGGCACCGCGTCCTGCAACTGGCTCAAGTAGGCGATGCCGCCGACCTGATCCAACAGCTGCCGGTCCTTTAGATTCTGCTGCACCGTGATCAGGTCAATCGCATCCCGCGAGTTGAACATTTCGGACAGCGTCTCGTAAATCGTCTGATGCCGGAGATCGTAAAACGCCGCCTTGCCGTCGTCCTTGAGCTTCTCGATGCACTCGCCGATGCACTGGTTTGGGTCGAGCAACGCGCAGCCCAGCACGCCCATTTCCGCCTCGGTGGAATGTGGCGGCAGCCGGTCCAGCGTGGGCGTGGCGGACGACGAACGGCGATCGCCTTTGGGGCGGCGGCTTTTCTTAAAATCAGCACCCGCGTCGGCAGCACCGCCGGACATCGGGTCGGAAACGGAGTCAATCATGCGGTGTGGATTTTCGCTTTTACCGGAGCCGCTTCAAGTCAAAGATAAAAATTCTTTTTCACCGGTTATTCCCGTCTGCCTGCTAACAAATTTGACTCGCCAGTTTTCAGGGCTAAACTCACGCAGCTTTTTTAATATGAATCGCAAACCTTCCATGCTCGTGGTGTTCCTCACGGTCTTCATTGACCTCATCGGCTTCGGCATCGTCGTGCCGCTGGTGCCGATGTTCAGCCGGCATTACGGCGCGAGCGGCTGGATGATTGGCGTCATCATCGCCTCGTTTTCCGCGATGCAGTTCATCTTCTCGCCGATTTGGGGCAGGCTTTCCGACCGCCACGGTCGCCGCCCGATTTTGCTCATCAGCACGGCGGGCGCGGCGTGTTCGTATGTGCTTTTCGCCATCGGTTCCGGTTTTGAAAATCATTCGCTCGCGCTGGGCGCGCTGCTCGTCTCTCGCATCTTCGCGGGCGCCTGCGGCGGGAACATCACTGTTGCCCAAGCTTACATCGCGGACATCACGCCGCCGGAAAATCGCTCAAAGCGGATGGGACTCATCGGCATGGCGTTCGGCCTCGGCTTCATCTTCGGCCCGGCCATCAGTGGCATCGCGCTAAAATTCGGCGGGTCCACCGCGCCCGGCTGGGCGGCGGCAGCACTTTGCGCGGCGAATTTCCTGCTCGCTTATTTCATTCTCGCGGAAAGTTTGAAGCCGAATTCCGGCCAGGCCAACAGTCGCCCCCATTTCGCCCAATGGAAACACACGCTCGGCCAACCGAAAATTGGACTACTCATTTTGATTTTTTTCCTGGCCACGTTCGCCTTCACCTGTTTTGAGAGCACCTTGCCGCTGCTGGTCACTGATAGTTTTAATCTTGGCATTGCGCTGCCGCCGGGGACGGAAGCGGGTTCTTTTCAAATTACCAACGACCCGATCAAACACGCCGTTGATTCGGATGTCGCTAAACAGGCCGGCACCGTCGTTTCGCTGTTTGTCTTTTGCGGCCTTATCGGCGCACTCATCCAGGGTGGAACGATTGGCTGGGCGGTAAAAAAACTGGGCGAACCGAAGCTGATTGCCGTGAGTCTGCTGTTCACCGCCGCGGCGCTGACGCTGCTGCCGTTCGTTAAGGGTGACGGCCCATTGAAGTGGGCGGCGGTGCTGCACGGATCGGATTGGCCGTGGATCAAAATGCTGCTCGCGCTGGCGCTGTTGTCCATCGGCTCCAGCCTGACGCGGGCACCGGTTTTCGGAATGCTTTCCAATCTCACCCCGGCGAATGAGCAGGGGGCCACCATCGGTGTTGCCCAAAGCGCCGGCGCGCTGGCGCGCATCGCGGGACCGATATTTGCCGCGTCGCTTTACGTCCACATTCCGCTGCTGCCGTATGTCGTCTGCGGCGGCGTTTCCCTCGTTGCCGCGCTACTTGCGGCTGTGCGGTTAGGTGCAAAATAAAAGAGCGGCGGACTGGCTTTCACACCCGGAGTTTTGCCAGCCCGCCGCCTTGCCGTTCACACGAACGGAAGTTGTTTATTGTCCGCCTTGCGGAGGACCGGACGGCGGCGCGTTATTGTCGCCTTCACCGGACGGCGGGCCGGGCGGCCGGGAATTATTACCGCCTTCCGGTCCGTTACCACCGTGCTGCTGGCCACCCATCCCGCCGCGCATCGGCGGACGGAAGTTTTTCAACTGCGTCAGTTGATCGGCGGTCAGAATTTTTTCCAGTTTGGCCTTGGTGTCTGCTTCCAGCGCGGCGATCTGTGTTTTCTGGTCATCCGTTAGCTTGAGCTGTTGCATCAATGGCGGCGGCAGCACATGAAATCCGCCGCGCGCGCCGCCGGGACCGCCCATGTGTTGGCCGGCCGGTTGCGCGTCCGGCGGTGGTCCACCGGCGGGCGGTTGGCTATCTTGGGCGCTGGCCGTGAGCGCGCAGGCTCCGAGAACGGCCAGCAGGGTCATTGTCGTTTTTGTTTTCATAGTTTTATTTTGTTGTGGGTGTAAAATTTAAGCGGCGACCGGTTCACTGATTCGGATGCCAGCTCCAGCCAACATGGCGCGGAGTTCTTCGAATTGAAACGGCTTGTTCAACAAACCGTGAAAGCCGGCGTGCGCCGCCGCCGCCTCGGTAAAAAATCCACTGCCGGTGGCGAGAAAAATTTTCAGATCGCGCACCACACCGAGAAGCCGACGGCAAAGCTCAATGCCGTCCATCCCCGGCATCTCGTAATCCGTGACGACCAGTTCATAAGCGTCCGGCGCGCCAGCGAACGCCGCGAGCGCGGCCGCTGGCGAGCTGAAGCCGTCCACCGGGCCGTCGTGAATTTGCTCCAGCAACATTTGCATCAGCGCCAGCATATCGGGATTATCATCCACGACCATCCAGCGCGCCGCGCGCGCGATGTTATTTGAGAAAACATTAGGGTTCATAAGTCCTCCGCCAGGGTTGGGTTGGTTTTGGGTGATCCGCACCGCGAACGTCGGCGCGACTGCCCGGCTCAAGCCGATGGTCAGCGTCTGTTGTTCGCGATCTGCTTCACTTTTCATGCGGCCACTCTAACGCACCCAACCTTAAGCAATCGTGAAGGCGAAAAGTTTTTGAAATTATTTTTTCGCGGCGAATGACGCGTCGGTCAGCGTGCGGAGAAACGCCACCAAGGCCTGCTTGTCCGCCGCGCTCAACGGCACGCCGCCATCGGGATGCTTGGCAAGATTCGGGTCAAGCGTCGCGCTGCGCTTCACGCCGGTGGCGTAATGCTCCACGACTTCCTCCAAAGTCTGAAACCGTCCGTCGTGCATGTAAGGCGCGGTGAGTGCCACGTTGCGGAGTGAAGGCACGGAAAATTTTCCGGTGTCGGAATTCTTGCCTGTGACTTTGGCGCGACCGGAGTCGGAAAATTCCGTATCCAATCCGTTGTTCGCAAAACTCTGGCTCTGAAACAGCGGCCCGCCGTGGCAATGAAAACAATCTGCGCCGAACTGGCCGCGACGCGGATCGTATTCGGTGGAAAATAATTCAAACCCGCGCTGTTCTTCTGGCGTGAATTTTCTCTCGCCGCGCAGCACGCGGTCGAACTTCGCATCAAACGACGTCAGCGTGAGTAGATAATTTTCCAGCGCGAGCGCAATCTTTTCCGCCGTAATCTCCGGCGAGCCAAAAGCAGCCGAGAAGCGCGCAGAATAATCGTTGGTGGAATGCGCCAACTTGAGGACGAGGTTAGTGAGTGACTGGTGCATCTCAATCGGATTCTGGATTGGCTGCAAAACTTGTTCGCGCAAACTCTTCGCCCGGCCGTCCCAGAAAAACTCGCGCTTCCACGCGAGATTGAGCAGCGGCATCGTGTTGCGCGGGCCGAATTCGCCTTCCGCGCCGCGCGCCGTTTTGCGCCCGTCGGCGAAGGCTTTCGCCGGCGCATGACAGTCGGCGCAGGACTGCTGGTCGTTGATGGAAACGCGCTTGTCAAAAAACAATTTCTTGCCCAGTTCCACGCGTTCGGTGAGCAGCGGATTATCGCGCGGCAAATCGGGGATTGGAAACGTCGCGCTCATCTGAAATTCAAAGGGCGTGAATTTTGCCGGCAAATAAAGCGGCTTGGGATGGGCGCTGGCGATTTCCTTTTCGCTCAACTGTGTGACGCGATAAACGCGAAACGCGCCGGGCAGGTTGACGACGAGGGCGGCGGCAATCGGGTCGCCATCGCGCGAATGCGTGGAGGAACCGTCTTTGCCAAACGCCAGCGGACGTGGGGCATTCAGCAGCGTGGCGAGATCGAAATCCAGTTCCAGTTTCGTCTCGTTAGTGACGATGAGCGGAGCGGCGAGCGTGATGCGCGTGGCGTTGGTGTCGCGCGCGAGGTGGTAAGCCCAGCCGTCGAGTTCGCCCGAGGAATTACGCCATAAGCCTTCAAGTGCCATGAAAATGTAGCCACCTTGCCAACTCCAGTGCAGGCCGTTCAGGTTTGGATTGAGCGGGTGCCCGGCGGGAAATTTGGCCACGTCTGCGTGATTCAGATTTGTGTTCAAGCCGACGGTGAACCGCACGGAGCGAAATTCGCCCGGCGGAATTTCCGGCAGGCGAATCGTGTCGCGGTTCTGCTCATAATCCAGCCAGACGACGGAGTTGGACAGCGCCAGCCATGAGCCGTCGTTGCATTGCAGTGCGAAGTCGCTGACGAGATAGCTGACACGGGTGATGGAAAACGTTCCGCCGGCCGAAGTCTGGTAGCGCAAGGACGCGGGCTGAAGCGGCGCGCCGGAAACTTTTGGCGTGATCTGAATTTCCAGCGTGGCGGCGAAAATATTCGGCAGCAGCCCGCCGAGCAACAGGCCAAAGTAAATGAGGCGATGGCAATTCATTTGGCTTCGTAGCCGCCATTTTCCCAAACCAACTTGGCGTTAGCGGCAGTTGGCGCGGTTTTCATTGGTGCGTTAGCGTGTGCCAGAAAATTAGTCTTGACCGGCTCGTGAATGCCAGGCACGAGCTGACCCACGGGATTGCCATGATAGCGACGGCCCATGTTGTAAGGATAGACGGGCTGGCCGTTCGCATCAATCGTCGTGAAGTAGGCATAAGTGCCTTGGGGAAATTCTGGCGTCACGCACCAGCGTCCGTTGAGTTCGTCGAGGTCGAAATCTTTGCCCAACTTTTTCCCGCAGTCGCCTATATAGGCGTAATCTTCCATGTAATGACCGAGGGAGTAGCGTTCAGTCACGGCGGGACCGGTCTCGAAATCGGAGAGTCTGGCCGAACGATTTTGTTCGCGCGCTGCCCAAGCGGGCAGGGTGGTGCGTCCGGATTGCGCGAGATTGTCCGTGCCGTTCGCGCCGTTGCGAAGCGCAAAACCGGAAACCATCCGGCGCACGCCGCTGGCGGGATTGGTAGAATTGGAATAGCCATAAGGCCCGTAGAGCGGGTAGCCATCCTGCATCCAGCCGAGAATTGGCGAATGCTTCGTCGGCGCGTAGGAACTTTCGCGGTAGGTCTTGGTTGATGAATCAAAATCAACGTGGTCGCCGAGTTCGTAGCGTAAGGCAATCGGCTCTACGTGGTAATGGTAGGTGCCGCGATTCTGCTGGTGGGCGAGCGCGGCGTCGAAGGTGTGGCCTTCGTTGACCAAAGCATCGCGGTTCCAAACATGGTCGCCTTGGCCGATGCCGGCGCGCGGGTCGGCGTCGCGGCCATTTTGATGCGAGTAGGAAAACGCGTCGCCCGCATCAAACATCCGCACGCCGTCCACAAACATTCCAATCTCGCCGAGGTGATTGAAGCGATTGCCCGATTGCACCGTGGGATGACGCGGAATTGCAAAGATGAAATGCTGATCCGTCGGCAGATTGGGAAAATAGCCGTTCAACCACGGCCCCATAATCTGGCTGCCCAGACCGGTGCTGCGAACGTAAATCCAGTTGGCCGACGACAGAATTTCCTGCACGCCACAGTAAGCGGGCCGGGATTGCGCGTTGCGCCCGTTGCTCCAGGTGGTGACCGGCTGGTTGGCGGCTTTCGCGGCATTGTTGCGATAGATACGGGCGGATTGCGACGAAGGCAGGGTGAACCACGAAGTGATTTGCGGATCCGCCGCTGCGCCGGCAGTGACGGCTCCGATAAGGATTAAACCAAGAATGGTTTTCATGCTTCAAATTTACGCCGGACAACCTTAACCGGGCGTTAAGGCCTGATTTATTGTGACGTCACGCGGAAAAAGCGTTGGTTGTCCGAGGTGGCGCTGGTGTTGGTGAAGTTGAAGGGTGCGATGTTAGTGTAAATGGAAGTCCAATTGGTCGAGTCAGATTGGTTGTCACCTGCACGACATAGCTGGAACCGGCCGTGCCGGTCACGCTGAAGCTGAACTTGCCGCCGGCATAACTGGACGAGGCGAGCGTGGCGTTCTCGGCGTAGTTCGTGCCCACATAAAACGACACCTTCAATGCCAGTCCGTAGTTCGTGCCGTCCACAAAATCGCTGAACTGATAATCACTGCTGTTGCTGGCGGAGCGAACTGTTGCCGTATAATTGGTTCCGGCCAGCGATGCCGTTCCGGTGTCCATCGTATAAAGCGTTTCGTTATTGGTGCTGCTGATGCTGTTGGACTGCACGGATGAATTCCAGACAATTTTCGGCGAAAAACGAAACCCAACGCCCGTGATGCCAAACTTGATGCTGTTGGTGGCGATGCCGCTGGCGGCAGACAGCAGCGTGGCGGAAAAATTGGCGCCCTCGAACGCATTCACAAAATTGCCATCACCGCCGTTGTAGCCGCTGTCCACGCCCAGATGCACATAACGGTTCACGCTGCCGTAATTGTCGAGGAGCGTGAACACGGGGCTGGCGTTGCTGGCGGAATAAGCCGACATCGTCAGCCGCACCACCACCGTCAGGCCGCTGGCGTTGTCCGTAAAAGCATAGTCCTGCGTGCCAGTCGAACCGAGCGTGATCAGTGAATTGGTTGAAGTCTGGGTCACCGTGTAATTACTGGCGCCGCTCGTATTGGTGATGGTCAAAGTTCCTTGATTGGTGGTGACGCGATAATTTCCCAGCTTGCTGCCAGGATCGTTCAGCATGACGAGGATCGCATAGCTGCCCGCCGGGCTGTTGGTCGTGGCGGTCGTGGAGTAATTGGCGGTGATGCTGTCGTTGTTTTGCAAACCGGCGAGCAGGCCGGTGAACACCGGATTTGTCACGCCGTAGGCGCGGGAAAAATTACTGGCAGTCACCGTCAAAACGGCGGAAGTGACGGTCAACGTGCCGTTCGTGAACGTGAAGGTGTAGTTTGACGACGTGAGCGAGCCGATGGTGTTCGTGATGACGTAGCTGCCGGGCGCGCTATTGGTGGTCGCGGAGGTGGTGAGCAAGGGGCTGCCGGTGAGTCCGCTGGTGGCCAGCGTCTGGCCGTTGGTGAAACCGGTGTAGCTGGCGGTGAACGCGGGATTCGTCGCCCCATAGGCGCGCGCGCTGGCATCGGCACTCACGAGCAGGGTGGCCTGGATGATGGTCAGTCCGCCGTTGATGATGGTCACGTTGTAGTTGCCCAGTTTGCCGCCCGGATCATTGACGCCGGGCACGACGGGGTAAAGTCCCGGCGAACTGTTCGTGGTGGCCGCGCAGGCAAAAGTCTCGGTGAAAACATCGCCGGCCACGGCTCCCAGCAGTGTGCCGGTGAAGACCGGGATGGCCGTGCCGTAGGCTTGCAGAAAATTGTCCGCCGCCACGAACAGCGCCGCCTTGGAAATCGTCAGCGTGCCGCCGTTCGTCGTCACGGCGTAGTTGCCCAGCTTGCTGCCGGGATCGGTGAAGGTCGGGGTGATGGAATAATTTCCCGGTGCGCTGTTCGTCGTGGCGACGGTCGCGCCAGCGAGGGTGATGCTGTCATTGTTTTTCAAGCCGGTGAGCGAGCCGGTGAAAACGGGATTCGTCGCGCCGTAGGTGCGGTTGGTGGAATTCAGTGTCACGCTCAACGCCGTTTGCGTCACCGTCAAACTGGCGTTGACCAGCGCGAAGGAATAGTTCGCCGCCGTCAGCGTGCCGAGAGAATTGGTGATGACATACGAACCAACGGCGCTGTTGGTCGTCGCGCTGTTGGTGAGTGCGGGCGCGCCGCTGACGCCGCTGCTGGCGAAATTTTGGCCGTTGGTGAAACCGGTGTAGGTGACGGTGAAGGTCGGGTTCGTCGCGCCATAGGCACGCGTGGCGGCGTTGGCGGCGACCGTCAGCACAGCCTGCGTCACAGTCAGCGAAGCGGCGTTGGTGGTGACGGTGTAATTGCCCAGCCGCGTGCCAGAGTCGTTCAATGTAGGCGTGATGGCATAACTTCCCGGCGCGCTGTTGGTGGTGGCCGTGCAGGAAAAATTTCCCGAGATGGCATCCGCCGCGACGAACCCGCTCAAGCTGCCGGTGAACACCGGATTGGTTGCTCCGTAGCTGCGCGTGACTGCGTTGGGCGAAACGGAAGCGGCGGCTTTGTTGATCGTCAGCGTAAAAGAATTGGTCGCGCTCAACGCCGGGCTGCCGTTGTCCGTGGCGATAACCCGCACGGTGTAGCTGCTGGCAATCGTGCCGCCGTTGGTCGCATCCACCGTTGTGGCGGAAAACGTGCGCGTGGCGCTGTTGAAGGCAATGCCGGTGTTCGTCAGCGCGGAACTGCTCGCGGTGTAACTCAAGGTTTGTCCCGCATCGGCGTCGGTGAAAACATTGGTGGCGAACGTGAAACTGAAACTGCCGCCATAAGTCGCGGTTTGGGTCGAAATGGGATTCGCCACGACCGGCGCGGTATTCGCGACCAAAAATGAAATCACATTGGTCTGCGCGACCACGCCGCTCTCGCCGCCGGTGGCATCGTAAGTGGCGAGCGCCGTGCGCGTGATGCGGGCGTAAGCCGTCCCGCTGGTCGTCGGATTCGTGTAGGTGGTGGAACTCGACACGCCCGCGCTGGCGGCGAGTCCGGTGCGCTGCGTCGCCCAATTGACATTGTTCGACGAGCTTTCCACCTGATACGTCCCGCCCTCGGTGGAACTCCAGGTTAGGGTCACGACGTAGTTGGTGTTGATGGAATTCGAGTTGATCGTCAGCGCCGCGTCCGCCGCGCCGAGAAAATTCGTCGTCACCGCTTCGCCGATGCTGCTGACGGAGCCGCCGCTGGCCGCGCCGTAATACTCATAGGCGATGGCAAAGGGATAGGCCGAGTTGCCGCTGGCATCAATATCAAGAAAGTAAGCGTAGGTGCCGCCGGGAAATTCCGGCGTGACGCAATACCGGCCGTTATATTCATCGAGGTCAAACGTGTTCGTGCCCATGACATATTTCTGGCCGGTGGCGGAATTCGTCAGGTCGCCGTAATAGGAATAATCTTCCGCGTAAGTGCCGAGCGTGTTTGTGCCGCTCACGGACGCGCGGGCTTGGGTGGTGGTGGTCGAATAACCACCGCCAAAATGCGCCTGCCGGAATCGCGCATACCAGGCCGGAATCGTCGTCAGGTTGTTCGTCAGATTATCCGTGCCGTTTTGGCCGTCGCGCTGGACGTAGCCGCTGACCATGCGGCGCACGCCGCTGCTGGCGTTGTTGCTGATGCTGTAACCGTAAGGTCCGTAAATCGGATAGCCGTCATACGCCCAGCCGACGATGGGCGAGTGCGCGAGATTGGTGCTGGCGCTTTCGGAATAATTCTTGGTTGAAGAATTAAAATCCACATGGTCGCCAAGCTGGTAACGCAGGGCGATAGGTTGCTGGTGGGTGTGATAAACGCCTGACGGGTTTTGGTGGCCTAGGCCGTAGTCGAAGTTGTAATCCTCGCCGATCGGCGCATTGCGATGCCAGTAATAAGTTCCCTGATTGTGCGGCCCGCTGACGACGCTTGAGTTCGTTGGATTCCAAGCTTTGCCGTCGGTGAAATTGAAAACGGCAATCCCGTCCACATACAAACCGGAATAGCCTGTGCCGGAAATGGTCTTTGTGCCGGATTGCACGGCGGGTGTGCGCGGAAAGCGGTTGATCAAATGTTGGTTCGTCGGCGAGAAGTTGCCGGGAACGCCCTGCGGATTCAACCACGGCCCGGTGACGTAGCTCGGCAAATCCGGCGCGCGCACATAGACCCAGCTCGCCGAGTAAAGCACCTGCGCGATGTCCGCGTAGGCCGGCACGGACTGGTTGTTCCACGTCGTCACCGACGTGCCGCTGGTGCGGTTGGCCGTGGTGGTGTAAGTGCGGGCGTATTGGCTGGAATAATCCGTGAGCCACGAAGTGAGTTGCGGGTCGGCAAAAACTTTGGCGGTGGTCAATACTGCCATCGCAATCAGGTAAATTTTTTTCATGCGGCGCACGCTTTAGATTTTGGAAAAATAGTTTGGATTATAATTTGAATCAAAAACATTTTTGTCGTCAATTCACCGTGAAATAACTCGTAAGGGTGTAAGGTGGCGGGCCGGAGTTGAAGGTAACGACAATCGTCTGCGCGCCGGTCGGCGTGTAGCCGGTGGGAATCGTGAATAGCGCCACCACGCTGCCTTGCACCGTGTAGGTCGTGCTGCTGGCCGTGATGCTGCCCACGGTGACGCTGGTGATGGGGGCATTGGCGGGCGGAGCACTGGCTGGATAACTGCCGCCGGTGGGCAGCGTGATGGTCAGTTGCACCGTCTGGCCGCGACTAGCCGCGCCGCCCGGAGCGACGCAGTTGGTGGCGAAAAGCGTCGTGCCCGCGCTGTCAAAACTCGCGCTGGAACTGCGGCCAACCCGGTAAAAACGTTTGTCGAGCGAAGTAACATTCGTGTAGCCGCCGCTGGTTTGGTTTGGCGTCACGCCGTTCGCGAGCACGCTCCACGAAGTCAGATTTGTCGTCGCCTCAACCTGATAAGTGCCGCCTTCCACCGCGCTCCAAGTCAAAGTGACTTTTCCGCTACCGATGCTTGGTGAACTCAATGTTGCAGACAAATTGGTGCCGCCGAGAAAATTGGTGACGACCGTTTCCGTGATTGCCGACACCGCGCCGCCGCTCGGCGTGCCGTAGTAGCCGCGTCCGATGTTGTAGGGAAACACCGGCGTTCCGTTGCTGCTGATGCTGACAAAGTAGGCGTAAGTGCCGCCGGGAAATTCCGGCGTGACGCACCAGCGTCCGTTGTATTCATCGAGGTCAAACGTGTTCGTGCCAGACGCGTAGCCGAGGTCGCCGAGATAATCATTGTCCTCCATGTAACGTCCCAGCGGATAACTGGTGCTGACGTTCGGGCCGACCTGATTGGAGCTGACATTGAACAGTCGCGCCGACCATTTTGGAATCGTCGAGCGTCCGTTCGCCGTGAGATTGCTCGTGCCGTATTGGCCGTTGCGCAAAACGTAGCCGGAAATCATCCGCCGGATGCCGCTGCTGGCGTTGTTGGAAACGCTGTAACCGTAAGGCCCGTAAATCGGATAACCGTCCGCGACCCAGCCGAGAATCGGCGAATGTTTCGTCGCCGTGTTGGTGGACTCGGTGTAAATCTTCGTCGTCGCGTTGAAGTCTACGTGGTCGCCGAGTTGGTAGCGCAACGCGGGTGGATTCGCGTGATAATGATACTGGCCGCCGGCCTGATGCGCGTTGTTCGGGTCGAAGCTCGCGCCTTCGTTCACATACGCATCGCGGTTCCAATAGCCGGTGATGTTCTGCGCATCCACATTGGAAACCGTGCTGTAAGTATAGGCGTCCCAACTATTGAACATCGCCGCGCCATCCACAAAATAACCAATCGCGCCGCCGCCATTGGAAGTCTTGGTGGACGGCATGGCGGGACTGCGTGGCAGGCGATACAAGGTTTTCTGGTTCGTCGGCCAATTCGGAAACGCCTGCGTGTGCTGCGCATTCAGATACCACGGCCCCATCACAAAACTGCCCAGCCCGGTGCTGCGGATATAAACCCAGTTGCTCGACGAATAAACTTCCTGCACGCCGCAATAGACAGGTGACGCCTGAATTGTCGTGCCGTTCGTCCACATCGTCAGCGAAACCCCGTTCGTGCGCGAAACATCATTGGTATAGATGCGCGCGTATTTGCCGGCATAAGTGGTGAACCACGAGTTCGTGCGCGGGTCGGCCGCCTGGACACTGGTAATAAACGCAAACCAAAGCCCCGCACATACGACCGCGTTACGCATGGAAGATGAATTTAGGTGTGAACTTTTCATGCGCCGACTTTATGCCAGGCAACCTTAATTGGACATGAAGCCAGCCATTTTTTGCACACGCGTGTGCAATTTTTATCTTCATCTTCTCTTAAGGTATGGGCTGCAAGAATTCTCACGCTGGCGGATTCGGGCAGTCCGTGTTAAAACTCCGCCGCACCGCATGAGAATCCTGATTGTCGAAGACGAACCCGATTTGCTCGCGAGCCTCGCGCAGGCGTTGCGCGAGGAAGGTTACGCCGTGGATACTGCCGACAACGGCGACGACGGCCTCTTCAACGCCGAAGGCACGGACTACGACGCCATCGTCCTCGACGTGATGCTGCCTGGATTGGACGGCTGGGAAGTTTTGAAACGTCTCCGCAAAACCAAGAAGACGCCCGTGCTCATGCTCACCGCACGCGACCAGACGCGCGACCGCGTAAAGGGCCTCGACACTGGCGCGGATGATTACGTCGTCAAGCCGTTCGACCTCGAAGAAGTTTTCGCCCGTCTCCGCGCTATTATTCGGCGCAGCGCAAACAAGACCACCAACGTCATCGAAATCGGCGACGTGAAAATTGACACCGCCGCGCGCATCGTCTCTCTCAAAAACAAGCCGGTGGAACTCACGGCGCGAGAATATTCGCTCGTGGAATTCCTGGCGCTGCATCGCGGCGAAGTCGTCACGCGCACGCAACTTTACGAGCATCTTTTCGACGAGAACGAAGATTCGTTTTCCAATCTGCTCGACGTTCACGTTTCCAACGTCCGCAAAAAACTCGGCGCGGAATTCATCGTCACCCGGCGCGGCCACGGCTATTGCATCGAATGAAATTCCTCAAGTCCATCAAATGGCGGTTGCAGCTTTGGTATGGGTTGATTCTGGTCGTCGTGCTCGCCGGCTTCGGCATCACCGCTTACCAATTGGATCGCAATCGTCAGTTCCGCCAGATTGACGAAGAACTGCACCGGCGCGTGGGAATTTTGGCGAACGCTTTGCATCGTCCGCCGATGCGTGGCATGAATGGCAATCGTCCGCCGCCCGGACAACCACCCCGGACACAAAACTTCGACGACCCACCGCCGGAGGACGCGCCGATGGGTGGTCAGTTTGGCGGGGATAATCGTTCTGGCCACAACGGTCGCCAGTTGCCTGCATTTAGTCTGCTCGCGCAAGACGGTCATTTATTTGCGGCTGACGATCCGCATCATTTTTATTACCGCATCTTCAATCGCGACGGTAATCAGGTGGCCATTTCCACAAACCAACCCGCCCAACGCTCTGTTAATTTGGATCACGAATACCAGCCCGGCACACGGCCGTCCGAACTTTCCGGCAAGGGCAATTCACCCGCAAAAATGGTCAGCTTCGACAATTATCGCGAGGTCAACACCCAATTGCCTTCCGAAGAAAGCATCACCGTCGGCTGCTCGATTGCGCCCGAGTTGAAAGACTTGCGACGAACGGCCCTGAGTCTGTTGCTGGTCGGCGGTGCGGTGCTGCTGGTCGGACTTGCGGGCGGCTGGTGGTTCGTCGGCCGCGCGCTCCGGCCGGTTTCGGAAATCAGCGCGACGGCGGTAAAAATTTCCGCCGGAGATTTGTCGCAGCGCATCAACGCGGCGGAAACCGAAAGCGAACTCGGCCAGTTGGCAGCGGTTTTGAATTCCACCTTCGCCCGATTAGAAACGGCGTTCGCGCAGCAGCAGCAATTCGCCGCCGACGCCGCGCACGAATTGCGGACGCCGGTGACGGTGATTTTGACGCAAACCCAGACCGCGCTGGCGCGGGAACGCGATGCCGCCAGCTATCGCCAAACCGTTGAGGCCTGCCAGCGCGCGGCCCAGCGGATGCGCAGACTCATCGAGTCGCTGCTGGCGCTGGCGCGGTTCGATGCCGGGCAGGAGATTTTGCGACGGGAGCCATTTGATTTTTCAAAAACAATTTCCGATTGTGCGGAACTGGTCGTGACGCTTGCCGACGAACGCGGTGTGAAAATTTCAGTGGCCGCCGAACCCATTGAAATCATTGGTGATTCCGAACGCCTCGCGCAAGTGGTCACGAATCTGCTGACCAATGCCATCCAATACAACGAGCCGGATGGCGAGGTGCGCGTGCAACTTGCCGCTTCCGAGGGGTTGGCCGTGTTGACGGTGACGGACACGGGGCAGGGCATTGCTCCGGAAGATTTGTCGCGCGTGTTCGGACGATTCTTTCGCGCGGACGCCTCGCGCACGGGCGCGGGCAACGCCGGTTTGGGCCTCGCTATCTGTCAGGCGATTGTCACCGCCCACGGTGGAACGATTGAAGTGGTGAGCGAACTTGGTGTCGGCACCACCTTCACGATCCGCCTGCCGGTTTCAGGGTAGGGCGGCGCTGCTGCGCCGCCTGATTTCGATATGATTGTTTGCGGAAAGAAAAAGTCAGAGCGGGAGCTCTGCCCTACCAAGAAATTAACGCAGAAACATTTCCGCCGCCGCGTCGGCGAAGCGCAAGCCTTGATGCGTCAGGTGAAAACGGTCTTCGGAAATCTTGGCCCAGCCGCGTTCGAGCAGTTTTTGAATTTCTTCTTCCCACTCGCCTCGCAAATCAAAGCCGGTCACGCGTTGAAATTCCGCAAACGGCCAACCGGCATTCATGCGCAAACCGAACGCAGCGGTTTCTCCGGCTCGACGCAACGGCGAAAGTTCCTCGCTGGATTCGATGGCGCGTTTGCCTTTCTCCAACTGTTCGCAGTAGAGTTGCGTGTTCGCCCAGTTTTTCGTGCGGACGCCGCGCACATAGCCGGTCGCGCTCGGTCCCAGACCGTAATACGAGCCCCCGCGCCAGTAGTTGAGATTGTGTTTGCAGGCGCGGGTGGGAACGCCATGCGCGTCCGGTTCGCCGCGACCAAAATTGGCGATTTCATATTGGCGGAATCCAGCGGTGGCCGAGCGCGAAATTAATTCCTCATACATCTCACACGCAAGATTTTCGTCCACGGAAAATTCGCCGGCTTGCAACTGGTGAAACAGCGGCGTGTCGTCTTCATAAATCACTTCGTAGCTGGACAGGTGTTCGCTTTGCATTGCCATCGCTTCATCCAAGGTCGCCCGCCAAATCGCCATCGTCTGGGTCGGGATGGCGAACATGAGATCTAGATTCACATTGTCGAATCCGGCTTTACGGAGGATGTCGAATGATTTGAAGACTTGTTCCCGCGAATGAATGCGGCCCAGCCGATCGAGTAATTTTTCGTCTAGCGATTGCACACCCATCGAAATGCGGTTGACGCCAAAATCGCGGAGCAGCTTGCATTTGTCGGCGGAGACGGTCGCGGGATTGCTTTCGATGGTGAACTCTTCCGCACCGAGCAAATTGAGTTTTTCCATTGTCCGCAAAATGCTTTCCCACTGGCGCAAATTCAAAAGCGACGGCGTGCCACCACCGAAAAAAATGGTTTTTGGCTTTAGGTCGCCGGCGACGATTTCCAGTTCACGGACAAGCGCGGCGGTGTAGCGGTTGATGAGTTCGCCGGACGACGCCTCGGAGTAGAACGCGCAGTATTCGCATTTCTGCGCGCAGAACGGGACGTGGACATAAAGGCTCGTGACGGGAGTCGTGGGGTTTTCCGACATGGCTTCAGGTTAGCGAAGCCATCGGCGTCCGGGAATGAAATTCGCCCGCTTCAGGCGCTGGCGCGCTGGACGTTCTGTGCTTTCAAACCCTTGTCGCCCGGAATGATTTCAAAGGTGACAGGGTCACCTTCTTCGAGGGTTTTGTAGCCTTCGCCGAGTATGCAGGTGTGATGGACGAAGACATCCTGTCCGGCATCATCGGCGATGAAGCCAAACCCTTTTTTATTGTCGAACCATTTGACTTTGCCGCTGGCCATAACTGCGCTCCTGATTTGAGAGGCCGCGAAAAAATGAAACGGACGTGGCTGGTTCAGCCGCGTCCGTGAAACATCACTTTTCCCAATTGCTCATGCCTCAGTGTTGTGCGGCGACTATGAAACCGTTTTATCCACGCGTCAAGGGAAAGTTTTAATCCAGATGCAACGCCTGATCGAGCAGCGTCTGCAAATGGCCGGTCAGCGCATTCTCGCCGACGGTCAGGTTCGCCCCAGCCTTTTGCGCGGCGGCCAGCGCCTCCGTTTTGTGATCCGGCGCGAAGGCGATGACGGGCAAATGACTGGTAGCAGCATCGGCGCGAATTTTTTCAATGGCTCCGCAAATGTCGCCGCGCGCCTCCAAATCTACAAAGAGCAGCAACGGCGTTTCCCGTTTGGTGATGGCAGCGAGCAGGGCGGGATTGTTGACTGCGAGGACGCGATAATTCAAGTCCTGCAGCCGGTTCACCAACTGGCTGCCGGGCATGAGACGTTCGTAAAAGACAATGGCGAGTGGCTGCATGAATCAGGGCAGGTCGGTTTTGCCCATCAGGAAACGATCCGCTTCGCGGGCCGCGCCACGGCCTTCGTTGAACGCCCAGACGACGAGGCTCTGGCCGCGCCGGCAATCGCCGCAGGCAAAAACTTTCGGATGATTTGTCGTGTATTTCTCGAAGTCAGCTTTGGCGTTGCTGCGTTGGTCGCGCTCGATGCCGAGCGCTTCGAGCAACGGCTGTTCCGGTCCGAGAAAACCCATCGCCAAGAGCACAAGCTGCGCGGGCAAAACTTTTTCCGTGCCGGGAACATTTTTGGGAATGAACTGGCCTTTGTCGTTCTTCGTCCACTCCACTTGCACGGTATGGACGGCTTTGACCTGACCGTTTTCATCGCTTTCAAATTTCGTTGCCGTCGTAAGATAGATGCGCGGGTCGGCGCCAAATTTTGCGGCGGCTTCTTCCTGGCCGTAATCCACCTTGAGCGTCTTGGGCCATTCGGGCCACGGATTATCCTTGGCGCGTTCGAGCGGCGGCTTGGGCAAAATTTCCACCTGCACGATGCTCTTGCAACCGTGCCGGAGCGAGGTGCCGACGCAATCCGTGCCGGTGTCGCCGCCGCCGATGACGACGACATCCTTGCCGGTCGCATCAATGAAGTTCCCGTTTTTGTGGCCGTCGAGAACCGCCTTCGTGTTAGCGGTGAGAAAATCCATCGCGAAATGGACGCCTTTCAACGGGCGACCTTCGATGGGCAAATCGCGCGGTTTGGTTGCGCCGGTGGCGAGAATGACCGCGTCAAAATCTTTCTGCAACTTCTCCACTGGAAGATTTTTTCCGACTTCCGTGTTGCAGACAAATTTCACACCTTCTTTTTCCAGCAAGGCCAGACGGCGCAGCACGACTTCTTTTTTATCAAGCTTCATGTTGGGGATGCCATACATGAGCAAACCGCCGGGACGGTCGGCGCGCTCGAAGACGGTGACTTCGTGGCCAGCCTTGTTTAATTGGGCGGCGGCGGAAAGTCCGGCGGGGCCGGAACCGATCACGGCGACTTTTTTGCCGGTGCGTTTCTTCGGCGGTTCAGCGACGACCCAGCCATTTTCCCAGCCGTGATCAATGATGCTGACCTCGATGTTTTTGATGGTGACGGCAGGTTCCTTCATGCCCAGCACGCACGAACCTTCGCACGGGGCAGGGCAGACGCGACCGGTGAACTCAGGAAAATTATTCGTCTTGTGCAGGCGTTCAAGCGCCTCGCGCCACAGGCCGCGATAGACGAGGTCGTTCCACTCGGGAATGAGATTGTGAATCGGACAGCCGCTGGCCATGCCGCTGACGAGCTGGCCGGTGTGGCAGAACGGAATGCCGCAATCCATGCAGCGCGCGCCCTGCTTTTTGAGGTCGGCCTCGGACTGGTGCAGGTGAATTTCCTGCCAGTCCTTGATGCGCTCCAGCGGCGTGCGATCCTTCGGCAGTTCACGTTGGAACTCTAAAAATCCAGTGGGTTTTCCCATTTTGTTTTAGTGTTGAGAATTAATTTAGTTTCAGTGGCCGCCTTTGACGTTCTCCTCGAATGCGGCCATGATGGCGTCGTCGCCGCTCAAACCTTGCGACTGCACTTTCTTGAGCGAGGCCAGCACGCGGGCGTAATCCTGCGGCATAACTTTGACGAACTTCGGCAAGAAATTCTTCCAGTCCGCGAGCACTTTCGCGGCGCGTTCGCTCTGGGTGTAAGCCTGATGACGCTGGATCAGTTTCCAAAGCTCTTCGATCTCGTTGGCTTCGGTCAATTTTTCCAACGCGACCAATTCCATGTTGCACCGATTTTTAAAATCGCCCGCTTCGTCGAGGATGTAAGCCACGCCACCGCTCATGCCGGCGGCGAAGTTGCGACCGGTCTTGCCGAGAATCACCACGCGTCCGCCGGTCATGTATTCGCAGCCGTGATCGCCCACGCCTTCGACGACCGCATTGACCCCGGAGTTGCGGACGGCAAACCGTTCGCCGGCCATGCCGCGCACAAAAATTTCACCTGCCGTCGCGCCGTAAAGCGCCACGTTGCCGATGATGATGTTGTCTTCCGCAACGAAGGTGGAACCCTTCGGCGGATAAACGATGAGTTTGCCGCCGCTCAAGCCCTTGCCGAAATAATCGTTCGCATCGCCTTCCAGTTCGTGCGTCATGCCGCGCGGCATGAACGCGCCGAAGCTCTGGCCGGCGCTGCCGTTAAATTTCAGATGCACCGTATCTTCCGGCAAGCCGGCGGGGCCGTGTTTCTTGGTGATTTCGCTGCCAACAATCGTGCCGACCACGCGGTTCACGTTGATGATGGGCAGTTCGGCACGAACTTTTTCGCCGTGCTCAATCGCCGGTTTGCAAATGTCGAGCAGCTTGGTTACGTCCAAAGATTTTTCCAAACCGTGATCCTGATCCTGCGAGCGGAAGCGTCCGCAATCCGCGTCTACTTTCGGCTGGTGCAAAATCGGCGTGAGGTCGAGGCCGCTGGCTTTCCAGTGTTCAATCGCCTTCCACGGGATCAATTTGTCGGTGCGACCAACCATGTCTTCCAGCTTGCGGAAGCCGAGCTTGGCCATGATCTCGCGGAGTTCCATGGCGATGAAGCGCATGAAATTCACGACGTGATCCGCCTCGCCAGTGAAACGTTTGCGGAGACGCGGGTCTTGCGTGGCGACGCCCACCGGGCAGGTGTTCAGATGACAAACGCGCATCATGATGCAACCCATCACGACGAGCGGTGCGGTGGCGAAACCAAATTCTTCAGCGCCGAGCAACGCGGCGATCGCCACGTCGCGGCCGGTTTTCAACTGGCCGTCCGCCTCGACGTAGATGCGGCTGCGCAGTCCGTTCAACACGAGCGTCTGGTGCGCTTCGGCGAGTCCGAGTTCCCACGGGCCGCCCGCATGCTTGATGGACGAGAGCGGCGACGCGCCCGTGCCGCCGTCGTGACCGGAAATCAAAACCACATCCGCGTGCGCCTTCGCGACGCCCGCCGCGATGGTGCCGACGCCGACTTCGGCGACGAGTTTCACGCTCACGCGCGCGTTGCGGTTGGCGTTTTTCAAGTCGTGAATCAGCTCCGCCAAATCTTCGATGGAATAAATGTCGTGATGCGGCGGCGGTGAAATCAAACCGACGCCCGCCGTCGTGCCGCGCGTCTTGGCGATTTCCGGGAATACTTTTTTGCCGGGCAACTCGCCGCCTTCGCCAGGCTTCGCACCCTGCGCCATTTTAATTTGCAGCTCGCGCGCGTTGACGAGGTAATGGCTCGTCACGCCAAAACGTCCACTCGCGACCTGCTTGATGGCGGAATTTTTCGAGTCGCCCTTTTCGTTCGTCCAAGTGTAGCGCAACGGGTCTTCGCCGCCTTCGCCGGTGTTGCTGCGTCCGCCGAGGCGGTTCATCGCGATGGCGAGCGTCTCGTGTGCCTCTTTGGAAATGGAGCCGTAGCTCATCGCGCCGGTCTTGAAACGCTTGACGATGCTTTCGACGGATTCCACTTCTTCAATCGGAATGGCGTTGTCGAACTTGAAATCCAGCAAGCCGCGCAAGGTGCAAAGCGACTTCGCGCGGTCGTTGATGAGGTCGGCGTATTCGCGATAAATCTTTTCGCTGCCGAGTCGGCAAGCCGTCTGGAGCTTGTGGATCGTCTGCGGATTGAACAGATGTTGTTCGCCGCCGTCGCGCCATTGATATTGGCCGCCCGCTTCGAGTTCCGGATTGACCGGCACCGGCGGGAACGCGCGACGATGACGCGCCAACGCTTCCTGCGCGATGACGTCGAGGCCGATGCCCTGGATACGCGTGGGCGTCCAGGTGAAATATTTTTCCACCAGTTCGCTGTTGAGGCCGACGGCTTCAAAAATTTGCGCGCCGCGATAGCTTTGGATCGTGGAAATGCCCATCTTGGCCATCGTCTTGACAACGCCCTTGATGGCGGCCTTGATGAATTTTTTCTGCGCCGTCTTGTGGTCGGTTTTTTGCAGCAGCCCTTCGTGGATCAAATCGTCAATCGTCTCGTAGGCGAGATACGGATTGATGGCGCTGCAGCCGTAGCCGATAAGCAACGCGAAATGGTGCACCTCGCGCGGTTCGCCGGATTCCAGCACGAGGCCGGTGCGCCCGCGCGTGCCGGTGCGGATGAGATGATGATGCAGGCCGGCGGTCGCAAGCAGCGCGGGAATCGGCGCCAGCTCGGACGTGACCCCGCGGTCGGACAAAATCAAAATGTTCGCGCCGTCGCGGATGGCTTCGTCGGCGGCGGTGAACAGTTTTTCCAACGCGCGCTCCAGACCTTTCGCGCCGTCGGCGGCCTTGAACAAAATCGGCAGTGTCTCGGCTTTGAAACCGGCGCGGTCAATGAAACGCAGCTTGTCCAATTCCTCGTTCGTGAGGATGGGCTGTTCGAGCCGGATGACGGCGCAGCTTTCTGCCGTGGGATTCAGCAAGCCACCGCGCGAGCCAACCATCGTGTGCGTGGCGGTGACAATTTCTTCGCGGATGGGATCAATCGGCGGGTTCGTGACCTGCGCGAATAGCTGCTTGAAATAATTGTAAAGCAACTGCGGCTTCTGCGACAAAACCGCGAGGGGCGTGTCGGTGCCCATCGAGCCGAGCGGCTGCACGCCGTCGTTCGCCATCGGGCCGACGATAAAGCGCAAGTCCTCGAACGTGTAACCAAACGCCTGTTGCTCCTGCAAAATTTTGCGATGACCGGGTTCGGTGCTTTGTGACGGCTCCGGCAAATCTTCGAGCAGGACGTGATGTTCATCCAGCCATTGCTGATACGGATGAGCGCTGGCGTATTTTTTCTTCAGCTCCTCATCGGCGATGATGCGGCCTTGCTCGGTGTCCACGAGGAACATCCGACCTGGCTGCAAACGGCCTTTGACCGCGATGCGTTCCGGCGCGACCGGCAGCACGCCAGCTTCCGACGCCATGATGACGACATCGTCCTTGGTGACATAGTAGCGCGACGGGCGGAGGCCGTTGCGGTCCAGACACGCGCCGATGCGGATGCCGTCCGTGAACGCCATCGAGGCGGGACCATCCCACGGCTCGATCATGCAGGAATGAAACTCGTAGAACGCGCGACGTTCGGCGTCCATGCTCTCATGGTTTTCCCACGGCTCGGGAATCATCATCATCATCGCGTGCGGCAATTCGCGGCCCGCCATGACCAGCAGTTCGACGCAATTATCGAACTGCGCGGAGTCGCTGCCGTCCGTGTTGATGACGGGAACGACTTTCTTGATGTCGCCGCCGAGCGTTTCGGATTTGAAATTGGCCTGCGCCGCCTTAATCCAGTTGACGTTGCCGCGCAGCGTGTTGATTTCGCCGTTATGCGCGATGCAGCGGTTCGGATGCGCGCGATCCCAGCTCGGGAACGTGTTTGTCGAAAAACGCGAATGCACCAGTGCCATCGCGGTGGTGACGGCAGGATCGCGCAGGTCGGCGTAATATTTTTCCACCTGCTCGGACATCAACATGCCCTTGTAGATCAGCGTGCGCGCCGAGAGGCTGGAGACATAAAACATTTCGCCGCCGGGAATTTTTTTGCCGTAGCGAATCTTGCGCTCCGCCACTTTGCGGATGACAAAGAGTTTCCGCTCAAACGCCTGATCGTCCTTGATCTTCGGATTGCGACCGACAAATACCTGCGCCATGAACGGCTCGGCGGCAACGGCGGTTTTTCCAAGCGACGAATTGTCCACCGGCACATCGCGCCAGCCGAGCACCGTCTGGCCTTCGGTGGTGATGATTTTGGTGAGTTCCGCTTTCACCGCTTCGCGCTGCGCTTTGTCCTTCGGCAGGAACAACTGGCCGACGCCGTATTGACCCGCGGCGGGAAGTTTGAAGCCAAGTTTTTCCGCCTGGGCCGAAAGAAATTCATGCGGCACCTGAATCAGAAGGCCCGCGCCGTCGCCGGTGTTCGCCTCGCAGCCGCACGCGCCGCGATGATCGAGGTTGACGAGAATCTGGAGCGCGTCGCTCACCAATTGGTGCGACTTCTGGCCCTTGATGTTGACGACGAAACCCAGTCCGCACGCATCGTGCTCGAACTGCGGATCATAAAGGCCCTGTTTGGCCGGCGCGCTGGTGCGCACCGTGGCGGTGTCATTAGCTTTCTGCATTTGTATTCTGGTGGACGCGGGACGGATAAGTCCGCGTTCCGTTATTTTTTACTCGATTTTCATCCCTGCGCAATAATTGTTTTCAAAATAAACCGGGTTTCAGGCATTAGAATTTAAATTATTTCAGGTAACTGTATAAGTGAAAATTCCGGCGCCGCGCGGTGAACGGGTTTTACACCTTGCCGAACTCTGATATATTGGTCGCCTTGTGAACGGCCAGAAAAAACAGCGCGTCGTGTGTGGCATGAGCGGAGGAGTGGATTCCTCCGCCACGGCCGCCTTGCTCATCGAGCAGGGCTATGACGTCATCGGCATCACGCTGAAACTCTGGCCGCAGGATTGCGTGAACCGCGCCGAGGACAAATGCTGCGGCCCGCAGGCCGTCACCGATGCGCGTTCTGTCTGCGACAAACTTGATGTGCCGTATTATCTCGTGGACGAATCCGCGGATTTCCAGAAGCACGTCATCCAGTATTTTGCTGATGAATACAAGGCCGGCCGCACGCCGAATCCGTGCGTGATGTGCAATCAAAATTTGAAGTTCGGCCGGCTCATTGACCGCGCGGATCAACTGGGCGCGGACTTCATCGCCACCGGCCATTTTGCGCGTGTGGAAAAGAATGTCGACGGTTCCCGTTGGTTACTCAAGCGCGGAAAGGATTCGCGGAAGGATCAAAGTTATTTTCTCTTCTCACTCCGGCAGGATCAGTTGGCGCGCACCTTATTTCCGCTGGGCGATAAGACCAAGAGCGACACGCGCGAAGTGGCGCGGCATTGCAATCTCAAGACTGCGGAGAAAGAGGAGAGCATGGAAATCTGTTTCGTGCCGGACAATAACTACGGCGGCTTTCTCCAGCAAGCGAACCTTGTGCAAAAGCATCGCGGCGAGATCGTAGATGTGCGCGGCGGCGTGCTTGGCCATCACGATGGCATCGAGTTTTACACCATCGGTCAACGCAAGGGACTCGGTATTACCACGCCCAAGCCTGTGTATGTCGTGGAACTTGATGCGGAAAACAATCGCGTCGTCGTCGGGGATGAAGCCGCGCTTGACCGCAATGAATTTGTGGCTGACCGCTGCAACTGGCATCCGTTTGAAAACCTGACCGCGCCCATCGAAGTGACGGCGAAGATCCGTTACAACCATCCCGGCGCGCCGGCTACGGTGACGCCGCTCGATGGCAACAAGGTGAAGGTGAAACTTCATTCGCCCGCACGTGCCATCACGCCTGGCCAGGCGGCGGTATTTTATCAGAATGACCTCGTCGTGGGTGGCGGTTGGATCATGCGGTGACACGGTCGGGAAGCGCTTTGTTTCGCGCGAAGGTCGCGAAGGCGGCGAAGGAAGTAGTTTTTTTCTTCGCAAACTTCGCGTTCTTCGTGCGACACTTTTTAAGCGTTTTTTTCACAGCGGGCATTTGACAGTTCGCCTTCGTCGGTGCATGGTTGCCGCCATGAAAACTATTTTGCCATTGCTTGTTGCGTTTATGACCGCCGCCCTTTCCATGCACGCCGCCGAATCGCTTTATGACATTCCGCTCAAGGATATTGATGGCAAGGATGCCACGCTCAAGACGTATCAGGGCAAGGTGCTGTTGATTGTGAACGTCGCGTCCAAATGCGGGTTCACCAAACAATATACCGGCCTGGAAGCCATCTACAAAAAATATGAAGGGCAGGGGTTGGTGGTCTGCGGTTTTCCCTGCAACCAGTTCGCGCATCAGGAGCCGGGCACGGAGGCGGACATCAAAGAATTCTGCACCAGCAAATATAATGTGACCTTCCCAATGTTCAGCAAACTGGAAGTGAATGGCGCAAATCGCCATTCACTTTACAATTTACTGGCGGGCAAAACTTCTCCGTTTCCCGGCGACATCAAATGGAACTTCAGCAAATTTCTCATCGGCAAGGATGGCAAAATCATTGCCCGTTTTGAATCCAAGGTGAAACCGGATGCGGAAGAATTGACCAAAGCCATCGAAGCCGCGCTCGCGGCGAAATAAGTTTTCGACAGGACAAATTAGATTCAGCTTGCGCGGGGCAGGGTGGTTGTTACGATTTTGTCACGTTCATCCGCCAAGTCCGGCGGGTTTTCTTTTTTAACCGGCAGCAATCAAAGCTTTTTTATTCTGTGAAAATTTTCAGCGGCACCGCCAATCAACCCCTCGCCCTCGCCATTTGCAAATCCATCGGCTGCGACCTCGGCCAGATCAACATCACCCCGTTTCCCGACGGTGAAACGTTTGTGAAGATCGAGGAAAACGTGCGCGGCGAAGACATCTTCATTGTCCAGCCCACGTCGCCGCCGACGAACCACAATTTGATGGAGTTGTTTATCATCATTGACGCGTTGCGTCGCGCCAGCGCCAAGCGCATCACCGCCGTGCTGCCATTTTACGGCTACGCGCGCCAGGATCGTAAAGACCAGCCGCGTGTGCCGATCACCGCCAAGCTCGTCGCGAACCTGCTCGTTGCCGCCGGCGCGAACCGCGTGTTGGCGATGGATTTGCACGCGCAGCAGATTCAAGGTTTTTTTGACATTCCCGTGGATCATCTCTACGCCGCGCCGGTGATGTATGATTATTTGAAGAAGAAAAATTTGACCAACCTCGTCGTCGTCAGCCCGGATGCGGGCGGCATCAAAATGGCGCACGCGTATTCGCAGACGCTGGAGGCGGAACTGGCCATTGTCGCCAAGCGGCGCAAGAGCGCGACGGAAGTCGAGAGCATGGCCGTCATCGGCGAAATCGAGGGGAAAAATGTTTTGCTCGTGGACGATTTGACCGAAACCGCCGGAACGCTAACCTCGGCGGCGGCGGTCTTGAAGTCCAAGGGCGCAAAAAACATCATGGCTTGTGTCTCGCACGCGTTGTTGAACGACACGGGCATCCAAAGATTGCGCAATTCTGCTATTGACGAATTAATAACTACTGATACAGTCCAACGCCCTGCGATTGACGGTGTAAAGATTACTACGTTGTCGGTGGCGGGACTTTTGGGCGAAGCCATCAAGCGGATTCACACGAATTCGTCGGTGAACTCGCTCTTTGAATTTAAGGGCGGACGCACCAGTTAAGCGCACGCCGGAAACAATTTTACAATTTACAACATGAAATCTGTCGCATTGAAAGCCTATCCGCGTTCCCAAGTGCAACGCGCCGAAGTCACCAAGCTCCGCGCCGCCGGACGCGTGCCCGCCACCATTTATGGTCGCCAGGCCGCGCCGCAAAACATCGAGGTTGTTTCCAAAGAAATTGCCGATTTGTTGAACCACTCGGTTTCTGAAAACTTGCTCGTGGATTTGACGGTCGAAAAGGACGCCCGCTCCAAGCGCCTCGCGCTCGTGCAGGAAGTCCAGCACCATCCCTTGAGCGGCAAGGTTATCCATGTGGATTTCCACGAAGTCGCCGAGACCGAGAAGGTCACAATCTTCGTTCCCGTTGAAACCACCGGCGAACCGGCCGGCGTCAAGAACGGCGGCGGCACGCTGGAACACATTTTGCACAAACTGAAAGTGCGTTGCTTGCCGAAAGATTTGCCGGAACAAATTACGCTCGACGTGACGGCGCTGGAAATCGGCAAGTCCATTCACATTGCGGACATTGTTCCGCCCGCTGGCGTGGAAATCATGGGTGAGAAGACCCGCACCGTTGTGGCTGTAGCCGCACCGCGCGCCGAGGAAGAAGTTGCCGCCACCGCCGCGCCAGCCGCTGGCGATGTCGAGATGACGAAAGAGAAAAAGGAAGAAGGTGCCGAGGGTGCCGCTCCCGCTGGCAAGGCTGGCGACAAAGCTCCGGCCAAGGGCGACGCCAAAGCGGCGGCTCCGGCCGGCGACAAGAAGGCCGAGGCCAAGCCCGAAGCCAAGAAGAAATAATTTACGCGGCGAAAGCCGCCGCCGCGCATGGAGCCGATGCACCTTATTGTGGGGCTGGGCAATCCCGGCGCGGAATACGCGAAGACGCGCCACAATGCCGGTTTTTTGCTGGTCGAAAAATTGGCGGAACAATGGCGGGCTGGGTGGGGGAACGAACACAAGTTTGTTGCCCGCGTGGCGAAAGCCGAACGCAACGGCCGGAAGGTTTTGCTGGCCGAGCCGCAGACGTTCATGAATTTGAGCGGCGAGGCGGTCGGGGCGCTGGTAAAGTTTTATCAGGTGCCGCTGGAAAAGATTTTAGTAATCGTGGACGATGCGGATTTGCCGTTAGGCGAAATCCGGTTGCGGCCCGGCGGCGGTAGCGGCGGGCATCACGGATTAGAATCGGTGACGCAGCATCTGGGATTGAAGGCGTATGCGCGGCTACGGATCGGAATTGGGCGCAAGAATGAAGTGCGACAGATTTCCGGCCATGTGCTGGGTAAGTTTAGCGCGGATGAAAGCGCGCTGTTGGAAAAAGTTTTGAAACGGGCGGCGAACCAAATGGAATGCTGGGTGGACGCCGGATTACAGAAGGCCATGAATCAATTTAACGGAGTCGTGGACTCCACAAACGAAGAAAAATGAAAAAATACGAAGGTCTGTTCATCCTGAACTTGAACGGCAAAGAAGAAGGCGTCAAAGACGCCCTCGACAAAATTTCCACCGACATCACCGCCGTGGGCGGCAAGATTGAAACGGTGCAGAAAATGGAAAAGAAAGCATTCTCCCGCATCGCCGATAAGCGCCACAGCGCCGGTTTCTACGCGAACGTGATTTTTGATGCGACGCCTGCCGCGATTGCGCAGTTGCATAAAAAGTTCTCGCTGAACGAGGATGTTTTCCGCGTGCTGTTCACGATTGCGCCCGCTCCGAAAGCCGCGAAATAATTCGTCGCAAGTTTTATGGCTAATTTCAACAAAGTTATCCTGATGGGCAACCTGACGCGCGATCCTGAATTGCGCTACACGCCCAAAGGG
>CAIOUK010000184.1 GCA_903861445.1 uncultured Verrucomicrobia subdivision 3 bacterium
CGGAAGCTCCGCTTAAAATTGGTCGCCCGAACCAAAGCCGCATGTCAACGAATACCGCCTCTTTTCTTTTGCGTCCACACCAACAACCATCACCAAGCTATAGTTCAAAATTAATTTTCAGACGCCGTCTCAGGATGTGAATAGGAAAAATTTCATATATGTGCCGGATTTCGGAACATACGATATGGATTTCACTGATGATTTCTTGTGTAAGAAGTGGGGGATTACTTCTGATGAGTGGGCATATATTGATTCAAGAATACTGCCAACGGAGACAATCGATGAGTAAAGACTTTTTTTCACCGCGCCCCGAATCCCGAAGGGATTCCATCATTCAGCCCAAGGTTGCCGAGTCGGCGAGGCTACCTTGGGTAAGGCGTCAAAATGGATTCAACCCCAACGGGGTTGCATCGGCGGCGAGGGTGGGATTCAACCCCGTTGGGGTTGGGAAAATCTGGAATAACCAAACCCAGGGTAGGCGCAAGCTGCGCCAACCCTGGGCTGAAAGATGCAATCCCGTTGGGATTGCAAACTGACCGATTAAAACCATGAGCCAGGAATTTTTCCCGCCGCGCCCGGATGCGCACCCCACCATCTACGCCTACCGGGACACCCATCCGCAATACGAGGGTTTGCTGAAAGTCGGTTACACCACCAAAACCGCACAGGAGCGCGTCGCGGCGCAATACCCCATCATCAAGCCGGGCAAACCGCCGTATCAAATTTTGGTCGAGGAATCCGCGATGCGGAACGATGGCACCGTGTTCGCCGATTATGATGTTCACCGTTACCTGCGCGCGATTGGCGTGAAGAACGAAGCCGGGGAGTGGTATCGGTGTTCAACGGAGCAGGTCAAAGCCGCCATCATCGCCGTCAAAACCGGCGCGGCGAATGAGGAAAACCGCACGCTGGATTTCAAGATGCGCCCGGAGCAGGCGGAAGCGGTGGAGAAAACGGCGGAGTATTTCAGAGATGCCAAAAAGGAGGACGCCAAAAGGACGCCGCATTTTCTTTGGAATGCCAAGATGCGTTTCGGCAAGACGTTCGCCGCGTATCAGCTTGCCAAGCAAATGGGCTGGAAACGCATTCTGGTTTTGACCTTCAAGCCGGCGGTTCAAAGTGCATGGCAGGAAGATTTGCAGAGCCATGTGGATTTCAAAGGCTGGCAATTCATTTCGCCGGGCGGGCGCACCTACGAAGAAACAGACAAGAAGAAACCAATCGTCTGCTTCGGTTCGTTTCAGGATTATCTCGGCAAAAACAAAAGCACAGGCGGCATAAAAACCAAAAACACCTGGGTGCATACGACGCATTGGGATTGCATCATCATGGATGAATACCATTACGGAGCGTGGCGCGAAAACGCCAAAGACCTGTTTGAAGCGGAAGATGAAAGGGAAGCTGAATTTGCCGAAGGCAACGGCATCAAGGATTTCAAAGAAGACGAAATGCCGATAACGACGGACGCATACCTGTATCTTTCCGGGACGCCATTTCGCGCTATTTCTTCCGGTGAATTCATCGAAGAACAAATTTTCAACTGGACGTATTCCGACGAGCAACGGGCGAAGCTGGATTGGAAAGGTGAGAACAATCCATACGCCGCACTGCCGCGCATGGTGCTGCTCACCTACCAACTGCCGGATTCGATCCGAGAAATCGCCATGCAGGGCGAGTTCAATGAGTTCGACCTGAATGTTTTCTTTTCGGCGACGGGTCTCGGCGACAGCGCCAAGTTTGAGTATGAAGATGACGTGCAAAAGTGGCTGGATTTGATCCGGGGTTCGTTTTCCGAAACCAGGGTGGACAATCTGAAACTTGGCGTGGAAAAACCGCCGATGCCCTTTTCCGACGCCCGGCTGCTGAATGTTTTGTCGCACACCTTCTGGTTTCTGCCGAGCGTGGCCTCATGTCAGGCGATGCGGAACTTGATGGCGAAGCGGCAAAACAAGTTTTATCACGATTACAACGTGGTGGTCGCGGCGGGAAATTCCGCCGGGCTGGGCGTCGAGGCATTGCCGCCGGTGTTGGAAGCGATGGACGAACCGCTGAAAACCAAATCCATCACGCTTTCC
>CAIOUK010000185.1 GCA_903861445.1 uncultured Verrucomicrobia subdivision 3 bacterium
CTATTTGACGTAGCGACGCTACCGAGCGCTTGACAAAGAATTCCCGTATTTTTGCCAATGCACTTGCGCCACGCCGGCGGAAAGACGATGATGGCAACGCAGCATGGAAAAACCACTACGACTCGAACTCATTTCGCTGACGGACGGTGAATCGTTCGCCTGGCGGGAGTTCATCCAGCCGCGGTTCACCAGCCCCTGGCATTTTCATCCGGAGATTGAGTTGACGTTGATTCGGCGGGGGTCGGGCCAGCTTTTCGTCGGCGACACAATCGTGCGCTACGGCGAAGGTGACATCTTCCTGCTCGACGGCGGTCTGCCGCATGTGTTTTATTCCGATGCCCCACCCAAAACACGGGGCAAAAAGGCGTGCTCCCACGCGGTAGTCATCCAGATGTTGCCGGACATCTTCGGTGCAAAATTCTGGGAGATTCCAGAACATCGCGACTTGCGCACTCTAATGAAACACGCGCGCCGGGGGATTTCATTTGGCGCCAACACCCGGTCCGGCATAGCGGCACTTCTTCAGGAAATTGGTCCCCGGAAGGGAGTGTCGCGGACGCTGGGTCTGCTTAACCTGCTCAACGGCTGCGTGGACGCCATACAACATTCCCGGCTGCTCTGTTCGGAGGGGTATGTTTTCCGGCCAGACATCTATGCCGAACGCCGCATTAACGCGGTTTGCCGGTATGTCTTCGAGGGGTATACTGGTCGCATCACACTTGCCGACGCCGCGCGGCGAGCGGCCATGAACCCGTCGGCATTCTGCCGCTATTTCAGCAAAGTTACGGGCAAACGCTTCATGACGTTCGTGAACGAAGTGCGCGTCGGTCAGGTTTGTCGCGCGCTGATTGAAACGCAGGGAGGCGTTGCGGAAATCGCCTTCGCGTGCGGATTTGAGAGCCTCTCCAATTTCAACCGCTGGTTCGGATCGGTTCACGGATTGAGCCCCAAGCGTTTCCGTTCCGCCCATCAAAAACTCAAAAGCAGGCGCGCAGAACCACTGTCCGACACCTGATTTGAAGAGTTTTTGCAAAAATACGGGAAGTCTTTGTCAAGTGTCCGGTAGCGCGACGCCTCAACAGACGCTATCAATAACAGTTCATCATAAATATGAAGATAGAAACCATCTTCTTTTCATTTATAGCGACTTACAAACCAATAGGGTGCAACGCGGGTTGCCACTGGCAATCAAGGCAGCGTAACCGTAGCCAGTGGAAGCCTGTCTTAACCAATGCTTCCGTCAACCCACCAACTTTCGGCAAATTTTATGATTCGCTCACTTGACCGTAAACTGGCTGCGATCCGCGCCAACCCGCACACCACCCGAGAATTCATCCTCGCCGACGCGAAGGACGCCGACATGGCGTTCGGCGCCAGGGCACCCGGGCCCCGCAGTTATCTGGCGCGGCACGGAGCGCGCCCCGCGCAATTTTCACCCGAAGTATGGACGCGAGCGGAATATGGGTTCCGCAACCTGCCCGAGTATCTGGACATCATCCGCGAAGTTGTGCATCAGAACCAAGTGGACATCATGTTAATGTCCGCCTATGTCAATGAACAACTCACCATCCAAGAGGGTTTATTCAAGAATTCGCCCATCACGCCGGCCGCGCGCGCCAACGACACCACCGACGTCTGGGCCGTGCGCCATGGCTGCTACACGCGCGAACCGTCGCAGCCGTTCCGCTCCGCGGCCATCGATCACATCCAATGCGGCGAAATCGCCTGTGACCGCACCAATGACAATTTTCCCGGCGCCAACCTGGGCCTTTACTCGATGACGTTTGTCAACGAGTTGGAACAGGATCGCGAAGCGTTCCTGTGGTATAAAGAATTCCGCGAAGAAGCGGAGCGAAAAAAATTCCGGCACTTTCTGGAAGTCTTCGATCCGAACGTGAACAGCGGCATTCCGCCGGAGAAGCTGGGTGAATTCATCAATGACAATATCATCCGCACGCTGGCGGGAGTGCCGGAAGCGGGGCGGCCCGATTTTTTGAAAATTGTTTATCACGGGCCGAAGGCGATGGAAGAACTGGCGCAATATGACCCGAAATTGGTCGTGGGCATTCTCGGCGGCAGCGCGGGCACGACTTATGATGCCTTCAAGCTCATTCACGACGCGCAAAAATACGGCGCCCGGGTGGCACTCTACGGGCGCAAGATCAACAACGCGGAACATCAGCTGGCGTTCATTGAGATGCTGCGACTCATCACGGATGGAAAGATAGCGCCGGAGGAAGCCGTGCGAGCGTATCACGGCGTGTTGCAAGGGAAGGGCATCAAGCCGCACCGGTCGCTGGAAGAAGATTTAAAAACCACCGATCAGGCGATGAGCTACGACGGCAGTGCCACGCGCAGGGCGACGGCGGAGATACGGAACAATCCTCTGGGCAAAACAAATACCGGATCGGCGAATTCACCGACGAAAATTAATTCCACAATCAAGGATTGGCCCCGGCTAGCCAATGGCCTGCCGGACTTTGAAAACATGAATTCGGCACAGCGCCTAGCATATGATTCCTTCCGGTTGGGTTGATCCCGGCAGCTTATCAAAACCAAGAAGTTAAAACGGCCGCATCTGTTCCATTCGAGCTGGGCGCGGCGAAATGGGAGGAATATTCCAATGATTTGGTTGGGTTTTACCAAACTCACGGCCATTTCAATAATCCCGTCAGCACTACGGAAAATCCCCGCCCCGGCACCCGGGCAAATCGGACGCGCGTAAAAGCGCGACCGGTTCCAGTTTCGACTGATCTCGCATATTATTGGAGATTTTCGCGATTGGGGGACGCTTATTGATGTTTTTTTCGGCCTGTTTAATTGACTCGTTTTTTGGGGAAATCTTAATGTCACCACACATACTTGGCGGATTATTTGCCATGTTTCTGCGGTGCGACGCAACTTTGACAAGCAACTGGCAATCGACAAAATTGCCGTGGCTGTAAAAGTTTTTGAAGATTGGAGCGGGTGAAGGAAATCGAACCCTCGTTTCACATTAAATCCACATCCGCCATTTTGAAAACCAATGGGCAACCTCCCCGGTTGCTTCTAGCGGCGGCAGCATGAGTCGTTGAAATCCCTTTTCGCAGTGAACCAGGACACATTCATGGTCGCGCAGATTGCGGAGCTTGTGCGGCTTGATTTTGTGTTCCTCGGTGTCGTGATAATTGACGCTACGCTTGCCGGCGCTTGAACCCCATGAACGCTTTACCACCTGTTTCTTGCCAAGAAAGTCGGCCGCTTGAACGGCGTCTGCTTCATCGGCGGAGCGAAAAATCATCCGATTGCGCAGGTTCAATGTCAGCACCTTTGACTTGTCGTTGCCCAGCGGCGGAATAAGTGACGTGGTGGATTGCGCGGCGGCGACGACGGTTGCCCCGGCTTCACGAATTACGTCCACGCAATTGTAATCGCTCGTGCCA
>CAIOUK010000186.1 GCA_903861445.1 uncultured Verrucomicrobia subdivision 3 bacterium
CTGTCCGCGCGCGCGCCGGATGGGCGATGTGTTTGATTGGGTTGTTTCGAAACGCAGCGGAGCTGGCTCGGAGGCCGAGCGATGCACCGGTTCGCGCGAACCGCACTTGGTCAACTCTGTCCGCAACGCGACGACCCGCTCGCATTCCTGCACGCGCAGGCGGCCGAGGTCGGTGAATTTGGGACAAATATCCAGAAAGGGTGACATTATGATGGCCGTCATGATGCTATCCCCTAAGTCAGTTCTTCGCGAAACCTCAAGAAATTGGGCTTTTGACCTTGGAAGAAGAACGTCTGTCAAAAAATGGGGGAAAGTTACGTCTATCTGCCAACTCGTAGGAGGCCAATTTGCGACTTCGACGAGCAACTCAACAACATCATGTTCTACTTTATGCCAACGCCCGTCATCTTCAAACTCATTCAAAACTCGCTTTCTTGTGAAACTCGATGCCCAAAAATAACTGGCGCTCGAAGCATCCGGCTCAATTTGAAATTCGCCACCTTTCGGAAACGCTTCGGTGAGTTTGCTCGTCATCACCACATAAGGCGATTCCTCCGCATTCTCACCAACAATGTCAATTTCCCAGCCGCCGTGCTTAGCTGAGAGCAGCAACGCCGACGCGAACTGCGAGCTTTCTTCAATGCTGACGCGACATTTTCCCTTCTTTGCGCCTTCGCCAAAAATTTTCACGGGCAGCTTGTCGTTGCCTTTTTCCGATTCGACGCGATAGCCAAGTTTACGCAACGCCGAAAACAGCGCGGCTTGCGGGCGTTCGTGCATCCGCGGCACGCCGTGCAACCGATACACGCCGCTGCCGAGGCACAGGAACGGCGCGAGAAACCGCGCCGCCGTGCCGGCATTGCCGACGAATAAATCCAGCAGCTGCGCTTCCGTGCCGCCGCGTGGCACCGCGCCGCCATTGCCGTAAACCGTGATGGTGCGGTTGCAGGTTTCGGCGAGGTCGGCTTCCACATTCACCATGAAGCCGAGCTCTTGCAAACACTCGACCATGATTTGCGTATCCTCGCTCCAGAGCGCGCCGCGCAAAACCGTCTCGCCATCCGCCAGCGCCGCGAGAATCAGCGCGCGGTTCGTGATGCTCTTGGAACCGGGCACGGTGATTTCCGCGCGCACCGGCGCGGTCAGCGGAACGATTTCGATGAGATCGGGCAAGGCCATTTTATTTAGCCACAGATGAAACACGGATTGAACACGGACAAATACATCCGCAAATTTCGCGGATGATCGCAGATGAAATTGCGCCGGAACAAACCTGCGAAAATCGGCGCAACCTGCGGACAGAAATCCGTGTTTCATCCGTGTTTAATCTGTGGCTGAATTTCATTCGGATGAAGTTGAAGCGGAACACGCGCACCAGTTGTCGCGGCGCGATTTAGCGGCGGCAAAAAAGTTTTCCACCGCCTTGCCGTCACCGGTTTTGAGAACGGACTGAAATTTCTTCAGTTCCGCCACGAACGCATCCACGGAACGGGCGAGGTTTTTGCGGTTGGCCAGCGCGATGTCGCGCCACATCTCCGGCGAGCCGGAGGCGATGCGCGTGGTATCACGAAAACCGGTGGCACACAAGCCGACCTGGGACTTGGGATGTTTCGGATCCAAAATCAGTCCCGCGAGCGCGGCGGCGGCCACATGCGGCAAATGGCTCGTGCGGCTGACCAGCAAATCGTGTTGTGCCGCATCCAGCCGCAGCGTGCGGGCGCCGAGTGATTTCCAAAACTGTTCCACTTTACGGACGGCGGCGGCGTTGGATTTCTTTGTGGGCGTTACCACGCAAACGGCGTTGGCATACAAATCGGCTTTAGCCGCGAGCACGCCCATTTTTTCGCCGCCGGCCATCGGATGACTGCCAACGAAATGCGCGCCAACTTTTTTAACCAGCGATTCCAATTCACGAACGACGTCGGCCTTCACGCTGCCAACATCAGTGATGATGGCACCGCGTTTGAGCGCGGGCAGAAATTGTTCCGTCAGCGAACGCATTTGGAACAGCGGGGTGCTGAGAATCACCAGATCCGCACCCGAAACGGCGGCGAGCAAATCGGTGGTGCCAAAATCCAGTGCGCCGATTTTTTCACAGTCGGTAATGGTCTTTTCGCGGCGGACGAAGCCGGCGATTTCCTTCGCCAAACGCCGCTTCCGCACGGCCAGCCCGATGGAGCCACCGAGCAAGCCAACGCCGATGATGGAGATTTTCTGAAACTGCACGGCGCGAAGGATAACGGATGAATCGGGATTCGTGAATCGTTAAATCGCCGAACTGCCGGAATAAATCAGCGCGTCAACGCCGCCTCGCGGACGCGCTCCAAAATCACGTCTGCCAGCAACGGTTCGGTGCCGACGGAGGCGGAATACCAAATCAACTTTCCGCCACGTTCGGTCGGATTACGCCATGTCGGCTGGCCGGCGGCAAGGCGTTCCTTTACGAGTCGTTCTGGTTCGCCGAGCAGCACGGGAATGTCTTCGACCGCGTGCAGGCCGTCGCTGATGAAAAATGGCACGACCACAATGTTTTTCGTTTTCACGTTTTGCCAGCAGCCTTTGATGAATGGTTCTTCCTCCATGAACACGGCACCGACCTCCGCATAGATTTTGAGCGCACGGATCAATTCCACCTGCCGCTCGACGGCTTTGCGGGAATTGGCGTTGCGCCCGGTGCCATGTCCAGCAATGAACAGCGTGGTGTCCGCTGGCTTGAGCGTGCGCGGAAACGGAAATTGCGCCGCCACTTCCTGCGCCCGGGCCAAGATGACCGTAGTCATGCGTTCATGCGAACCAACGGGACGGCAGTAGTGCAGTTCTGAATTTTCAGTTTTTAGTTTTAAGTTGTCGGGAAAAGAAAAGCCTAATTCTGTCGGGATGATTTCCGTGCTGAAATAGCCTTCGCTTATGAACAGTGGCACGATGAAGACACGCGGCGCGGTAATATCAGCCAGAATTTTTTTGATCTGCGGCTCCTGCTTCCAAAATGCTTCGCGCACTTCGCCAAAAATTTTCCGGCGGCGCAATGCTGCCGCGTGGAAGGTCGCCGGCACGGCGGAACCGGCGTTCAACTCCGTTCCGTGGCCCAGCACGATCAGCGTGGCGTCGGTAAAAACTTCATTTTGCACGCGAAGGAGTTAACCCAACTTCCCGCCGCCGGCAAGCCAGCTAATCTGATTTTTAATGAAACCTTTTGACGGCGGCGGGGTCTATCCTACAAATTATTGCCACACATCTATGAAAATAAACAACCTCATCCTCGTTACTCTGGCCGCCAGTTTTATCACCGCCGCTGCTGCGCGCGCGGAAGATACGGTGCCACCCGCTGCCAGCAAGACCGGCGTCACCTACGCCACGGACATCAAAGCCATTTTCGATGCCTCCTGCGTCAAATGCCATAGCGGCGACAAGGCCAAAGCCCGGTTGCACATGGACACGCTGGCCGGCGTGCTCAAAGGCACCAAGGAAGGCAAAATCGTCACGGCGGGCGATAGCGCCAATAGTTTCATCATCAAGAGCGTGGCGCATACGACCAAAGATCACGATTCATGGATGCCGCCATTGAAGAACAAGGCCGGCATCAAGCCGCTCACGCCAGATCAAATCGGTTTGATCCGCGCGTGGATTGATCAGGGCGCGAAATAAGTTTGGAATCGTCTCCCGCGCGCCACGGATGAAAATTCGTGGCGCGTTTTGCTTTTACTTGACGCGACGCAACGCGAATTCGGTCTCATTGATTAGTAATATGCAACTCGACAAGCTTTTTCCAGCCAGTCCACAGCCTTGCCGTCGAGTTGTTCCTGAATGGCGATGTGCGTCGGTGGAAATTCAGTCTTTCACCGCGTGAGCTTTCAGCGATTCCAGATCCACGAATTCCAGCACGGAGATGTGGCTGGCTTCCAGCACGACGGGACAGGCGTGTCCGGCTTCGAACGCCTGCGCCCAGCTCCGCACGCAAACGCACCAGCGGTCGCCGGGCGTCAGACCGGGAAAATCGTATTCGGGGCGCGGCGTGATGAGGTCGTTGCCTTGCAACACCAGATATTCGAGAAAGGGCTGGGTGACCTGGCAGCAGACGGTGTGCAGCCCGCGATCTTCCGGTCCGGTGCGGCAATAGCCATCGCGATAAAACCCGGTCACGGGCGCTTGACAGCAGCCTTGTAATTCTCCGCCTAATACATTCGTCGGCATGGCGGCAGTGTGCCGCAAGCCCATCGAGGGTCAAGCGACGGATTGGCGGTGACTGCCTTACCATCAACCTTGTTTGATGGCACGAACTTGATTGTTCGCCCAGATGGATTATTGTCCGAGCCGGTAAAAATCATGGCACCAACACAACATCGTCCGCTCATCATTTTCATTCTCGGCGCGCTGTCCACCATCAGCCCCTTCGCGATTGATATGTATCTGCCGGCCTTTCCCGAAATGGCGGCGGGACTGAATACCACCACGGCGCGCATCTCGCTCTCGCTCTCGAGCTACTTCGCGGGGTTCGCGGCGGCGCAATTGATTTACGGGCCGCTGCTCGACCGTTTCGGACGCAAGCCGCCGTTGTATTTTGGAATGATCTTATTTGTGGTCGCGTCCGTTGCGTGCATGGTGTCACGCAGCGTCGAATGGCTCATTGCGTGGCGTTTCGTGCAGGCGCTCGGCGGTTGCGCGGCGGCAGTGGCGGCGATGGCGATGGTGCGCGACTTTTTTCCCGCGCGCGACACCGCCAAAATCATTTCGCTGCTCATCCTCGTCATCAGCGCGTCGCCGTTTCTCGCGCCGAGCATCGGCACGTTCGTGGCGGTGAACCTCGGCTGGAAATGGGTCTTCATCGTGCTTTCCCTCTTCGCGCTGGTGATGCTCGCGGTCGCGGCGTTTGTGCTGCCGGTCGGTTACGAACCGGATAAAAATATCAAAATGCGTCCGCTGCCCGTCCTCCGCAATTACCTTGAAGTGCTGAAGGAGCCGCAGTTTCTCGTGTATGCGCTGGCGAGTGCGTTTGCGTTTTCCGGTCTGCTCGTTTATGTGGCGAGCGCGCCGATCGTGTTCATGGAAGCCTTTCATGTGAACACGAAGGAATTTAGCGCAATTTTTGCCGGCCTAGCCATGGGCTTCATCGGGGCGAATCAGGTGAACATTTTTCTGCTAAAGAAATTTTCCAGCGAACAGATCTTTCGCTGGGTGATGCTCGGCGTCTGTCCCTTGGGCACCTTGCTGCTGGTGGGAACCATCGCCGGCTGGTTCGGTTTGTGGGCGACGCTCGGGCTGCTCTTTGTCACGTTGTCGGCGCTCGGCCTGTGCGCGCCGAACGGCTCCGCGCTGGCGCTCGTGCCCTTCGACCACAACATCGGCAGCGCGTCGGCGATGCTCGGCTTCCTCCAACTCGGCGTGGCCGGACTGGCGTCGGCGTGCGTCGGCATTTTTGATTCACACACGCTCATGCCGGTGGCACTGGTGCTGTCAATCACATGCTGGATTGGACTGTCGATTTTGCTAGTCGGAAAAAAGCGGATTCCACAACTACGCTTCGTGGAAGAAAAAGCCGCGCATCAACTGCCGCACTGAAAAGATCGCGTCGCGTCAGCCCTGATATTGTTCGTCGCTGACTTTTTCCAGCCAGTCCACGGCTTTGCCGTCGAGCTGTTCTTGAATGGCGATGTGCGTCAGCGCCGTGGTGGGCGACGCGCCGTGCCAATGTTTTTCGCCCGGCGGAAACCAGATGAAGTCGCCCGGCCGGATTTCTTCCATCGGCCCGCCCCAGCGTTGCGCGCGTCCGCAGCCGGCGGTCACAATCAAAGTTTGTCCCAGCGGATGCGTGTGCCACGCGGTGCGCGCGCCCGGTTCAAAGGTGACGATGGCCCCGGCCACGCGCGCGGGATCGTTGCCCTTGAACGGCGAGTCGATGCGCACCATGCCGGTGAACCAGTCGGCCGGGCCGGCGGCGGAAGGTTGGGAACCGTTGCGTTTTATTTCCATGGTCGGATTATTTGCCGTTCGCTTCGCGGCGTCAATCTTTCGCCAGCAGGGATTTTCCGCGCTTTTCATTACCGGCGCGGCGGGCTTTAATTCACCGTGGCTATTTCACAAATTTTGCCGGTGCAATCCATCGAACTGCCGGAGCTGGCGTTGTATCGCACGCTACGCCGCGTCGAGGAGCACGAGCGCGCCGGCGTGCTGGTAGCCGCGAACCACAAGGTCATCAAGCGCCTGCTCGCAAGCCGTTACACCGTGATCTCCGCGCTGCTCACGCCGGCGTGGCTGGAAAAACTGGAGCCGCAATTGCGCGCGCGGCCGGAGGCCATTCCGGTTTATCTCGCCGACGATGCATTGCTGGAAACCATCACCGGTTATGTAATGCACCAAGGCGCGCTGGCGGTGGCCAAAATTCCGCCGCTGCCAGATTTTGAAACGCTGCTGAAAAATTCGTCGCGTCCGCTGCTGCTAGCCGCCGTTGAAGGCGTGGCCAACGCGGAAAACATGGGAGCCATCGTGCGCAACTGCGCGGCGTTCGGCGCGCATTTTCTCATCGTCGGCGAAACGTGCGGCAGTCCGTTTCAGCGCCGCGCGGTGGCCGGTTCGATGGGCACCATTTTCGAACAGCCCGTGGTGCGCGCGGAAAATCTGGTGGCGACCTTGCAGGCGTTGCGCGCGCGCGGCGTGCGCTGTCTCGCGGCGCACCCGCGCACGGATGCGCAGAAGCTGGCCACCGTGGATTTGCGCGGTGATTGCTGCCTGGTGTTCGGTGCGGAAGGGCCGGGATTGACGGAAGCCGCGCTGGCCGCGTGCGATGACATGGTGGAAATCCCGATGCCGTCGCATATGAATTCGCTGAACGTGGCGGTGGCCACGGGAATTTTTCTTTACGAGGCAACGCGGCAGCGCGGATGAAATTTGCTGCCGGCCGGGGTGCAATCTGCGTCAAGTGTC
>CAIOUK010000187.1 GCA_903861445.1 uncultured Verrucomicrobia subdivision 3 bacterium
TGGGTTCGAATCCCACCCCTTCCGCCATATCCATTTCCTCGACTTTTCGAGGATTTCAGGGTTTTAAAAGGGGGAAAACCGTTCAACTGTCAGTGAATTTGTCAGTAACGCGGCAGACGTTGGGGGAACTTCCCACGCCTCGCACCTACTGGCCATTACAGGTTCACTGCTGCTTAACGGTTTTCAATTCGTGTCCGTAAACTGAAAGACACGATGCAAACACGATTCACCATATTCAAACGCGGCGGCGTTTATTACAGCGAAGACCGGCAGACGGGACAGCAGAAGAGTTTGAAGACGCGCGACGAGGCCGAAGCCCAGCGCATCATTCAGGCCAAGAACGACGCGGTAAGTTTGCCGCAGATGAACTTGGTCATGGCCAAGACTTATCTCTCGGCCCAAGACCCCAAGATGATCACCCGCACCTGGGCGGATGTTTTGGAACGGTTTTCACTGATAAGTTCTTTGAGGCTTTGTAACATAATTTTCCTTTTTTAAGTTGTGAAGCGCTTGATTCAAATTTTGCCGAGTAAAATCAAGATCAGTAAAATCACCGCCACCAGTCCCAATCCGCCGCTTGGGTAATAACCCCAGCTCTTGCTGTGCGACCACGTCGGCCAGGCGCCAAACAGCATGAGGATGAGCAGCACCAATAAGATAGGTCCTAACATAATATTCCTTTAAATGGATGGTTGTTATTTGCCGTGATTGTCGCCATGTTCGTCGCGCTGGTCCTCCTTGTGAGTCTGACCGCGATTACCACCAGCCGGCTTCCATTTTTTGGGATACTGCTTGACCACCTCGGCGTGATGCTGGGCTGGCGAGTCGTGAAAAGTCATACTTACCGACGGCGAAGCCAGCAGGACATTCACCGAAACTCCGCGCGGCGCGGGCCGGGAAACCCAGACATTGCCTTCGCGGTAGGCATATTGATGCCGGCTGACGCTGTAATAACATTCGTAGTCGGGATAATAAACGTAGTCATCTTGAACGACCACCATGGGCGGTGCCACATACACACCGGCACGCGGGCCGTCATAATAACCGACACATCCGGTCAGTGTGCCGAGCAATGCAACGCACAAGGCGAGTCTGACTGACTGGTTTTTGAGGAATGGATTTTGGTTTTTCATATAATGAGATTAATCCAACCAGTCGTAAGTGTGCTATGGGGTGTTACCCTACCGAAGATTTCCTAATAAGCTTCCGGTTCGATCACTCTTGGCAGGCCAAGTTCTGACCAGACGACACAACCAGCCCTGCGCCTTTGAGAATGGGCTGCTAACATGAAGTTTTCAGATTTTTGATTTTGGTTGGTTGCTGTTTTTCAATGGTAGCTTCTGGGCGTCGGCCAAATGCTTGGCTTCCGGCGAATCTACCACCGTCAAAATTGAATTTCTGCCACCGAAAGGATTCGGCACAGATTCGCGGGCGCACGGATCGGGAATCCATTTGCCGTCCACCACGAGGCAGTATTCATAAGTGCCGGGGGCGATCGAAGTATCCTTCCACCAGTTGCCAGCGCCGGAGGAATGCAGCGCCTTGGCTTCGGGCTGCCAATGGTTGAAAGTTCCCGCAATGCAAACGGTCTTGGCCGTTAGGTGCGTGAACTCAAAGTGAACCGGCACTAGTTGCGGGCCGGTGCTATGTGCGTTGTCGTGATTGTGATTATGTTTCATGGTGCAGATTTATTGGATTGGCAGCCTTTTGTTTTTTGAGAAATGATTTTCTTAACTCCTCATTATGCACGAGCAGATGCGGCTGGTGCTATGGGGTGTTCACCCCATGCGAAAGATTGTCAATGTTGCCCAGGCTTTGACGCTGCGAAGATTTTCCGCAAGGCCAGATGCGTCGGCAGAAAAGCAACCAGCCACAGCACCAACAGCCACAGGACGACATAGAGGTGTTGATTGATCCAAGTTTGTGGCTGCTGATCGTTGAAACCGTAGAGATAGTTTATATTGATGGGCAGATTCGGATCGGCCGGATGCGCGCCAGCGGGCGGAGTGAAAAAATAACAGACAAAACCCAGTCCTGCGGCCAGAGCCGTCCAAGCAGCCAAAGCTCGCTTATCGTAGCCGAGGCGGAACAGCAGCCAGACGAGCAGCACCGGCAGCCAGCCATGAAACAGCGAAAGCCCGCGCGTGAACAGCGGCAACCGATGATCGAACATATAACCGGTCAATCCCAGCAGATGAAATCCCAGCAGTTGGCAGCCGAAGTCCGCGAGCCATATACTTTGCGGCAGCAGAATGCCCACCGCACACATACTGATAAGTAACGGATTTTCCAGCCACATACCGGTTACTGTGAGCATCAGGGCGGCATCGCAGAACCACAAAAAATTCGTCGGCCCATAAGTGTGCAAATAGACCGGAACCAGAACCGCGAGGAAGATGGTTCCGGCCAGTTTGACGCTCAATGGAATCTTGTTGCGGGACATTTATTTAATCCCTTGCCGATGACCAAGTCGAATTATCGCACAATGACTTCTGGGGGGCGCACTACTACTTCGGGAACGCGCACGACGACGGCTGGCGGTCCGACGATGACTTCGTCATGACGTTCGTATCTGGCGTGCCCGTGCCGTCCGCCTTCCTCGACTAGACAGCCGGTGGTGGTGAGGAGGGAGACCAAGCCGGACAACAATAGGAATTTTTTCATAATGATTTTTTCTTTCTTGAAGACACTACGCATTGGGCCACATCTTCGCTATGGGGTGTAACCCTACTTCCAATCAAGGCGGCCTATTTAGATTTAACTTCTGGTGGGCGCATCGGCGTCAGTGCGGCCAAAATGCTCTTTTGCACCAACGGATTGGTAAGATTGCCCAGATGCCCGCCCTGCGGGAAGATGGTTAATTGCTCCGGCGAAAACGTGGCGTGAAGCCAGGTCAGGTCTTCGTCGGCTAGCAGAAAATCATTCTCGTTGCCAATGACGCGGATGTTCGTGTTGGCACGCAGGCCGGCGGCATACGTCCGCAAGTCGTCCGCTTGTTCCATCGTTTGCGCCACCGGCGCGGCCAATCCCCGAGATTGATAATAAGGCATCGCAAATTTCTTAAAATAATCCTCGTAGGAATACTGGAGAATTTCCTGATAGACCGGGTCGCGCCGCCAACTCCAGAGCGGCTGATGCAGAATGCCCTGATTATTTCGCCGCTGACTGCTATAAATGATGTCGCGCAACACCAGCCGAAAATTCAGGCCGATGAGAAACTTGGATTCGATGGCGTCGAAGGGCAGCGTAGTTTGCGGCGTGAGCGTGCTCTGACTCAAGGCGGCTACTTTCAAAAAAGTGTTTTCCAGATCGTCAGCACGCTCCGCCGCCGGCCAGTCCAGCGGCGCGCGGTAAAATTCATCCAGCTTGTTCATGCCATGCAGCAGGCGGACCGGCGTGCTGATGGCAACATAGCGGTCGAATTGAATCAGCGGCAACTGATTGGTTACGGCGGCGATGCTAACTTCTTTCACGCTGTGCTTTCCTTGAGGAAAACGTCGCACCGACGCTTGGGTCGTAACCCAATACTGATTGGTCTGGCCGGTGGCGGCGATGAACAAAGTTTCGAGCGCACCCATCGAATAACCCATCAATGCCCGATGGCCGAGCCGGTTTGGATATAATTCATGTAAGCAGCCATCTATCTCGGTCAGGGCGACGTGCAAATCATGGCCGTCCACCGGCAGATACGCCGGCAACGAGGCGGTCGCGGCGTGTTCCATGAATTCGGCGTTGAACGGACTGCTGACGACCACGGCGGAGAAGCCGTTTTTGAAAACCAGTTCGGCCAGCGCCAGAGTATTTTGTGCCAGCCGATGACCGCCCAGGCCGGGAATGATATAAACTACGTTCGCCGCTCCCGGCTGCAGCCAGAAGGTGAACTTCAAATCTTTACCCGTCGCCGGAATCCGCACCGACCGCGTCTGGCCGTGGCCGGGAAATTCCGGATCTTGGTAGGTGAAAAAGACGGACTCGATGGTTTCCAGTGAGGCTTTGTCCGGTTTGCCTTTCACTTGAAAATTTGCCACGCGATTCGCCCGCGCGAACGTCCAGGCGTATTGAATCTCGGAATACGGATCCATTTCCGCCTGGCTGAAACGCACATATTCGTTCACGGAATCGGACAGGTCATTATACATCACTGCATAAGTGAAGTAAGTGTAGGGACCGAGATAAGTCAGCGGGTCGTTGACGTCAAAGTCATAAGGCGCAATATAGAGCAGCGGGTTGGCGGCGGTGTCGGCGGCGAAACCGAGCGTGTCGCGCTCGTTGCTCGGCCCCAAAATTGGCAGCATGATAAAACACTTTGGATTCCAGCCCCATTGGCCGAACGTCTGGCCGAAATCCGCGTCTGATTTTGCAATCTTCCATTTCGTCGCCGGGTCAAATAATCCAACGATGCCAACGGTGGTGTTGACGGCAAACCGATAAGTTTCATCCCGCGCGCCATGCCACTTGCCCTGAAGCAGATTGTTGATCAACCGTCCGGGGTAAGTGAGATTCTTGCCAAAATTTCCGATGCTGGTGCGGACCGGCTTCACGACGACGAACCGATAAACTTTGCTGGTCGGCTTGATGACATCGGTCATCAGTCCCACGTTGAAAGCCCACATCGCGCGGTTGAACGGTTCAATGGGATCCGGAACAGACGAGGGAAGGATCACGGTCTCGACCTTTGGCAAGGTGGTCAAACCCAAATCAGTTTCCTGCGCGTGGGCAAAAGATAGGAGACACAACGCCGGAATCATCGGCAGCCAATGCCAGATTCTGTGGCGCCAGTGAATTTTCAAAACGCGCGCCCTTCCGGACTGATGACCATCAACTTTTGATTCAATCGGATTAGCATAATTATCTTGAGCAGCCGTTGCCGGAGGACAATGGATTCAACCACGCCAGCTTCCCGCCACTGGATTGGGATTTTGATTCTCATCACAGCAGTTTAGCCAAAAATGGACTGCCGTGGACATGGGGTGTTCACCCCATGTTTGCCGTCGCAAACTTATGCCGGCACAAAGGCCCGGATGGGCGGCAAAAATATCTCGGAAGCTTCCGCCGCACTTCACGGGTTTTGCCGGTGATCCATATCGCCGGGATATTCCGAATGATCCACCCCGTTTGGATGACCATCATGGCCCGCCGCCCACCGATGTTCGGGATCGTCCGCCCGGTCGCGACCGCCCCAGAAGACACAACCAGTTGAAGCCAGCAAGGTCACGGCACAAATTGATAGAAGAATGATTTTCATAAATGAACTCTCACACATTTTGAAAATATGGGCAATGGGGTGTTACCCTGCCCACAAACCTAAACACCTGGTAGAATTGGAATCCGGTTCGGTCATTGGCATTGCTCGTTTCCGTCTTTCCGACGATTATTATCCGGCCATGTTTCTCATCACTTCAAATAAATCAAAGTCGTTGCTGTCGGTCAGCTTCATCGGCACCGTGCAACCGGAAGATTTTCAAAGCAGCCGGGCGGATGTGACCACCCAATTGGCCGGGCTGTCGCCGGGCTTTCATTATCTCGTGGATTTTACCCATCTGGAATTGATGGGTCTGGAATGCATGACCGAACTGGGCCGATTGATGGATTTGCTCAAGCAGGCGGGCGTGGGTCTGGTGGTGCGGATCATTCCCGATCCCAGCAAGGACATCGGGATGAACATCCTGACAATTTTTCACTACCCGCCCGAACTCAAAGTGGTCACCTGTGAAAATTTGGCGGAAGCGGTCAAGGCGCTCGGACTTTAGGAGACCACCGCCGAGGTTGGCCTAATTGCCCTTCTTTTTGGAAGCCGGAGAATTGTTTTCCGAATTTTCTTTCACCGCCGCCATCATTTCTTCTATCCCTTCCTTGATCTCATTGACTTGCGGATGCACTTCCTTGATGAGGTCATGTTCCAGCTTGGATAGTTTTTCGATGCGCTTGCCTTGCTCACGAAGTTGAGCCAACAAAGTGTTCTGTTTGGTGGAAAGCCGGTGCATCCACCAGAAACAAACGCCCCAGCAAATGGTGCCCGCCACGGTCATCCAGAAAGCGAGATTGTTTTCGTTCATGTCCGAATTGCAGGGAACCACTTAAACAATGGTCAACTGCACGCTGCTCTCGATGATGCCCGCGCTGATGGCATAGCGCGTGAGGCCGGCGGTATCGTGGATATCCAGCTTTTGCATGAGATGTTCGCGATGTTTCTCGACAGTCTTGAGGCCGATGCCGAGTTCCGAGGCGGTCTCCTTGTTGGCCTTGCCTTCGGCGATGAGTTGGAGCACTTCCATTTCGCGCGAAGTTAATTGGGCAACTTTCTTCTTGAGCAGTCCTGTGCGGTCGAGCGTTTGCGGCTGCAACCGATTCAGCCGCCGGGAAATGGCCGGACTGAAAACAGTTTTTCCCTGCTGCACTTCCCGGATGGTCTGGCACACGTCCTGTGAAGAGGCTTGCTTGAGCAGAAAGCCCACGGCACCGGACGCGATGGCGGTGTCCACATACGCGTCGTCATTATGCGCGGAAAGGATGAGGATTTTGGTGGCGGGATTGGCCTTGAGAATCTGCCGCGTGGCTTCCAGGCCATTGAGATGCGGCATCGCAATGTCCATCAAGACCACGTCGGGCTGAAGTTTCTTGGCCATCGCCACCGCCTGACGGCCATCCGGCGCTTCGCCGACGACCTGAAGGTCGGCTTCGAATTTCAGCATATTGCGAAACCCTTCGCGCACGACCACATGGTCTTCGGCCAAAAGAACAGTAATTTTTTTCATAGCAATTTTGACTTCGACTTCAACAGACTGAATCTGCCGCCGGGAATTTTGCCGAACGGGATTTGCGCCGTGATGGTGGTGCCTTTGCCCGGCAAAGATTCAACGCTAAATTTTCCGCCGACCATTTCCAGGCGTTCCCTCATGCCGAGCAGTCCGAGGCTTTTGCCGGCCTTGGCGTGCAAGGTGCGTTCCACTTGAAACGATTTGCCGTCGTCCATTATTTTCATGCAGATGCCGTCCGGCAATTTTTGCAGGCTCACTTCCACGCGGCTCGCTTTCGCATGGCGGGCGACATTCGTGAGGGCTTCCTGGGCGACGCGGAACAGCACTGTGCGCCGGGCCGTCTCCAATTCTTCCACGCCGGCAAAAGCCGTCAAATGCGTGCGGACGCCGGTGCGCGCGGTGAAACTTTTCATGAACGAATGGAGAGCGGGAATCAGGCCGAGATCGTCCAGCACCGCCGGACGCAGTTCGCGCGCGAACCGGTGAACGATGTCCACCGACTTTTCCACCAGCCGTTGCGTGCGCGCGATGTTGCGGTCGAGACCCTTGGTGTTGGTCGCGGCCTCCTTGGACAATGCCGCCAGGCGGACGTTGATGCCGGTCAGAGTTTGGGCGATGACATCGTGAAGCTCGCGGCTGATTTCCCGGCGCTCTTCCTCCTGGGCGAAAAGAATCTGCCGGGACAATTGCCGCAACTGTTCCTGCAACCGGTCCGACTGTTCGAGCAATTCAGAATAATGTCGTTCGCTTTTTCTAAGCGCTGTCTCCGCCGCTTTGCGCTGGGTGATTTCTACGTTTAATTCCAGATTCGAGGCGGCCAGTTCCACCGTGCGCCGGCTCAAGGCCTCGACGATTTTCCGCAGATAGACGGCGGCCGCCTGCGCGCTAAAATGCGTTTTCTCAATGGGCAGAATCGCCTCGGCAAAGAAAGCCCCCGCCTGTTTTACCAGCGCCGCGCGTTTGCCGGCCGGGCAGCCCGGCAACAGTTCGGTGACGAGCGTTTGCTCATGGAGCTTGGCCAGATCCAATGTCTGCAAGCCAGCGGCCAGCGCCTGATTGCCCAAACCGCGCGCCGACGCCAGGCTGGCCTTCCGCCCCTGTTTTATCTGGGTGCGCAACGCGTCCTGATAGCGGCGCGAGGAATTGAAAAGTTTGCGTTTCATATTTTTCCAAATTCACGGGCGACCCGCCGCACCGACTTGGCCGACTTGGCCACCAGCCGTTGCGTGCTGGCAATTTCAGACTTCAACCCTTTGGTGTTGACCCGCGATTCCTGTTTCAACGTCAGCAACCGGACATTGATGCCCAGCAAGGTCTGGGCGACTTCATCCTGAAGTTCGATGCTGATTTTTTTCCGTTCCTCCTCCTGCGCCGCCATCACCTGATGTGTCAGTTGTCGCAAACCTTCCTGCAAATGCAGGGAATCCTTTAACAGCTTGGTGTAATGAGCCCCGCTTTTTTTAAGGGCGGCCTCCACGTTTTTGCGCCGGCGGACGCCGCGTTTCAGTTGCAAATTGGTGGTGGCCAATTCCGCTGTGCGTCGGCTCAAGGTTTCCTTCAGCCGGGTCAAATCTGTCCGGCTCTGCCGCGCGGCGCGATGCGTGTCCACAATCGGCGTGAGGGCTTCGGTGAAAAAGATTTCCGCCTGCTTGAGCCGTCCGTTCTTGGCGTTGGCTAAATCCAATGTTGTCAGCGCGCGCTCGTGCATTCGCGCCAGTTCTAATGTCTCCACGCCGAGGCCGACCGCCTGGCGTCCGAGTTCCAGCGCTGGCTGCAAGCTCGCGCGTGCGCCCGGCCGCAGGTGCGTTCGCAACGCCATCACATAGCGCTGTGACAGCCGGATTAGTTTTTGCTTCATATTGACATCTTGCGGGCGGCAAAGCGGTGCAGAAAGCTTTATCTCGCAACGGAGATCGCCTAAGCGCGGCAAACATCGGATAATTGTTACCAACTTACTATGGGGTGTTCACCCCATGGTGGCCAAGTAGCTAAAAACCCGGAAGCCAGCGGCCTGACTTCTGGGTGGAAAATGCAGCGGGCGGGTTAGAACGACCAGTTCACAATCGGGAAACCGGTGGCAAGTTTGTCCGGAAATTCCTTGAACCACGGATTGTTACGGGCCACGTTCACAAAACCAATTTGCACGCCCCGGAGGTTTTCGGAGTAATTGAGCAGCCCCAGTTGGAGGCCGTGAAATTCCTGCGCGATGTTGATCCAGCCGGATTGGAGGCCGGTGAACGTGCCTTGGGAATAGTTAAGGACGCCGTCCTGCCAGCCGAGGAAGTTACTCCGGCTGACATTGAGGAGACCCCATTGCACACCGGTGTAGGAATCGGCGTAGTTGGCAATGAAGGCCCAGCTCAAACCCACGCTGTCGCCGGTGCTGCCGTTGACGATGCCAAGGTTGAGGCTGTGCTGCGGATTTTCGCCCCAGATGTTCAGGGCCAGACCGTTGATTTGGGTGGTCTTGGAGTGAATCGCGATGTCCGGCGTCAGCGAAAGTTGAAACGCCGCATCTTCGGCATTGGCAAAGGCCGCGCCGGCGAGGAACGAGGTGAGGAGCAATAATTTTTTCATAGTAGTTTGTTGTTTCTTGTTCTTTTGTAAACCGTTTCCGTAATTCAATCAATGGGGTGAACACCCCATGTCCAGCCGGTTTGTCTGGCTGAAGTCACTTTCCGCGATACTTTTCCGGGTTGCGAATCCGGTCGAGTCGTTCGACTTCCAGATCATTCAGAACCATCCGCTGCTGACGCTGCTTGGATAAATTTGCGATGGCTTGGGGCAGCAAGCAAATCCGCGTGAACCCTTGGCCAACCTTCAGCCAAATGGTTTTGAGCGGGTTCATAACGACTTCCTGCCCACGACCGGACGGTGAACCAGTTGCCGATAGATTTGTTTTACAAAAGCATCGGCGCGGAAGCCGCTCGGTCCGACCCACGGTTCAAAACCTTGGCGGCCGTCCGCGACAAAGTCGCCGCGCTTGACGAGCTCGTTCCATTTCAGCGGCCTGAAACAGTCCGGCGAAATGGCAACCGCAGCTAAAGAGGTTTCGTTCATCAGACACTCTTGGGTTTGACCAGCAGCAGCACAATGCCACCGATCAGCGCGAGCGCGCCAATCGCCGGTGAAATGTAATGGCTGTCGGTCGTCGCTATGTGCATCCCCAGAAACTCGATGGGTTTGCCCGGCGTCGTAAAACTCAAACCCGAATAGGCGAGCACCACAATGCCCAGCGTGATGAGCAGGACGGATACGATGGTTTTGGTGCTCATAAAACTTTTCGTCCGGTAATGATCCGAACTAGAACCATCACGATGGCAATGACCAGCAGGATGTGAATGAAGCCGCCAATGGTGGTGCCGGTCACCAAACCCAGCAGCCACAGAACTAACAGGATTATCGCAAGTGTGTATAACATATATTTTCTTTCGGTGGCTGGCTGGTGGCACGCTGCCGCGCCAGCCAGCCATTTTTTATCGGTCTATTTTTCAGCCAACGGCACGGCGATGGTCATATTATTGATCACGTTGGTCACGCCGCTGATGTCTTCCGTCAGCTTGGTGACGAGGCTTTTTTCCGCATCGTTCTTGGCAATGCCGGTGAGGGTGACAACGCCGTCCGTCGTGGAAACTCCGGTATGGATGGCGCTGGTCGAATGATGCGACAGCAACGCCGACTTGACCTGCGCCGTGATGGACGCGTCGTCAATTTTGTCGCCGGTGGTGGGCGCCGCTGTGGGTGGGGTTTTGGCGATGGTCATGTTGTTCACAACCGTTTTGACATTGTCTATGTCCTTGGCGTATTCGGTCGTCAGTTCTTTCTGCGCCTGACTGGAGGCTTCACCGGTTAAGATGACGACTCCATTTTGCACGTTCACGTCGGTGCTGCTGGCGCTCACGTTGCGATGAAATAGCAACGCCGTTTTCACCTTCATGCTGATCCAGGTGTCGGAATGTTCCGCCGGTTGGTCGCCTTTGATCAGGAGTTGATTGTGCACGCTCTTCACGCCGGGCAAACTGGCCACGGTATTTTCGGCCAGCGATTTGTGGGACGCTTCGGTGACGGTGCCCGTCAAGGTGACAACGCCGTCCTTGGATTCCGTTTTGATTGAATCGTTCTTGAGGGTGGTCTTGAACGTGTAGGACTTGGCGGCGGATGACTCAATGCGGTCGTCCGTATCGGCGGCGCGCAATGGCGAACTGCTGATTAACATGGTGCTCACTACGGCGGCGAGCGTTAGAGGGAATCGGGATTTCATTTTGTATCTTTCGTTTGTTGGTTGGTTGTTTGCTTTTAACACTGGAGACA
>CAIOUK010000188.1 GCA_903861445.1 uncultured Verrucomicrobia subdivision 3 bacterium
GTGCGCAGCTCGATCTGCCGGATTTTTTTGAGAATCTCGCGGGGAATCATGGGAAAATTGCCAATTGCCAGATTTTTAATTCCATCGTGAAAGCCGATTCAATTCAATCTGCACTTTCCGCAGCTTTGGAAATAACAACTACGCATCAATGCCGATGATGAGAACTGGAATGTCAATGTCTGAAACTCCTCGGTGTTGCAAATCCCAAACGAACTGCTCGAAATAAGAAACACCCGTTGACATCTGATCCGCAAATTTTTTAATCGGAACGATTTCAATTCCCGCGTTGATATGACCCAGTCTGTGAAAAATCGTCATCTTGGCGCACACGTTATAGACCATGAAGGCATACTTACCGAACTGCACTTCAACGCCGAGTTTGCTTTTTACAAAATCCATGTCTCGAAAAGCTCCTTTGGAAAGCGGGGCAGCTTTGTAGCCGGGTTTGTAGAATTGTGTCGGATACTCGCAAGGAACTTTGCAGTGCGCCCAACCTTTGGGATGCAATTCAGCTTCAAAGCACCGATTCAACGCCGCCGGACTATAAAGAACTTTCCCCGGCATGGTTTTCTCTTTGCTCGTTTTGGTTTTGCATGGCGCGGCATTCACTTTGGAAATCGCTTCATAGACTTCATCAAGCAAAGCCTGGTGTTTCTTGGCGAGAACCGTCGCACCGTTGTTGAAAGAAAATTCGCCTGCTATTTTCATAGTAAAGTTTCGACCTTGCCCCACGCTTCAGGGCGTTGTGCAACTTTGTCGCGTTCACTTGGAACGTGAACCGGTTTGCCTAACGGACGAAGTTTAAGTGTGCCTTCCGCCAACATCATCAGTCGTTCGCGTGCTGCCGCGAGATAGGTTGCATCACGGTCGCAACCCACTGCACGCCGTTCGTGCCGAGCCGAACCGATCAGAGCCGAGCCGACCCCACAATATGGGTCGAACACCCAATCGTCTTTATCTGTCAGCGCGAGAACGCAACGCTCCACCAATTCAACCGGGAACTGGCATGGGTGTTCTGTTTTCTCCGGGTGATTGGCTTTCACATTTGGAATTTCCCAAATCCCCTTTTCCCAATCATTCGCAATAATTGCCCAAACGTCGGAAGGATTTTTGCCAAGTGGATTTCCCGATGGCTGCCCGCGTTTCTCGCCCTTAAAATGAAGTTTGCCCGGATATTTTGCAGGCACACGAATGGGATCGAGATGAAATTTGTAATCATCGCTCTTGGTGAACCAAAGAATCGTCTCGTAACGACCAGAAAGCCGATTCGTGCAATGCAATCCATGTTCAAAATGCCAAATGATTCGATTGCGAAGTTGCAAGCCGAGTGACTTGAAAAGTTCGTAGTAGTAAATATCCAACGGAAAAACTTCGCCGTTCTCGACGTAGTTCCCGACCTGCCAGCAAATACTGCCGTCTTTTTTGAGAATACGAGCCAGTTCCGCCAGCAAAGGTTTTTGTTGTGCCAAGTATTCTCGCAATGTCAGTCGCTCCTCGTATTCCTTGCCGATGTTGTAAGGCGGAGACGAAATGATGAGTGAAAATAAATTTGCCGGAAGCGATTTTGAAAATGCAAGCGAGTCTCCATTGGCAAGCGCGAGCCGTTCATCTTCGTCAAAATGGTCGGCAATGACTGGCATTTCGTTGAACAATGTTTTTATCATTTCAGCAGCCACAGTTTTGTTAAATGGAGTGTTGATCAATTGCGCCTGACTTGCAAGAAAGCTGGTTCATGAAATGGTTTTGGCTTTTCCTCACGGCACGGGCAGTTCATCAAAGATTTTCTGGATGACCGTTTCGCTGGTTTTTTCCTCGGCCTCGGCTTCGTAGGTGATGGCCACGCGGTGGCGCAGCACGTCCATGCCGATGCTTTTCACGTCCTGCGGCGTGACGTAGCCGCGGCCTTTCAGGAACGCGTAGGCCTTGGCCGCCAGCGTCAGCGCGATGGTCGCGCGCGGCGACGCGCCGAGCTGGATGAAATCCTTCACTGCGATCTTGTAATGGTCCGGGTCGCGCGTGGCGCAGACGAGGTCCACGATGTAATCCTTCACCTTGTCGTCCACGTAAATGTCGTTGATGA
>CAIOUK010000189.1 GCA_903861445.1 uncultured Verrucomicrobia subdivision 3 bacterium
CCACATGGTCGCCCGGATTTTTGTCCGGATGAAATTTGACGGCCTGTTTGCGGTAGGCTTTTTTAATTTCCTCGTCGCTCGCGCCTTTGCTGACGCCGAGGATTTCGTAGTAATCGCGTTTGGCCATCTGAATCAAGGGTTTTTAGCCACAGATGAAACACAGATTGAACACAGATAAAGAAATTCTTTCCTGAAATATTTCAATCAGTGTTTCATTTGTGCGAATCTGTGGCTTAAAGTTCATTTTGAATTTTCCGTCGGCTTCTTGGCGACGATGACGGTGGCGGGACGCACCAGGCGGTCTTTGATTTTATAGCCTTTGCGCAGTTGTTGCAGCACGCGCCCCTCGGCGACCTCGGTGGATTCCTGCTCGGAAATCGCCTCGTGCAGATTCGGGTCGAACGGCTGGCCGGTGGCGTCAATTTTTTCGAGGCCGGTTTCGGTGAGTGCGGCCTTGAGCTGCTGCTGAATCATTACCACGCCAGATTGAAACGAGGCCAGCTTGTCGCCCTGCGCGTTCTGCGCGGCGGCGAGCGCCATCTCAAAGTTGTCGAGCACGGGCAGCAATTTCTGGATGAGCGAAAAATTGGCGTATTGCGCCGCCTCAATTTTTTCACGCGCGGCGCGCTTCTTGAAATTGTCAAAATCCGCCGTGGTGCGGAGCAGCCGTTCCCAGTGTTCATCGGCTTTGGTGGCGCGGGTCTGGAGTTCCGTAATCTGTTCCGGCGACAAAGCGGGTGTTTCCGCCGGAGTAGCGGCGGGTTCGGTCTTGGGCAAATCAGTTTCAGTTTTGCTCATAGGCGTTTTGCGTCCAAACATTCAGCCGTGCAAAATAGCAGAGGGGCGGGCGGTGGGCAACGGGTGAAACCAGCTGAGTTTCGGCGGATTATTTCGGCGGGACAAGTTTCTGAAACTCGGGCGTGGGGCGGAGCGCGTTGAAACGCGGGTCGGTGCGGACGGTGGCGAGCCAATCGTGGGCGGCCGGGTTGGTGGCCAGCTGCCGGGTGCTGATTTGCAGCACTGTCTTCAAATTGTCCAAGGCGGTCGGAGTCTGGCCAGTGACGGCTTGCAACGCGGCCAGATTGAAAAGCGGTTCCGGCTGGCCGGGGGTGAGTGCGACGAGTTTTTTCAGGGCCGTTTCCAATTTTGGAAGGTTTTGGCTTTGGGCAAAGTATTGCACCAGGATGTTGAGTTCCTCGGCTTTGATATTCGGATTGGCGAGCACCTGATTGAGCAATTCCAAAGTGCGATTGGGCTGCTGCGCTTGCAGGTAGGCGGAGGCCAGCGCGATCAGATTGTGCAGGTCGTTGGGATTGGTGCGCGCCGTGGCTTCCATCTGGTCAATCTGGCTGACGGCTTGGGAGCGTTCCGCGTTTTGATTGCTGAACGACTTCAACTGGTTGATGAGATTGGAAATCGCGTCGTTGTAGGGATCGAGTTTTTTGCAGGTCTCGGCGATCAGAATGGCGTCGTCAAACCGGCCGAATTGCAACAGGAAATTCACATAACGATACACGGCCTCCGGGCTGTAAGGGCAGAAGGCGAACGCCTGTTTGAAAGCGAAATCCGTTTCGCGCACGAGCGCGTCCTGCGTGGCTTTGGATTTCTGGCGATATTCCGGCGGGCATTGCGGGCCAAGGCGCCAGGCATACATGCCAGCTTGCGAACTGCGCAGCTTGGAGAACGCCTTTTGCGCGTCGTTGTCCCGCACAAAGGCGTGGTCGCCGGTGTAGCCTTTGTAATTGTTGCGGATATAAGTGCGTTCGGCGAAATCGCAGATTTCTTTGACGCTGGTATTGTAGTTGATGAAGTTGCCGCACAGGCGTGGCGTGAAATCCGTCCAGAACTTGTGGTCAAGATCCATGATGTCCTGCGTGAGTTCCGGCAGCGGATTCCGGTTGATCTTCATGATGACGCTGAACGGCGTCTCGTAAGGATACATCCAGTCGAGCGGAAAACTTTCTTCAACGTAAAATTCATTCGTCGGGTTGTGCTCGAAGATTACTTTGCAAAGCAGGCCGTTGATGTTCATCACGGCGACCTGGCCGGAAACCTGCACGCGGCCATTTTCGATGTGAACGTCTTCGCCGGGCTTGAGCTGGTTGATCTGCGCCCGCCGGGCAACGTCCTGAGTATAATCCTCGAAACATTTTCGCGAATCCTCGGGCGAGGGGATGTAGATTTCGTTCGGCGGATAAACGCCTTCCGCGCGGCGGCGGGTTTCGACGTGCGCGCCCCACGCGGTTGTCGGGCGGTCGAGCACTTGGTATAACGCGCGATTAGCCAGATTGAACAATCCGCTGTCGGCAATTTGATTGCAGGCTTCTTCTTCCTGGAACTTCATACTGGCCTCCTGCTGCTGTAGGTAGGCTTTTTTCTGCAGGTCAAGTTCGTCACCCAGATTTTTGTCAACGTGTTTATCCAATGTCGTTCCGATGCCGATGCGCCAGGTCTTGGCGGCAAGACTGAAAGCGTATTTGGAAAGTTCGCTGAAGAACGGCGGGTCGTGCTGTTGGCTGCGATTGTATTGCGAACGCAGATAATCCAGATAGGTGCCGTCCGCCAACGCGTTTTGGGTGATGATGTAAACATCGCGTCGGTCAAATTTTTGATCCTGTTCCGGCTGGCAGCGGTGCGGAATGAAGCTTTCGCAGAAAATAATATACGTCGGGCAAAAACGGCCGGGGTCGGTGCCGCCGAAGAGAATCGTGTCCCGCGTCATTTCGGGATAAATGAGTTTGGCGTTTTTCGGATCCTTCAATAGTTCTTTGCGCAGCGTGTTGTCGTAGGTCAACTGGCCGGTCTTTGGATCCTTGAAGGGCGGCGTGAACATGTCGTGGCCAAACCAGTAACCGAACCAGTGGTTGCGCTGTTCGCTCTTATACCAGTGCGAGAGGCCGGACCAGACCGGCATGAGGGTGAACAGGCAGAGCAGAATCAGCACCGGCCCACGGCTGCGATAGACCAGCAGCGCGCTCAGCAACACGACGGGGATGGCAAGCAGAATCAGGTTGGCAAAAACCGGCAGGCCGTATTGATCCTTGTCGAAAGCCAGAGTGATGTAGTGCGGCAGTTGCGCGAGACTGATTTCACCCGCCGGTCCGAAAAACAATTTGCCGGTCTCGTCCTTCAGACAAAAGAGCGCCAGCACAATGGCCACCACGCTGCCGAGGATGCCCCAGCGGCGGAAATTCGCGTAGTGCGTGGCCACATACGCCGCCAGCAGCGTCAGGCCGTAGCCAATCATCATGGCAAACAATCCGTGCGACGCGGTGTAGAAAACTTTGTTCAACTCGAAGGACGAACGGTCCGGCGACACGTTCAGCAAAATTCCCAGCAGCACCGCCAGACAGAAATAAATGCAGGTCACGCCGATGATCCAGGAGCGTTCCCGCTTGTGCATTTTCACGAGGAACAGGAAGGGCAGCGCGCCGACGAAGATGTAGACCCAACTGAAAGATTCCGAGAGGCCGGTGATAATATACCAGAGTTGGAACGCAAAGCGGCTCGGATTTGAGAAAATATCCACGCCATGAACCGTTTCATATTGGCCGCGGCTTAAGGCGTGGAAAAAACCTTCCACCGTGCGCGGATAACCCCATTGCATCGGTGGCACGGTCATGCCGGAAACCGGCATGTAAAAATAGCACATAATTCCGGCCAGCCAGGCCAGTGCCATGAAGACGCCGGTTTTCCATTCGGACATGAAGCCCTTGGTTTTCATCGCCAGCCAGCCGCCGGCACAAATGGAGCCGATGCCGACGGTGTGAAACAGCGCCTGTTCCACGCCGGTCATATTTTGCAGGGCGGGAACGGTGCTCATGCACATCAGGCCGCCAAGATAGATGATGGCATTGCCGATGAACATATCGCGACCCAGTTTGGGCGACGCGAGGGCGATGGCCACTTCAATACCCATCGCACTCAACAGCAAGGTTTGGTGAATGGTTGCGCAAATGCCGTAAAGCAACATCGCCAAGTAAAGATAACGTCGTTGTTGCGGCGCATACATCCAGCGCATCAGGCACAGCAGCACGGCAATCATCCACGGCACGCCAAACACGGAAATACGGTTGATGACCACCGATTCGCTCCACATGAAAATGTCCAGACCGAGCAGCGTTCCCGCCACGCAACCGGAAATCAGGCAGATGGTATTTTCCCATTCGCGGGGGATATTTTTAATTTCCTCGATGCCCTCGATCAACATGCTGCCACCGCGCGAGACCATGCTCGCCAGCATCGCGCAACCCATCGCGGCGGCGAAGGATTGCCCCACTTCGACGCGCCATGCGACGTTGCCGAACGGCACGATGACCGTCCAGAACCAGCTGTAAACCGACCAGAATGGATAGCCCGGCGGATGCGGAATCCCTGCGTAAAAAGAGCCGGTGCACAGTTCGCCGGAATCTTCCAGCGTCAGTTCCGGCGCCAGCGTATAAAGATAAACGGCCCAGACGATGACGAACGTCAATCCCAGCGTCAGCCAGTCAATCTTGCGAAACATCGGCGGCACCACGATGGGTTGCACCGGAGTGGAAGCCTTGGCCGGCACATTAGTTTTGGTCTTGTTATCTTTGCTCATGCGAAAATATAGAAGCTGCATAGTTGACGGGCAAAAGGGCAATTTGTCCATCAAAAACAGCGTCGGGAAATAGACTCCGCCGGACGATTGGCGTTCAACCTTTCATTTTTAACTTCACCCGCACGCCGGCTTCCGGCAGCATCCGCGCAAATGTATTCCGGTAAGAAAGTCGTCGTGGTCATGCCCGCTTACAACGCGGCCAAGACTGTTATGAAAACCGTCGCGGAAGTCCAGCAGCAGGGTGTCGTGGACGAAATCATCTTGGTGGACGACCGCAGTCGCGACAACACCGTCGAGGTCGCCTTGGCGCTGCCCGGCGTGCGCGTCCATGTCCACGAAAAAAACACCGGTTACGGCGGCAACCAAAAAACCTGCTACCGCCTCGCGCTCGAAGCCGGTGCGGACATCGTCATCATGGTGCATCCGGATTATCAATACACGCCCAAGCTCATTCCGGCGATGGCGTCCATCATTGCGAACGATCTGCATCAATGCGTGCTCGGCAGCCGCATTCTCGGCGGCTATTCGCTGCAAGGCGGGATGCCCGGCTGGAAATACATCGCCAACCGTTTTCTGACGGCGGCGGAAAATCTTTTGCTCGGGGCCAAGCTTTCCGAATACCACACCGGCTACCGCGCTTTCTCGCGCGATCTGCTGGTGAAGCTGGAGCCGTTGCTCGCGCACAACTCGGACGATTTTGTGTTCGACAACCAGATGCTCGCGCAAATCTTCTGGCACGGTTTTACGATTGGCGAGGTGAGCTGCCCGACCAAATATTTCAAGGAAGCCTCGTCCATCAATTTCCGCCGCAGTTGTAAATATGGCTTCGGTTGCCTCAAGGTCGGCACCCAATTCCGGCTGGCCAAACTGGGACTGGCGAAGCCGAAACTGTTTTTCGCCTAAAATGTAAAAGCAAAAACGCCCGGTGAAAACCGGGCGTTGGTGTTTGCAGAGTTAAATTATTTCTTGAGCGTCAGCGCGAGCCGCGACTTTTTGCGGTTGGCCGTGGCGCGGGCAATCGCGCCGGTTTTCACGGCCTTGTCGTAGGCGGAGTGGACGCCGGGCAGGAGCTTGACGGCTTCGTCCAATTTCTTGGCGGTCACGGTGGCGCGGAATTCCTTTTCCACGCGGCGCAGATTGGATTTCACGCGGCTGTTTTGAAGTTTTTTGCGGGCGCTATTGCGCATCCGGCGTTCGGCTGACTTCGTGTTCGGCATAGTTTGTTCGTAATTGGATTAGCTAAAGAGTCGTGGAAACTAGCCGAACGCAGAGGGAAGTCAATGCCGAAAAATCCCCTCCGTTCTTTACTTTTGTCCGCCAGCCTGATTTTTTAACGGCAAATACAAGTTGATCCCGTTTATGGTTTACGAATCACCCGCATGAATTCACCGCTGCACATTCTACATCTGGAGGATAATCAGGATGATGTCCTGCTGGTGCGCGATTTGTTGCAGAAGGATGGGATTCTCGCCGACATCACCGATGTCGCCCGGCGCGCGGATTTTATCGCCGCGCTGGAATGGCAGAAATGGGATCTCATAATCGCGGATTATTGCCTGCTGGATTTTACCGGCGAAGAGGCACTCAAAATCGTCCGGGTAAAATATCCCGAGCTGCCTTTCATCCTCAACTCCAGCACGATTGATGAGCAGACCGCCATTGAAAATCTCAAAGCCGGCGCCACCGACTATGTGCTCAAACAAAATATTGAGCGTCTGCCTTCCGCCGTGCGGCGGGCGGTGGCCGAAGCGGGCGAACGCACGCGGCGGCAGGTGGCCGAGGACGATTTACGCCGGCGCGAGAAACAATACCGGGTGCTGTTCCAGAGCAACCCGCATCCGATGTGGGTCTTTGACCTCGAGACCCTTGATCTGCTCGAAGTCAACGAAGCGGCGATTCATCATTACGGCTATTCGCGTGAAGAATTTCTCAAGATGAAGCTCCCTGACCTGCGGGCGGCAGAAAATGTCGTGCGCGGGCCGGCGGGCGAATGGGACGCGCAGTCCGAGGGCATCATCTGGAAACATCGGCGCAAGGATGGCGTGGTGATGGACATGGAAATCATCTGGTCGCCGCTGGCGTTTGAAGGCCGGCTGGCGGCATTGACGATGGCTACCGATGTCACCATCCGTCGGCGCCTCACCCAAAGCAGCCGCATCTTCGGAAAATTAAGCCATCATTTGAGTGCCGTCACCACGGCGGCGGAAGCGGCGATGTTCATTTGCGAGGCGGCGGATGAATTATTGCCTCATTGGGACGACTTCGCGCTGGACTTGTATTCCGCCGAGCGCGACGAGGTGACGTCGTTGCTCACCATCACGACGATTGAGGGCAAGCGGGTGCCCATCCCGGCTTCGCCGCAGCCCAAGACGGCCAGCGCGTTGATCCGCCGGGTGGTGGAGCGCGGTGCGGAATTGCTTTCGGCAACCGAATCTGAAAGCAAGCCGGGCACGGTGATGGTCGCGCCGATTCGGAATGCCGAGCAGGTCATCGGGGTGATTTTTGTCCAAAACCGGCTGGCCAACAGTTATTCCGCGCGCGATTTGGACACGTTGCAACATCTGGCCGACCAGTGCAGCGGCGCGTTGCTGCGCGTGCGGGTGGAGGAGGAATTACTGCACAGCCAGCGGCGGTTTCGCGACCTGTTTGAAAATTCCCCCGACGCGATTTTTGTCGAAGATCTGTTGAGCAACGTGCTCGATGTCAATTCCAGCGCGTGCAAGCTGAACGGCCTCTCACGCCAGCAACTGATCGGCAAAAATGCGATTGATGATCTGGTGCCGCCCGCCCGGCGCGCGGCCGCGCGCGCGGAATTTCAGCAAATGGCGGCCGGCCAGATCACCTGGATCGAAAGCGAAAGCCTGCATGCCGATGGCCGGGTCATCCCGGTGGAAATCCGCGTGGTGCGCGTGAATTACGACGGTCAGCCGGCCTTGTTATTTCACGTCCGCGATGTCACCGCCCGCCGGGCGGCGGAATCGGCCCTGCGCTCCTCGGAAACGCTGTTCCGCTCCGTCTGGGAAAATTCCGTGGATGGCATGCGGTTGACCGATCATAACGGAGACATCGTGGCCGTGAACGAGGCGTTCTGCAAATTGGTTGGGATGCAGCACGAGCAGTTGGAGGGCAAGCCGTTCACCGTCATCTATTCTGCGGATACGGACTGGGAAAAAATGTTAAGCGACTATCGCCAACGTTTTCTTCAGGGCAACATTCAGACGAAGCGCGAAGGGGAATTGAGTTTGCATGATGCCCGCCGGGTGGTTTTTGAAATCACCGATTCCTGCGTTGAATCCGGCGGCAAGCCGACGCTGATGTTAAGTTCGTTTCGCGATGTGACCGGCCAGAAACGGCTGGAGGAACAACTGCGGCAGTCTCAAAAAATGGAGGCCATCGGCCAGCTGGCCGGCGGCATCGCGCACGATTTTAACAACATACTCACCATCATCCTTGGCCATGCCACGTTGCTGGCGATGGCGCCGCTCGATCCCAAGTCCATGGTCTCGGCCAACCAGATCAAGCAGGCGTCGGAACGCGCCGCCGGCCTCACGCGCCAGTTGCTCGCGTTTGGCCGCAAGCAGATATTCAACCCGCGTCCGCTGGACCTGAACCGTTCGCTCAGCAAGATGTCGGATATGCTCGGCCGGTTGCTCGGCGAGGACATCACGCTGAACATTAATTTCAGCAGCGAACCCGCCGTGGTTGAGGCCGATGGCACCATGATGGAGCAAATTATTTTGAACCTCTCCGTAAATTCCCGCGACGCGATGCCGCGCGGCGGGCAACTGGTCATCCGCACCAGTCTGCGCGACGTGGATGCGCGTCATGCGCGGCAGTTTGTGGACGCGCGCCCCGGCCGCTTCGTCTGCTTGAGCCATGTGGATACTGGCGCCGGCATTCCGCCGGAAAACTTGAACCGCATTTTTGAGCCGTTTTTTACCACCAAGGAATTGGGCAAGGGCACCGGCCTAGGTTTGGCCACGGTATTCGGCATCGTCAAGCAGCACCATGGCTGGATCGAAGTCGAAAGTCAGTTAGGTAAAGGCACGGCATTTCATATTTTTCTCCCCGCCAGCAAACTGCCGCCGACGGAACTGGAAAGTTTCGACACCCAATTCCGCGCCAAAGGTGGTAACGAAACCATCCTCGTCGTCGAGGACGAACGCGACCTGCGCGAAATCGTCACCCGCACGCTCAACCGTCAGGGCTATCGCGTCTTTCAGGCGGTGGACGGCCTCAACGCGCTGGAGATTTGGGCGCAATACAAAAACGAAATCAATCTGGTGTTCACCGATGTCGTCATGCCTGGCGGTCTCAACGGCCGCGAACTGGTGGAACGGTTTTGGGTCGATCGCCCCGGCCTCAAAGTTATTTTTTCCAGCGGCTACGGCGCGGATGCGCTCGGCAAGGATTTCAAGCTCGACTCAAATCTGAACTATCTCCAAAAACCCTACCTGCCGCAAACGCTCGCCCGCATCGTGCGCCGCTGCCTCGATGCCAAACCGGCATAATTTTAGTTTTAAGTTTTTGGCCGAAATGAAATCATGGCGGCGACGGCTTGTTGGTTTTCAATTAAAAACTAAAAATTAAGAACTCAAAACACCATGATCATTGCGCCCTCGTTGCTTGCCGCTGATTTCACCCGCTTGGGCAAGGAGGCTGAACGTGCCGAGCGCGCGGGCGCGGACTGGTTGCACCTCGACATCATGGACGGCCAGTTCGTGCCGAATATTTCCTTTGGGCCGGCGGTGGTCGCCGCCGTGCGGCCGCATGCCAAAAAACTTTTTTTCGACGTGCATCTCATGTGTGGCAAGCCGGAAATCCTGCTGGAACCATTTGCCAAGGCCGGCGCGGATCAAATCATCATCCACGTCGAATTGGGGGAACCGGTGCTGCCGCTCATCTGGAAAATCAAACAACTCGGCAAAAAAGTCGGTCTCGCCGTCAACCCGCCCACCGCCATCACCGCCGCGCAGCCGTATCTCGACAAAATTGATATGCTGCTCGTCATGACGGTCAATCCCGGTTTCGGCGGACAAAGTTTCATTCATGAATGCCTGCCCAAAATCCAACAGGCCGATGCCTGGCGGCGTGAAAAAAAAATCAACTATCGGCTTGAAGTGGATGGCGGTATCAACAACCAGACCGTTGCCGAATGCGCCCATGCCGGTGCCGACACGTTTGTGGCTGGAACCAGTTTGTTCGGTGCCCGCAGTCTGAAAGCCGCCATCACCAAAATGCGCAAAATCGCGCACGACCACGACCCCGCGTTGGCCGATTTGAAAGTGCCGGCGGTTTCCAACCCAGCGCTGCTCTTATGAGCCGGATCCAATTTGGCACGGACGGCTGGCGCGCGGTCATCGCGGAGGATTTTACTTTTGCCAACGTCGCGCGTGTCGCGCAGGCCACGGCGGACTTTTGGAAATCTGAAATCGTAAATCCAAAATCCAAAATTTTCGGGCGCGCGCCGAAAGTTGTTGTTGGTTATGACCGGCGCTTTTTATCCGACCGCTTCGCGCAAATCACCGCCGAGGTTTTTGCGGGCAATGATTTTCAAGTCGTCCTCACGCCGGAGCCGACGCCGACGCCGTGCGTCTCGTTTGCCGTAAAAAATCTGGGCGCGGTCGGCGGCGTGATGATTACCGCCAGCCATAATCCGCCGGAGTTCAACGGCTTCAAGTTGAAATCCCATTTTGGCGGCAGCAGCAGTCAGAAAGAATGTCAGGCCGTGGAAAGACTGCTCGGCTCGGAACGCCGAGCATTGCTCGGCGCTCCGATTAATTTGGCCGATGTCAGACCCGCGCACTTCGCCGCCATCAAGCGGCTTGTAGATTTTAAGCTCATCGCCAAATCGAAACTGCGCGTGGCGCACGATGCATTGTTCGGCGTCGGTGCCGGCGTGTTTGAGACGTTGCTCGCCAAAACGAATTGCACCGTCACCACGCTCAACGGCGCGCATGATGTTTTGTTTGGCGGCATTTGCCCGGAGCCGTTGCCAAAGAATTATGCGCTCGGCGGCGCGCAATTGAAAAAGAATCCGCACGACATCTGTCTCGTCACGGACGGTGATGCCGACCGCGTTGGCGCGATGGATGGGCGTGGCACGCCGCTGACCAACCAGCAAGTCATCGCACTGTTGCTGCATCATCTTGTCCGCAATCGCGGCGAGCGCGGCACGGTCACGAAGACTTTTAACACGACCACGATGGTGGACAAAATGTGCGCCGCGTGGAATCTGCCGCTCACGGAAGTCGGCATCGGCTTCCGCTTCATCGCGCCGGAATTGATGAAGCCGGGCGCACTGTTCGGCGCGGAAGAAAGCGGTTCGGTCGGCTTCGCCAATCATATTCCCGAACGTGACGGGCTGGCCGCCGGTTTGTTTCTGTTGGAAATGCTCGCGCTGGAAAAAGTTTCCGTGAACAAAATTTACGCACGGCTGGAAAAAGAATTCGGCCCGCATCGCTACGCCCGGTTTGACGCTCACTATCCGCTGGAGCAACGCACCGCGTTGCTGGAATTTTTGAAAGCGAATCCGCCTAAAAAGCTTTTGCGTTCGCCGCTGGTGAAAGTTGACGCGCGCGACGGCGTGAAATTTGTCGCGGCAGATTCAAGCTGGCTAATGTTGCGCGGTTCCGGCACGGAACCGGTGTTGCGGATTTATGCGGAAGCCGGTTCGGTGGCGGGAGTGCAAAAGCTTTTGGATTTGGGCGTCCGCTGGCTGCGGCTTCGTTGAAACCGGCGGCGGACATGACAAAAATTGTCGAGATTAAAGCAAGGGGTGTGTGGTTGAACGGCAGTGGCGGGCATAAGGTTTGGTTGAACTGTGGATCAAATCATTGCCCATTCTTTAAATGCCATCGCGCCGGTGAAGCGAAAAGTGTCCCCGACTTTTCATCCGCCGACGCGCGAGACGGCGTTTGACCGGCCCCGGGATTTTCTTGGCAATCATTTTGTTTATGCGGTGATTTCTGCGCGCGCCGGCGGCCTGACGCTGGGGGTCAACATGAACCCCGACAAGAAATGCAATTTCGACTGTTCCTATTGCGAGGTGGACCGCAAAACACCCGCGCGGGAAACGAAGCTGGACGTGGACGTGATGGCGGCGGAACTGCGCAAGAGCATCGGGTTTATTCACAGCGGTAAAATCGCGGAGCGGCCTTTATATCACACGCTGCCCGCCGAGTTGCTCAAGCTGCGCCATGTTGCCTTGAGTGGCGATGGCGAGCCGACGCTGGCGGCAAATTTTTCCGAGGCGGTGCAAGCGGTGGCGCGGGTGCGGGCGCTCGGCGGCTTTTTCAAAATTGTCCTCCTGACGAACGGCACTGGCCTCGACCAGCCGACGGTGCTGCAAGGATTGGAATTTCTCACCCGCTCGGACGAAGTCTGGATCAAACTCGATGGCGGCACGCAGGGCTTGATTGACAAGGTGAATCGTCCGGATGTGCCGCTGGAAAAAATTCTCGGGAACATCCTGCTCGTTGGCCGGCTGCGTCCGGTGGTCATTCAAAGTTTGTTTCCCGCCATCCACGGCGAAGAACCGCCCTTCGACGAAATCCGCGAATACTGCCAGCGCCTCAAGGAACTCAAGGCCGGCGGCGCGCAAATCTCCCTGGTGCAAATTTATTCCGCCGCGCGGCCACGCGTGAATCCAGAATGGGGACATCTGCCGTTGCGCGTGCTATCGCAAATTGCCCAGACCGTCCGCCAGACAACCGGATTGCACGCGGAAGTTTTCTGAACCATCTGGTCTCGGCAAAATATAACCTACCGACTGAATCCCCGGTTTGTAGTGTGAAGCTGTCACTTCACCTTTCTGGTTAAGCTTTGCCTTCTGCAGCAGGGATGGACAAGCCAGCAATGAAAACCTAAACTCGAGCCTATGTTTGGGCTAACAGGTTACTGTTTCAAAAAATTAATTCACGGCAACCGCAATACACTTATGATGCGTTTTGCTTTATTAGGCCTTGCATGTTTAGTTATATTGAGTGGATGCAGCCTTGATTCAGTGTTTCGTTCTGACAAACCTGTGTCGCGCGAAATGGCTGCAAAAGTAATCTCGTTGCCCTTACCGGTATCAGCTAAAGATATTTACTATTATACACACAGCGAAGGTATGGTTTATGAGGGTTTTTTTAGATTTAAAGTGAATTCCGAGGATATAAAAAAAACAATAGAAAATATAACAGCTGAAATCGCGCCAGGAGTAGGCTATGACACTGTTTCTGTTGGTAATGACAGATGGAAGGATTTGTTAGGTGATTCGCTAAAAGAAGCGAATGTATCACCGCCAATGGAATGGTGGGATATTTATAAAATAAAAAATGGTTATTGTTGTTCTTCCAAACAAGGCACTCTTAATATATTCGTGAATGTTTCGGATAATATTGTATATGTCTTTCGAACGGATTAGTTAAACCCGCCAGTCAGTTAAGAGCTATAACCCGTAAGTGCCTTCATGTATTGGGCGCGTTCAAAGGCGGCCGGTTCGGGGCATTTTTTCTGGCTCAAGCTGCCTTTGAGCTGGGCGATGGATTCATATTCGTGTTCTACCAGCCAGTCTTTCAGCTCGCGTTCGATCATGCCGATCTGCGGGATGCCGTGGCGCAAGAGCGTCGAGCAAAGCATCGTCACATCCGCGCCGGCCATGAGCATCTTCAAGGCGTCGGACGCGCGATGAATACCGCTGGTCGCGGCGAGGCTGGCGTTGAGGCGTCCGTAGAGCAGCGCAATCCAGCGCAACGGCAGACGTCCCGCCATCGGCGTGCTCAATAGGATATTCGGCTTGATCTCCAGCGATTCGAGTTCGATGTCCGGCTGATAGAACCGGTTGAATAAAACCAAGCCGTTCGCGCCGGACTGATCCAACCGCTTTGCCATGTTTGCAAAGTTGCTGAAGAATGGGCTTAATTTCACCGCAACGGGAATAGTCACTTCCGATTTAACCGATTTCAAGATGTTGATGTAAGTGTCTTCCACCGCAGTGCCGGACAAATCCATGTCCGTCGGGATGTAATAAATGTTCAGCTCCAGTGCATCCGCGCCGGCCTTCTGGATTTGTCTGGCGTATTCCGTCCAACCGCCGACAGACGAACCGTTCAGGCTGGCGATGATTGGAATGCGCGTGGCCTTTTTCGCCGCCGCGATGTGCTTGAGATATTCCTCCGGGCCAAGTTTGAATTCATCCGGTTCCGGAAAATACGACAGTGCTTCGGCATAACTCTCCGTGCCTTGCTGCAAATGCTGGTGTAGTTCCAGCCGGTCTTGTCGCAACTGTTCCTCGAACAGCGAATACAGCACCACCGCCGCCGCGCCGGCGTCTTCCATGCGCTTGATGTTGTCAATGTCCTCCGACAATGGCGAGGCGGAGACGACCAGCGGCGAACGCAGTTTCAGGCCGAGATAATTGGTTGAAATGTCCATAATATTTTTCGGTTAAATGTTGAATCAAGCTTCCGTGCTGCTCGCCGGAATTGTCGTTGGAACGACAGAGGGTTTCGGCGTGGGCTGTGCCATGTATTGATAAAACTTCCAGCGGCGGTCGGCGTCCACCTGTGCCTGAGCAAAGAATTTCTTCGCGTCTTCCGGCTTGCTCTTGGTAAGCATCTTGAACCGGTTTTCAGTCATCATGAAATCCGACACCTTGGACTTCGCCGCGCCGGAATCAAGTTGCAACGGGTTCTCGCCGCGTTCGGCCCGGCGTGGGTCGTAGCGGTAAAGCAGCCATTGGCCGGAGTCCACCAGCAGTTTCTGCTGCTTCGCGCCGATGCCCTGATCCAGCGCGATGCCCTGCGCGATACAATGGCTGTAAGCGATGATGAGCGACGGGCCAGGATAAGACTCAGCCTCGATGAACGCCTTCAACGTGTGTTCGTCCTTCGCGCCCATCGCGACGCTGGCGACGTAGATGTTGCCGTAGCTCATGGCGATGAGGCCGAGATCTTTCTTGCCCGCCGGTTTGCCGGCGGCGGCGAATTTCGCAATCGCCCCGCGCGGCGTGGCTTTGGAGCATTGGCCACCGGTGTTGGAATAAACTTCCGTGTCCATGACCAGCACGTTGACCTTGTGGCCGCTGGCGAGGACGTGATCCAAGCCGCCGTAGCCGATGTCGTAAGCCCAGCCGTCGCCGCCGAGAATCCACACGCTCTTCTTCACGAGCATATCGGCGAGCGGAATCAGCAACTTCGCTTCGGGCTTGTCAATCCCCGGCAATTTTTTCTTCAACGCCTCAACGCGTTCGCGCTGGTCGGCGATGCCGGCCTCGTCGCTTTGATCGGCGAGGAGAATTTGCGTGACCAGTTCATCGCCGATTTGCGGCGAAATTTTCTTGAGCAGTTCTTCGGCGAAATGTTTCTGCTGGTCAATTGAGACGCGGAAGCCGAGACCGAATTCCGCATTGTCCTCGAACAACGAATTACACCACGTCGGGCCGCGTCCGGAACTGTCCTTGGCGTAAGGTGTGGTCGGCAAATTACCGCCGTAAATCGAAGAGCAGCCCGTCGCGTTGGCCACGACCATGCGGTCGCCGAACAACTGCGTGAGCATCTTTATGTAGGGCGTTTCGCCGCAACCGGCGCACGCGCCGCTGAACTCGAAGAGCGGTTGCAACAACTGTTGCTGACGCAGCGAGGAGTTTTTAATCTTGGTGCGATCCATCTCCGGCAGCTTGAGAAAATAATCCCAGTTCACCACTTCCGCATCGCGCAGTGGCGCCTGCGGGCGCATATTGATGGCCTTGAGTTTCGCCTCGGTCTTGTTTTTTGCCGGGCAGACTTCGACGCAGATGTTGCAGCCGGTGCAATCTTCCGCCGCGACTTGCAGCGAGAATTTCATGCCCTTGAATTCCGGCACGCGCGAGTCGCAACTCTTGAACGTCGGCGGCACATCCTTCAATTCCGCCGGCGAATATACCTTCGCGCGAATTGTCGCGTGCGGACAAATCGCTACGCATTTCAAGCATTGGATGCAGGTTTTTTCGTCCCACACCGGAATTTCCAGCGCGAGATTACGCTTCTCATATTGCGCCGTCGCGGTCGGGAAAGAGCCGTTGTTCGGGAACGCGCTGACAGGCAGTTCGTCGCCGTCGCCGCTGGCAATCTTGCCGAGGACGTTGCGGACGAAGGCCGGCGCGTTCGCCGTGATGGACGGGAGCAACGGTCCCGCGCCGTTCACCTTGTGGTTGGTCACGATGACTTCGTGCAGATTGGCGAGCGTGTTGTCCACGGCTTTCAAGTTCATCTGGACGACTTCGTCGCCCTTCTTGCCGTAGGTTTTCTTGATGGAATTTTTAATCGCCGTGATCGCCTCGTCTTTGGGTAGCACACCGGAGAGCGCGAAGAAACAGACCTGCATGATGGTGTTGATGCGGCCGCCCATGCCGCTTTCGCGCGCGACTTTCGTGGCGTTGATGACGTGAAATTTCGCCTTCTTCGCGAGCAACGTCTGTTGCACCGGCGTCGGCAGCGTCGCCCAGATTTCATCTTTTGAGCGTGGCGTGTTCAATAGGAACGTTCCGCCTTCCACCAGCGTGCGCAGCATTTCGTAGCGTTCGAGGAACACCGGCAAGTGGCATGCGACGAAGTTGGAACTGGTGATGAGATAGGAAGAACGAATCGGCTGCGGACCGAAGCGCAAATGCGACACGGTCATCGAGCCGGACTTCTTCGAGTCATACACGAAATAGCCCTGCGCGTAGTTGGCCGTTTCCTCGCCGATGATCTTGATGGAGTTTTTATTCGCACCCACCGTGCCGTCGGCACCGAGGCCGAAGAACAGCGCGCGGACGACGTTCGCCGGTTCCGTGGAGAAATTCGCGTCGTAGTCCAGACTCGTGTGGTTGACGTCGTCATTGATGCCGACCACAAAATGATTCTTCGGCGCAGCCACGGACTGATTGTCAAACACCGCCTTGACCATCGCCGGCGTGAATTCCTTCGAGGACAAACCGTAGCGGCCCGTCAAAATCTGCGGCAGCGTTTTCAAATGCGAACGGCCTGCGGCGGTTTCTTCCATCAACGCCGTGACGCAATCTTGATACAGCGGGTCGCCCGTCGCGCCCGGTTCCTTCGTGCGGTCGAGCACCGCGATTTTTTTGACCGAAGCGGGCAGGGCGGCGATGAACCGCTTGCCGTCGAACGGACGATACAAACGCACTTTCAAGATACCGACTTTCTCGCCCTTGGCGACCAGCGCGTCCACCGCTTCATGCGCGGCTTCGGCTCCGGAACCCATCAGCACGATGACGCGCTCCGCGTCTTTCGCACCGACGTAATCAAACAAATTGTAACTGCGCCCGGTCAATGCGGCGAATTCGTCCATGACCTTCTGCACGATGTTGGGGCATGCGGTGTAAAACGCGTTCGCCGCCTCGCGCCCTTGGAAAAACACATCAGGATTCTGCGCCGTGCCACGGAGAACCGGTTTGTCCGGCGTCATCGAGTTTGCACGGTGCGCAGCGATGAGCTTGTCGTCAATCAACGCGCGGATGACCGCCTCATCGAGCAATTCAATCTTGGAAACTTCGTGCGACGTGCGGAAGCCGTCGAAGAAATGGATGAACGGCAGGCGTGACCGCAGCGTCGCCGCCTGCGAGATAAGCGCGAAATCCATCGTCTCCTGCACGGAGTTCGCGGAAATCATGCCCCAGCCGGTGGAGCGACAGGCCATCACGTCGCTATGATCGCCGAAGATGGAGAGCGCGTGCGTGGCCACCGTGCGCGCGGTGACATGAAATACCGTCGGCAGAAGTTCGCCGGCGATCTTGAACATGTTCGGAATCATCAGCAGCAAACCCTGCGACGCCGTGAAC
>CAIOUK010000190.1 GCA_903861445.1 uncultured Verrucomicrobia subdivision 3 bacterium
GTTTTTCGCGCCGCTGCCGTCGCGCTCGATCTTCGTCATCTCGACGATGTGCGGGAGATAATTGTTCGCGTCCACGCGCGAGACGCCGCGCGCCACGCTGCCGTGGTCTGACAGGGTGTTTTTCAAAATGAAACCGACCATCGCGTAGTCCGGCGTGCCGGAAGTGAGATGCTGCGCAAGAATTTTGTAGGCGTGCTGGCCGTAAAAATCATCGGCGTTGATGGCGGCGAAGGGTCCCTTGATGGCATCCTGCGCCATCAAAATCGCGTGCGTGGTGCCCCACGGTTTGGTGCGGCCTTCGGGCAATTTGTAAGGTGCGGGCAGCTTGTCGAGTTCCTGAAAAACGTATTCGACGGCGATGCGCGACTCGAACCGCGCGCCGATGACTTCGCGAAAAGTCTGCTCGATGTCCTTGCGGATGACGAAGACGAGCTTGCCGAAACCGGCGCGCAGCGCATCGTAAACGGAGTAGTCAATGATGGTTTCGCCGTTGGGGCCGACGGGATCAATCTGTTTGAGGCCGCCATAGCGGCTGCCCATGCCGGCGGCGAGAACGAGCAAAGTCGGTTTAGTCATGGCCGGATTTTAATTTGCATCCGGCGGCTGTCGAGGAAATGTGTTGGGCGCGCACCAGTTCTGAACTTGTGCGCGGGCAGAAAAGAAATATGCTGTTTCTTCATCGCAAACATTTTTGACCAATACTTATGCAACACACCAAACGAGTTGTAGAAAAAAGTCCAGCCACCAAGAAAGATGATTTGATCGTCATCACCGGCGCGGGCGGATTCATCGGCGGCAACCTCGCGCTTTATTTCACCAAGAAGGGTTTTACCAACATTCGCGCGGTGGATAAGAAGCCGGTTTACGAATGGTATCTGCACGTCCCCGGCGTCGAGAACATTTGTCTGGATGTGAGCGTCGAGGCGAATTGTCATCGCGTGTGCGAGGGGGCGGTGGAGGTTTACAATCTGGCCGCCGACATGGGCGGCATGGGTTTCATCGAAAAATTCCGCGTGGAATGTTTGCGCTCAATTCTCATCAACACACACATGATTGAGGCGGCTTACAAAGCGGGTGCGCGCCGGTATTTTTATTCCTCGTCAGCCTGCGCTTACAACACCGACCTCCAGAAAGATCCCAAAGTGCGCGCACTCAAGGAATCCGACGCGTATCCGGCGATGGCGGAACGCGGCTACGGCTGGGAAAAATTAGTTTCCGAAATGTTCTGCGAGGAATACTGGCACGAGCGCGGCATGAAGACCTTCATTGCGCGTTTCCACAATGTTTACGGCCCGAACGGCACCTGGGACGGCGGTCGTGAAAAGGCACCCGCCGCGATTTGCCGCAAGACCATCGAGGCGATTGATAAAAAAGATTTGAGCATCAACATCTGGGGCGACGGCACGCAGACGCGCAGCTTCATGTATATTGACGATTGCGTGAAGGGCATCGACATGATCACGCATTGCGACGAGCTGATCGCGACGCCCATCAATCTCGGATCGAGCGAACTGGTTTCCATTAACGGATTGGTGAGTAAGATCGAGCGCATCGCCGGCGTGAAGCTCAAGCGCAGTTACAAACTAGACGCACCGAAGGGCGTGGCCGGTCGCAACTCGGACAACACCTTCATCAAAAAAGTTTTGAAATGGGAACCGTCCACCACCTTGGACAAAGGCCTTGCGGCCACCTACAAATGGATTGGCGCGCAATACACGGCGCGCAAAGCTGGCAAGCGCGTCGGTATCGGTTGATGAATTCATTGTTCCGATCGGATTAACCCCGTCCTAAATTTTTACGCAGTTTTTGACCAAGTTGCCTGCGGTTATTGTTACGGACAGGTGAAATCTATGTTTCTGCTGTTCATGAAATAGGCCGAAAATCTAGGGTTTACGAAATTTAGCTGCAAAACCTGCCGACGCTGGGGGATTTTTCCCTTGAAACAAGGTTGGTTATGCGCGAGATTGACGCACATTATCTTTAACAAGAGTGCATCGTTACAGATGTTTCGTCATTGATTTGAAAAATGAGAAGCTTATCTGAAAGGGCATTCCCAATAACAAAAATTTAGCCGTTTCATTTTGATGAAAACAATAAAGTATGCATGGCTGGCCGGTTTGGCTGCGGCATCTTTATTGCTGGCTGGTTCTTCGGAAGCGCAAACCAATTTCACCGGCACGGTGACGGTTAATCAAAACATTCCGGACGGCAATCCGGTCGGGTTGGTTTCCCAAACCACCTTCAGCGGTTTGACCGGCACCATCAGCAGCATGAGTTTGAATCTGGACATCACCGGCGGATATAACGGTGATTTATATGCCTATCTGGTGGGGCCTAATAGCACCACTCTGGTGTTGCTAAATCGCGTGGGCTTGAGCAGCGCCAATGATTTTGGCTATAGCGATTCCGGCTTTAACATCACCTTGACCAACGGCGCTTCGGATCTTCATTTTTATCAGGCTGGCAGCTACACCCTCAGCGGCGGCCAACTGATCGGTTCTTGGGCGCCGGACGGGGCGACGATATCGCCAAATTCCGCCGGCAGTGCCTACGATGGAACCACCGCCGGAAATTTCAACCTGTTCAACAACACGGATCCCAACGGTGAGTGGACGCTTTTTGTCGCTGATCTGGCCAATGGCGGCGGGCAATCTATGATTGTAGATTGGAGCCTGACCATTGTAACCGACGTGCCGGAACCGCAGACTTGGGCGTTGATGATCGGCGGCGTGGGAGCCTTGTTGGCGCTGCGTCGGCGCAAAGTCTGACCCTTTCAATTCTCCAAATGGACGGCAGGATTAAATTCTGCCGTCCTTTTATTTCACGAAGCCCTGTTCCTTCAGCCAGAACAGGCAGTCATTGGCCCATGGATGCGGATGTGTGAAGGGTGGTTTGTCTTTCAAACCAATGCCATGCCGGCCTTTTTCATAAACATGCAGGTCGAACGGCACATGATTTTTCCGCAGCGCCTCGGCGAACAGCAGCGTGTTTTCCATAGGCACGCCATTGTCCTCAAAGGTTGTCCACAGAAAACACGGCGGGGTGTTGGTGGTCACCTGCAATTCATTGGAAAGGAGCCGCAACAATTCCGGCGCGGGATTTGTGCCCAGCAGATTTTGTATCGAACCCTTATGGGCGAATTCGCCCGTTGAAATCACGGCGTAGCACAGGATTCCCAGATCGGGGCGCGAGCTTTGCCGCTCCACGACATCCGAGGAATTGGTATCGCCGGCGTCAAAGTGCGTCAGCAGCGTCGAAGCCAGATGGCCGCCGGCCGACGAACCGATGATGCCGACGCGGTGCGAATCAACTTTGTAATCCGCTGCGTGCGCCCGCACCCAGCGCAGTGCGCGAGCCGCGTCATTCAGCATCGCGGGATGCCGGTAGCCTTTTGAGCCAAGCCGGTATTTCAACACGAAACAAGTGATTCCGTGCTGATTCAGCCAGAGCGCGTAATCTTTGCCCTCATGCGCTGCGAGCACGCCATAACCGCCGCCGGGACAGATGACCATCGCCGCGCCGGTGGCATTCGTGCCGTCCGGCAGATACGGCGTGACCGTTGGAATGTCGTAGGCGTTGGTGCCCAGTGCGCCCGGCGCGCCGTCCGGCCAGAGCGGAATCGCGGTTTGCATTTCTGCGCGAGATAAAAGCAGCGAGGCCAGAAAAATTGCCGAGGCAAATAATATTTTCATATTGATGACACCGAGGATGGCAACCTTCGGCAAAAAAATCAAACGGAGACAATTTTCTATTTTGCCAGCCGCCTGAACTTGGGGCAGATTAAAGCTGACGATGGGCGAGAAAAAGAAATCTTTGCAAGGGCAGTTGCTGCTCGACAGCGGGCAGTTGGGCGGCTCGTTTTTCCAGCACACCGTCCTGCTCGTCTGCAAACACGATGCCGAAGGCGCGTTTGGTCTGGTGCTGAATCGCACCGTTGGCAAGACCGTCGGCGACCTGATCATCGCTGACTTGCCCGAGACGCTCAAAACCGCGCCGCTATTTCTGGGCGGCCCAGTGCAACCCGGCGCGTTGAGCTACCTGCACACCGACAGTTTCATTCCCGACGCCGACGTGCTGCCGAACCTCGCGCTCGGCCATTCGCTCGACGATTTGCTCGAAATTGGCGAAGCGTTTTCCGCGACAAAAAAAGTGCGGATGTTTGCCGGTTATTCCGGCTGGAGTCCCGGCCAGCTTGAAATGGAAATGAAGCGCAAATCCTGGCTGACGTTTCCCGCCTCGCTGGAACTCGTCTTTGAAACGCCGCCGGAAGCGCTCTGGCAAAAAGTTTTGCAGCGCAAAGGCGGTTGGAAAAATAAACTGCTCGCGCAGACGCCGGAAGACCTTTCGTGGAATTAAATTTCAGTTCGCCTCGGTGACGAGGAATGCAGTATTCGCCGCCGTCTTGAGCGTTACGTTTTTCAGGCTTGCGGGAATTAGACAAAAATCTCCCGGTTTCAGTTGCGTGACAACTCCGCTACCGTCATTAGCAATCGTCGCTGCGCCTTTCGTGAGGGCGATAATTCGTAAATATTGGCCGGCCAGCTTCACGGAACCGGCGTTTTCAAACACCAGTTCCTGCACGTTGAACAGCGGGTCTTCCACCAACTGGCGGAATTTGAAATTCGGTCCGCTGCGGTAATTTGCCGGCACCAGCTTCGGCTCGAAGTCATTGAAGTCAATGCTCGCCAGCGATTGCGCGACGTGCAACTCGCGCGGCTGGCCGTCGAGACCGACGCGGTTCCAGTCGAACACGCGATAGGTCGTGTCTGAATTTTGCTGGATCTCAAAAATCACCAAACCCTCGCCAATGGCGTGCACACGGCCGCTGGGCAAAAACATCGTGTCGCCGGCTTTGACCGCGATGCGGTGGAAACAATCCGCCACGGTGCCGTCGGAAATCTTTTTCTCAAACTCCGTGCGCGTCACGCCGCGCTTGAGACCGACATACAAACTCGCGTCCGGCGCGGCGTCAGCGATGAACCACATTTCCGTCTTCGGCTCACCGTTTAACTCCTTCGCCTTGTTCGCCGGCGGATGGACTTGCAGCGACAATTTTTCGCGCGCGTCGAGAATTTTGCAGAGCAGGGGAAAGCGGCCTTCTGCCGCTGGCTTGGCGTCGCCGAGTATTTCCGCCGCGTGATTTTCCATCAGCCAGCGGAGATTTTTTCCGGCCAGCGGGCCGTTGGCGATGACGCTGGCATCACCGGGCCGGTCGGAGATTTCCCATGATTCGCCAATGGGCTGGCCGGCGGGAATTTTTTTGTCGTAAAGCCGTTCCAATTCGCGTCCGCCCCAGATGCGGTCTTTGAAAATCGGCCGAAAGACAAAAGGATAAAGCATGATCAGGCGGCCACCGGCTCGGTAGATTTTTTGGCCGGCTTCATTTCGGCGGCGTCATCCGCCTTCTCGGTAAAATGGCCGTGGGCGCGGAATTTGGCATAGCGGGTTTTCAACCGCTCGGCCACCGGCAGGGCCAGCACTTCCTCAAGATTTTTGAGCAGGTGTGTTTTCAACGTCGCCGCGATGATCGTCGGATCGGTGTGCGCGCCGCCGAGCGGTTCGGGCACAATTTCATCCACCAGCTTGAGTTGCAGCAAATCTTTCGCCGTGATTTTGAGCGCGGCGGCGGCCTTGGCGGCGTTGGCGCGGTCTTTCCACAAAATCGCCGCGCAACCTTCCGGGCTGATGACGGAATAATAGGCGTTCTCCAAAATCAACACGCGGTCCGCCACGCCGATGCCGAGCGCGCCGCCGGAACCGCCTTCGCCGATGACGCAGGCGATGATCGGCACTTCGAGCAACGTCATTTCGCGCAGGTTGACGGCGATGGCCTCGGCGATGTGGCGCTCTTCAGCCGCGACACCGGGATAAGCGCCCGCCGTGTCAATCAGCGTGATGATGGGCAGACCAAATTTGTTCGCCAGCCGCATCAGGCGGAGCGCCTTGCGGTAGCCCTCGGGGTGCGCGGAGCCGAAGTTGCGCAAAATGTTTTCCTTCGTATCACGGCCTTTTTGCGTGCCGATGGCAAGAACGCGGTGTTCGCCGAGTTTGGCAAAACCGCAAACCATCGCGCGATCCTCGGCAAATAAACGATCGCCGTGCAATTCCTGAAAGTCGGAAAAAGTCTTCTCAAAATAATCGAGCGTGTA
>CAIOUK010000191.1 GCA_903861445.1 uncultured Verrucomicrobia subdivision 3 bacterium
CAAATCGCGAGTAAAAACCGCTTTCAAGCCGTGACCCACCGGCTTGAGTTTTTTGGCGTCTGCCCCGACTGCCAGAAATGAAAAAGGCGGCGATTGCTCGCCGCCGTCTTCAAACCGCTTCCTCGGTCATCCAGTCGCCGAGATGCAGGTATTCCCTGATTTTGCGCCGCTCGTGGCGGTTTTTGAGGGATTTTTTGGAATGATGTTCGGCTTTGCGGAACGGATGTTTGGGGTTGCGAATCGCTTCGCCCATGGCTTCGATCGTTTTCATCATAGCATTTTTCCTTTGTTTCTACCGACATCGGACTGACAGCGTAAACAATGCCAACCGCCGTCCGCCCGAAATTCGCTTCAAAACCTACAAACTATCAGACGCCACACCCTCGCATCTGTTCAAAATTTTTCAACTAAAACAAAAAGAACCAGAGCACCACTCATTTTCCACGCGTTTGGCGGTTAGTTTCAAACCCAATTTTTCAAACGCCGCCCGCACTTCGTGAAATTCCACCGCCAGAATCCCCGCCAGAACCAAAGTCCCACCCGGCTTCAAACGGTTCACAATCCGCCGCCGTTCGGCGATGAGCAGGTTGGAAATCAGATTGGCGCAGACCAATTCGTATGGCCGCGCCGGTTTCAACGGCAACTTTGTGACGTCACCGCGCGTCAGTTTTATTTTGCCATCCACGCGGTTTTTGCGTGTGTTCTCCTTCGCCACGCGCACGGCTTCCGGGTCGAAATCAAACGCGTGCACCGGCTGATAACCCAACTTGGCCGCCGCGATCGCCAGAATTCCCGAACCGGTTCCGATGTCCAAAAAGGATTTGGTTGTAGCGGCGCTCTGTGAGCGCCGTTCTCGGCGGTCACAGACCGCCGCTACAATTTGGTTCAGGCAAAATGAAGTCGTCGGATGCTGGCCGGTGCCGAAGCTCAAGCCGGGATCGAGAATGACGACCGCTTGATTTTTGCGCGGACGCTTTTTGCTCCAGCTTGGTTTGACGAGCAGCGAATGACCAATTTCCATCGGATGAAAATGGCGTTTCCAAGATTCCTTCCAATCCTCGCGTTTCACCTTGGCGATTTCAATTTTGCCCGCGCCAATTTTAAGTCCGCAATTTTCAATCCGCTTCAATTCGGCGGCAATTTCAGTGCTTAATTCTTTTGCATCCGGCTGCTCATCGTGGAAAACGCTGATGGTGCTGACGCCGGTTTCCAGATTGAAATACGAAGCCGCCGTCGCGTCAAAAAGTTCGCCGAGCATTTCGGTCACGGCGTCCTCGGCTTCCAACGAAGTGGTCACGGACACGCGCCAGAGTGGTTTGTTTTTTTTCATTTTATGCGACAAGATCGCGCCACGGTGTAAAATTCAGCAGCTCGATCTCCGCCATGTGCGGATGCAGCGCCACCTGCGTGATGCTGGCGTATTCCACCTCAAACGAATTGGTCTTCGGCAGCGGCAGTTCCAGCAGGATGGCCAGCAGCGCGCGGATGACGCCGCCGTGACAGAAGACTGCCACGTTTTGGCCCTTGTGTTTATTGACGATTTCACGCAGGCACGGCTCCAGTCGGGTGCGAAAAGCTTTCCAGTTTTCACCGTTGGGGGCGCCAGGATGTTCGATTTGCTCCAGCCATTCGTGGACGGCAAAATTAAATGTATCCCGCACGGTGGTCCAGTTTTTGCCGGTCCAATCGCCAAAATCAATTTCGCGCAGATCGTGGAAAATTGTCTGCGTATGTCCGTGGGTCTTGAGCGTCGGCGCGAGCGTCTGCTGGACGCGCTTCATCGGGCTGGCATAGACGGCATCAATCGTTTTGACGTGCAGGTAATCCGCGAGAATTTTTGCCTGCCGCTTGCCGCGCGGCGAAAGGTTCATGTCAATGCGCCCGCCGAAAATGCCCTGATAACGCGCCTCGACCTCACCGTGACGGATGAGCAACAGCCGCGTCGCGGGCGGCTGCGGAATGTGTTTGCGCGGAGATTTTTTGGGAGATTTCTTCGCCATGTTTTTTAGCCTTGGGCAATGGCGGTTTGTTGCGCGGCGAGCAGTTCTTTGATGCCGATTTTTCCGAGCGCGAGCAGTTCCGCCAGTTGCGTGTCGGTGAACGTCGCCTCTTCGCCGGTGCCTTGCAGTTCGATGAATTCGCCGCGTGAATTCATCACCAGATTCATGTCCACGGCGGCACCGACATCCTCGGTGTAGCACAAATCCAGCAGCGCCGCGTCTTTCACGATGCCGACGCTGACGGCGGCGATGCCGGAAAGAATCGGGTTTTCTGAAATTTTCTTTTCGACGATCAATTTATTCACCGCGAGCGACAAGGCCACGAAAGCGCCCGTGATTGCAGCGGTTCGTGTGCCGCCATCGGCTTGCAAAACGTCGCAATCCACGCAGATGGTGCGGGCACCGATTTTTTCGAGGTCAATCGCGGCGCGGATGGAGCGGCCGATG